>JBBSYY010000001.1:0-16658 GCA_038044985.1 Nanobdellota archaeon
TTCAATTGGAGATTGTGATTTAACTAATACTTTAGATAATTATTATTGTTCAAGTCCTGCACAAGTTTGTTGTAAAATTAGACAACAAGAGCCAACATGTTCTGAAAAAAAAGGGATTGTGTGTGGGCTGAATCAGGAGTGTGCTGGAGAGAGGATTACAGCATCTGATACAAGCGATTGCTGTATTGGAGATTGCAGAGAAATAGTTACAGAAACAGAATGTGAACAAGCTGGTTTTTATTGTAAAGATGTTTGTTCTGAAGCCCAAGAAGAAAATTCGCAATACTCTTGTAACCTTGGAGAAGTTTGTTGTGGAGCTAAAGAAGTTAAAAAATCAAATTATTTATTAATAATTTTGCTTGTAATTCTTATCATACTTGTTATACTAGCAATTCTTTTTAGAAATCAATTGAAAATTTGGATTTTTAAATATAAAAGTGATTATAAAGTTGGAAAGCAAAAGCCTTTTTCAAGGCCCCCCGGAGCAACTTTTCCCATCACTCGTCCGTTTTCTCCACCATTTGCTTCTCAACAAAGAATAATGCAGAGAGCAACTCCAAGAGCAGGAGAGAAAGATAAAGAATTCGAAGAAACTATGAAAAGATTGAGAGAGATAAGTAAATAACTCATCTAAAACTAATTTTACCATTCTCTCAGTTTTTGTAAACCAATCTTCACTAATCTTTTTAATTAATCTTGGTATTAAAAAACTTATTATAGAAAATAAATATCTAAACATTTATTAATCTTAATTCTTATTTTATTACATGAAACTGAAAAAAGAGCTGAAAGTATTTTTGATATTTTTATTGGCAATTTTATTTCTATTCATGCTGCCATCAATTTCAGCCATAGAAATAACCTTTTCAAAAGACTCTTATCAGCCGCAAGAGACTCTTCAAGCTAAGATAACTGGAAATTTTATTTCTTTAATCTCAGATAATATTTTTATATACAAAGATGGAAAAGCGCATCCAGAGCCTGTTATTAAGGATCTAACAAAACAGAATAATATTTATTATTTTTATGCTATCTTGCCAAAACAACCAGGAAACTATAGTTTTAGAATTCAGGATACTAGTTATTTAGAGAGAGGAGAAATAAATCCGGATACTATAATAAAACCAATTAAAGTAGAATTCAAAAATACTTCTGATCTATCATTTAATCCTGGATTTATTATTCCAAATAAAGATTTTTCAGTTAAAGTTAAAAGTTTATATGGAAATACTCCTTTAACAGCAAAGTTTGAAACAACAGGAGAAACTAAAAATTTATCCTTAATAGAACAAGTTGAAGAAACTATTAAATTTAAACTTCCAGAATTACTTCCTCAACAATCAAAAATAATCATTAATGGTTATGAAATTCCTGTCTTTCTGATAAAAAAGATAAATGAAACAAGAGAATTAAAACTAGAATTTATTCCCTATATCTTAGAAGGAACAATAACGATTGAAGCTAAATATTATTTTACGGTAATAATAAGAAATACAGGAAACAAAAAAATAGAAAATTTAACGCTATCTAGTAATTTGGATGCAATAATAAACCCAAAAAATATAGGGTTGTTAGAGCCAAATAAAACACGGGTTATTAATTTAACAATATCAGTATCAAAAACAGAGGGAAAAAAGTTAGAAGGCCAGATAAAAGCAGAATCTTCAGAAACCGTTTTTTATCTTCCAGTTTTCTTTAATGTAACAACCAACAAATCAGAGGTTAAAATTAAAGATGCTAAAAAAGAAAGCAGTTTAAATTGTTCACAAATAGGTATTTTGTGTGAAGAGAGTGAGATTTGCAATGGAGAAACAGTAAGTAGTTTAGAAGGCCCTTGTTGTATTGGCTCATGCATTGAACAAAAAAAATCAAATTTATCTAAGATAATCGGAATTATCTTATTAATAATTTTATTTTTAATAATCATATATATAATCTGGAAAATAAGAAAAAGACAGAAATTAAAATCTCCAGAAGAAATTTTAAGAGAAAAGTCTGAGAGATTTAAGAAGAGGACTGAACCTTCCGAAGAAGTTGCTGGAAGGTTGGATAGGGTTTAGTAACTACTTTAATAAAAATAAAAGATAATAAATAATAGCAAACTGAGCTAAATAAATTATTTTTAATTAAGATAACAAGCAACAGACAGCTTTAATTATTTATTTGGTTAATAATTACAAGATTATGCATTTTTCTTCTCCTTAATCTCTTTTTCTAACTCCCTAACTCTTTCTTCAGTCTCACTTAATTTATCTAAAATGTTTTTTCTCTCAAACATTAATACTTTGGCAATTTCGTCATATTTATGGATTTTTACTGTTAATTCTGTTAATAAAGAACTTAATTCAAAATTTTTAAAACTATATTCACTAGGCTCAATTATTTCAACATGAGCTGGAAGCATGTTCAAAACAATAGCAAGCATTATGTTAACATTTTCTGTAATAAGTTCAACTTCTGCGAAAGTTGTAAATAATCCTTCTCCAACAATAGTCTTGCCTTTTTTACTTTCTTCATCAAGTTTTTTAGGTTCGTGAATTTGTTTTTTTATTATTTGAATTCCTTTTTGCTTTCCAAGTTTATCTATAAGCTCTTCAAGGCTTTTTTTAATATGTTCTGCGGGCTTTCCCAATATTTCAAAAATAAATAAAGCTTTTATTTCTGTCATTTTATTCTTTTCCTAGTCTGTAAAATGACGGGCTAGGAAATCTTTGATTTACTATGTTTTCTGGCATTTTTATTTCAATAATTTTTTATATTGTTAATTAATCAAATTTTTGACGGTTTATAATTATAGCTATTTATTTGTTATTAGTTAATTATTTTTATTGATTTTAATCGTGATTAGTGATGTTAAGCTTTATTAATTTTTTATGAAAAAGGCTAAGTTTGCTAAGATTTTGATCCATTTTTATTTATTAATGCCACCTCATTTAAATTAAGTGAAATTCAACTACATTTTCCTCCATACAATCAAAATACATAACCCAACGCATAAAAGTGCAAATCCATAAACAGAGTATTTTTTTATTATTTCTGTTTTTGATTCGTAGACAATATAGTTAGTATTTATATTTTCTGTTTTTTCAGTTTCATTGTTTACTATTTTTCCTAATCTTATAATATTTGCTGTAAGTTTAGCATCTGTCAATGTTTCATTCTTTTCTTTATTTTCTTGTTTATTTTCATCAATTCTTTGCTGATTAACATTCCGATTTTTATTATTATTCTTTTCAGAAATATTAATTTTATAACTTATTTCAGATTCATCTCTAATTCTAAAAAGCAAATTAGCCTCTCCTGTAAAATTTACATTATCCTCACCAATCCTTATTTTAATTTTTTCGTTTTTATTTCCAGGGCCTTTAAAAAAACCGTTTATGTAATATATTCCGGATTTCCATTCATTATTTTTTTCATCATATCTCTCTGAAATTACTTTATCAGTTTCAATCCATAACTTTACATCATATTCTTTATCTTCTAGATTAAAAACCGCAACTTTAATTTTAAACTCATCATTATTTACAATATCTTCTTCACTCCAACTTAAATTGTAAAAAATTCCTTTATTTTGAGAGTTATTAGAATTGTTTTGAAAGCTATTTGATGAAGAATTATGGTAATTGGTAATATTTAATAAATAAAAAAACTTAAATTCTTTATTAAAAGAGTTTCTTATTTTTATAGAAAAGTTATTTAAACCTTCATAATTTTCAGTAATATTTAGTCTGAAGGTTTCATTATTTTTTTCAGAAAGGTTTATAGCATTGCCCATCCAACTATTTTCTCTCCATCTGTTATCCCAAAATCTTTTTGAAATGTAATTACTTCCATTTTTAATGTCTATTTTAACATCATAGTTATCATCAGAAAAATTTATTAAAAACAAGGTAACGTTAAATTCTTTTCCTACTATAACATTTCCAGGATAGCTGAAATTAATTTCTTGGGCAGAAATTAAACTAATACCAATCCAGAATACAATAAATAAAATAATTACGCCTTTTTTCATATAATTAATTCATAAAAAACTTTTTAAGGATTATGTTGATTTAAACTATAAAATATATTAAACTAGTCTTCTACAGCCCTATCAAATCATAAATTATTAATAAATTCTATAACATAAGACTTAAATTTTTACCAACTTATTTAAGTCTTCCGAATATAGCAAAAGACAAATTAGAATATTATTTCTGTCTTTTGCTATAAATCAAAACCTCGCTTAAAAAATCATCCAAAAAACTGACTAAATCTTTTGCCTTTTTTTCTTGCTGTTTCTATATTAACAACAAAACTTTTTCCAGCGCCTTTTAAGTACTTAGGATTTATAAAAAACCACCCTTCTCTGTTAAATCTAGTTGCTATTACGGGCTTTAAACCAAAAATATCTGAGAAAATTATAAAGTTTTCAATTTGCTTTTTAGAAATGTATATAGATAGTTTTTTACTTGATTTTACCTCAACACAAAATTTTTTGCCTTTTTCTGCTCTGCCAGCAATTAAATCACAATCAGCATATTCCATTGTTCCACTTCCCGCAACTCTGACCGCCCTATAATTATTTTCTATAAACACTTGAAATAATTCACGTTCAACTTTACTGCCCTTTGCTTTATTTTTTGGCATTTTTAATTTTTATTCGGATTTAAATTACTAAGACTTTTTCTCTTAAAACTAATATAAGCAACAGCAACAATAGTCCCAAGAGTATTAAAAACAATATCCCAAGCAATATTATAATATCCACCAACCCCTGTATCCTTAAGAAATAAAACAGTGAGAAATTCAAAAATTTCGTTTAGAGCCCCAATTCCCATTCCTATAAAAACCAGGAAAACAGCTACAGGAAGCCATTTAATGTCTTTTTTTAAATACTCTTTTAAAATCTGGTATGCCATAACCGTCGCTACAATATAAAAATAAAAATGCATTAATTGGTCGTATCTAAAAACAGTAGAGTCTCCTGTTGTAAATAAAGGCAAAATAACAAATGTATAAAGTCTTTCTTTTGTAAGTAAGGTTGAACCTCCGAACATATGTCCTATTCCCCACATGCTAATGCCGATTAAAGTTAAAGTTGTAAAATTATATTTTAAATGCAAAAAGCTTACTAATGCTATCAAAATAAACATAATGAAAACATACCAGACAAATTCAAAATTTCCTCTCTGAAAAAAATGAATTCCAAATAAAATTACATAAATTATATTCACAAAAAGTATAATCCAATGGATTTTTGTAACTTTCATTTTTCCTCTTTTTTAAGTTTTTTTGGTATTTAGATCTAGTTTTAATTATTAGAGGTTTTTTATTAATCTTAATGATTCTTTTTTAAGTTTCGAAGACTTATTAACCATTGTAAGAAAAATTTGACAGCAACCAACCAATTAAACTTATAACACCCCCTATAACTAATCCTTTAATCATTTTTTTCCAGTCGTTTCCAATAAAATACGAGCTTATCATCAATCCAATAAAAACCAGAATAGCAAAAAAACTATAAATTCTATTTTGGTAGAATAAAGTTGTAAAAACAACTAAAATCAACCCTCTTGAAATATAATTTTCATTATTCCTAAACAAAAAACCAGCAATTAATAAAAAAATACCAGCTATAATGATTTGGTCTAAAAAAGGTCTATAAGGTTTAATTGATGCCCTTGCGATTACTAAAATATAAAATACCCAGCTTCCTAAAGCTATAAAGTCTCTTGCAAGCTCTTTTTTCCAGTTTTTATTATCAGGCTTCATTTGGATTTTTTATTTCGTTAATTTATTAAATTAGCTATCTAATTAGTGGCCCACAATTTTTTAGATTTAGGAAGTTCTCTTGATTTTGTTGATTTAATTTTTATTAATAATCTTATTTTTATTATCTATTTTTTTGATAACCTAGAAATATAGTTTAGTGTTAAGCCGTTTTTACTAATCTTTTCTTGGTTTAATAAACCATTAACCCATCTATTTATTAATTTGGTAACAGTTAATCACAAATCTCTTGCAAGCAAAGTTCTTCTTTGATTTAATTTTGCTCTTTTAATAGCTGTTTTTAAAATCTCTTTTGTTTTTTCTTCAAGAGCTTTTTCAACTTCTTCAGCAACGCTACTTATAATTTTTTGCTCATCTAATTCTTTCACAATTTTTCTTATATTGTTTTTAATTATTATGTTCGGCATTTTAAATTATAATCAACTCCTTTTTCATATACTATCTATTGAAAATCAATTTATAAATATGTCTAAATTTTATTATAAGAATCGTTTATACTAACCCTGCCTTCTCTTTAATACTCTGAATTGCCCGGATAGCTATTTCAAAAAATTCTTCTAAACTTAATTTTAATTTCTCACATTCTAGAATAATTTCTCTTTCAACACCACTAGCAAAATTTTTATCTTTAAATTTTTTCATTAACGAATTAGCCTTCATTCCCTCTAATTTTTCAGGCCTCATTAAAGCATAAGCATGAATTAATCCAGTTACTGTTTCACCGGCAGCCAGGATAAACTGTTTTTTTTCAGTTCTTTTCTTGTCTTGCAAATTAGCACAGTCAAAACCATATCCATGGCTTATTAAAAGTTCAATAAATTCTTCATCAAAACCAGCTTCTTTTAAAATATTAGGAGCTTTAGTAAGATGAGTTTGGACATTATCTTTTGTTATTCCCCAATCAATATCATGTAACAAGCCAAGCATTCCAAAATATTCTTTATCCTCGCCCAACTTTTCAGCCAAAGCCTTGCAAACAGCCTCGCTCTCTAAATAATGAATCAAATCTCTTTCATCAGAATTGTATTTTTTTACTAGTTCAAGAGCTTGTTCGTGGGTGATTGGAAGAGATATTTGCATAATTAAATATCAAAGTATCTTTATAAAAACCTATTGATTATTTTCTTTTAATTTTCCATATAAAAATCCAATTATTATTCCAAAGATAAAATAAAAAAATATTGTTACTAGATATGCATAAGTCATTAATAAAACTAGAGAAGGACATTTGAAAGCATATTCTTCTGGTTCAAATATACATAAATAGTATTTCTTATAAATAAAAGATAATAATGATTCTCCAGGGATTTTAGTAAAGGTTTCTAAAAAAATAAATGGCTGGTAGCTTGCAAAATCGTCTACAGAATTTTTTATAATAACGTTAATTACTATCAAAAGAATAGCGATTATAGAAAACATTACACCAAACTTTAAAGATTTTTTTAAAATATATTTCATTTTCTCTCCTTCAACTTTTCGATAAATTTTATTCCATCTTGCCAGCTGCTTAATTGAGCGACTTCTATTAAATGGTCTGTACAGAGATAAACTCTAATAACTAAATCATTAAATTGTTTTGAACTAACTACCTCATTCTTACAATTTTTAAATGCACATTTCATTTTTCTTTATTCTCTCCTGCTTCTTCTTTCTCCTCACCATTTTTCTCACCTTTCTTTTCTGCAGATTTCAAAGACTCACCAACAGGCCTCATAAAAGGAAATAAAATAACATCTTTTATTGAATCTTGGCCTGTAAGCAACATAATCATTCTATCAATTCCTAATCCTAATCCTCCGGTTGGCGGCATTCCAATTTCAATAGCATTAATAAAATCTTCATCTAGAGGATTTGCTTCTTCATCTCCTTTTTTTAACATTTGCTGTTGTTTTTCCAATAACTCTCTTTGTAATTCAGGATCATTTAATTCAGAATAAGCATTTCCTAACTCTGCTCCCATACAAAAAGGCTCAAACCTTTCTATAATCCTGCACAATTTATCATTTCTGTGAGTTTTGCATAAAGGGGTTGTTTCTAGAGGATGGTCTAAAATAAAAGTTGGCTGTTCAATTTTATCCTGACAAAAATGATCAAAAATCGCCTGAATATTCCAACCCCAAGCATCATCTTTAGTTTCAATTTTATTTTTCTTCACAAAATCCGAAATTTCTTTATTACTCAGTTTGTTAACATTTATTTTAGCATATTTTTTAATGGCTTGAGCCATTGTCATTCTTTTCCATGGCCTTTTAAAGTCAATTGTCTTTCCTCTAAAAATTACTTTCGTTGAATCATTAACCTTTTTAGAAACAAATTCATAAATTTCTTCAAATAAATCCATCATATCATTATAATCATAATAACTACAATAAATTTCCATCATTGTAAACTCAGGATTATGCCATCTATCAATCCCCTCATTTCTAAAATTTCTTGAAATCGTAAATATTTTATTATAACCCCCAACAATTAGTCTTTTCAAAAATAGTTCAGGACTTATTGATAAAAATAAGTCAAGGTTTAAAGCGTTTAAGTGAGTTTTAAATGGTTTAGCTAAAGCCCCGCCATAAATTGTTTGTAAATAAGGAGTTTCTACCTCAACAATTCCCTTTTTATTCATTAGCTCTCTAATTGCATTTATTATCTGAGTTCTTTTATCAAAGATTGCTTTTACTTCAGGATTCATAATTAAATCTAAATATCTTTTTCTGTATCTTTCTTCTTCATCTTTTAAGCCATGCCACTTTTCAGGTAAAGGTAATAAACTTTTTGCTAAAATTTCTAGATTTTTAACTAAAATGCTTATTTCTCCTGTTTTCGTTTTCATTACCTTTCCTTGTGCTCCCACAAAATCGCCCATATCAACATACCTCTTAAATAATTCAAAATCTTTTTTATGAGTTTCTTTGTCTTGTATGATCAACTGTATTTTTCCTCTAGAATCTTGTATAGTTGAAAAAATTAATTTTCCTAAATTCCTGATACTCATAACTCTTCCAGCAACAACAACTTTATTTTTTGTTTTTTCATTTTTTTTTAATTTATTAAACCTTTCTTTTATTTCATCAGAATAATTTTTGACAGAAAACTTATAAGGATAGGGGTTTACTATTTTCCTTAATTCATTTAATTTCCTTTTTCTTTCACTGATTATTTGTTCTTGTCGTCCCATTTTATATAATAATATAGTAACATAATAATGTTTAAAAAACCTACTTTCTTGAAGACATCATGACAGCCAGTAAAGAGGAAGATATTCCTGAAGAATTTAATCTAAGAAACCCCAATCTTGCTTCATTTATTTGTGATGTTACAATAGAAATTGATAATCATATAATTGGTAGAGATAAATTAGAATATAATAACGTAATTAGACTTGGAAAACTTCTATATGGTTTAACTTCAGATCAATGGAAATTAACTCATTATTTATCTGTATTTAAAGGGCCAATCGAAGATTATATAGAAAAAAAATTTGATAATCAAGCAAAGATTAAAGATTTAACAAAAGAATTAAATAAAATATGTGATGATTTAGAGTCGATGGTTTTACTTCCTAAGAAAAAACAAGAAAATTTAAGAGCCTTCTATGTTGATTTAAGTAAAAAAATTATGGATTATAGAAAAACATATTTTTCTTCTAAATGGTATTTAGTAGCATAATCATTCTTTAGGATTGATAAATATTTTTATTAAGTGACCTCCTCCACGACCTAAAGATCGTGGCTTCCTGCGCGATGAACTGATCTTTAATTTCAGATAAATTTATTAATAATAAATAAAAGAAATAATTAGCGAGAAAAAGTAAGAAGCAATTCATCCTCATATTAAAGTGTGATGGATTTCTTGCTTAGAGATTAGCTACAATAAGTTATTTAATAATAATTAAATCATTAATTCTGAGTGGAAATAAAGATTTATAGAGGTAAATTAGCTTTTATTTTGCCCAGAAATTCTACAAACTCAAAATCTTAAAACTTTGGAAATCTTAGATTCATGAAATCTCAAAGGCTTAATACCTTAAAACTATCAAAACCTTGGTGTTTTAATTCTTTTATTTCAACATTTTTGACATAAGATTGATTTGGACCCTCTCTACATCTAGCCAGCAACATATTAACATTTTCATCTCTTCCTTCAGCAAGAATTTCCAATCTCCCATCATTTAAGTTTCTTACAAATCCCCTTACATTCAGTTTATCTGCATTCTCTTTTACAAAATCTCTGAAAAACACACCCTGAACTGTTCCAGTTAATAGGATTTTAAGAGTTTTCATTTTGAATTTTGATTTGCTTAAAAATTTTTTAAAATCTTTATTTTCATATTAAATTTTAATTTTTATTAATAACATATAAATTTATTGATAATCTGTATATATTTATATTAATAATTTAATTTTCTGATAAGAAAAATAAATACCTTAATTATTTAAACCTAACTTCTCACTTATTAATAATTAACTTATTTACAATTTTTATTGATAATTTAAATATAATCATTAAATAGGTCAATTGCTAATAAGAATGTTTTCTGACAATGTGTCAGAGCGAATTGCTATTTAAAAACACATAAACCCCAATTAATAAATAGTATAGGCCATTAACTAAAATAAGAAATCATTCGTCATAATTTTTTTTAACAGTAAATTCTGGTTCTCCAGATGATTCATAAGCTTCTGCTAATCTTATTGCATAATCAATCCATTTAGGATTATTAACTTCTATCATATTAATAAGATGGATTAGACTAACATTTATTTGAGTTTTATAAAGTTCAGTTGTTTTTTTAGGTATCAGAGCAATGTACGTTATACTATTGATAACCTTGAATTCTTCTCCAAGAACCCTTTCAGCAATTTTTATTAATTTATCCTCTCTTTCATCATTCGTTATTTCTTCTAGACTTTTTCCGATAATTTTAACCATAAATTAATAGATTAAATAATGTTTAAAAAGATTATTATAATTTGATATACAGATTTAGATAAATCTTAGTATGACTTTGATACCTAGCTACTCTGAACAATAAATCACAACCCTCTAACATCCAACTCATTATTAACAATAACTACTGTATGAGAAGCAAAATAAGTTATTTTTCCGATAGAAATTGTTTCAAATTTTTTTGTCTCTTTTTTAGGCAACCCTTCATGATCTCCAATTACAAAAACACAATCTTTTAATTCATCATCTTTCATTTTTCTTATAAAACTCCCTTTTTTGTCTAGTAAATAAATTTTCTTCCCGTTTTCTTCTAACTCTCTAACTAATTTTCCAAAACTTTTTTTCTCAATAAAGCATCCTGGAAAAACCTCTATTTTTTTATCTTTCTTACATTTATACAGCATTCTTTTAATTAATCCTCCAACATCTTTTTTACTGATTGGCATTTTATCATTTGAAACAAATTCTAAATGCATTGATGGGTTTGGAGGTCCATTAAAAATTAGATGCAGTTTTATATTCTCTCTTAATTTGTGAGATAAAAATAAACTGGCAATAATAAAATGAATAACAATATCCATTCTTCCAGCTTTCATTAAGTCATTATCTGGCCAGTTTCCAGAGGTTCTTGCTTTGTTTGAAAAATAAATAAATTCACTCATTTTTTATTATCCAAAAATCCAAATAGAAGGACTTTTTATTTTATTACTAATCTGAATAATATAGCTTTTTTTATCATAACTATGGATTAATGTCCTTATTGTTATTTATATAACTAACTGGTATTTTTATTAATAATTTCCTTTCTATAATTAGGGGTCCCTGTTCTTATTATCATTAAAGAAAAAATAAATTTCAAAATTAATCTCTTCTTACTATTTTATGCTGAATCTTACCAAACCCAGCACCAATAATTCCATTAAATTGAATTACCTCAGCTCTGATAAAAAAATCTGTAATCTCTTTTCTCCCTCTTTTTCTAATTTCTTTATTAATATCCAGCTTAACAAAAAGATTTCCTAAAATAGGATCTTTGTAATGATCAAATTCTATATTCTGAAGTAAAGAACCTTCTCTTCCTATTAAAAATTTTTCTAGCACTCTACCAACAGTAAATGCAGAATAAACTTCTTTATTGCCAGTAATTCCTAATGCTTCATTGAAAGAATATAACTCGCTTTCTAGTATCTCTCTTGCTTCTTCGAGTTTTCCAGTAAAAACATGATTCTTTTTACATTCTGAAATTTTTTCAAACTCAAATTCTACAATTTTATCATTATATTTAAAATAAGTGAAAATAGATTTGTTTTCCAAATAGTTTTTATTTAAAATTAACTTGTCTTTATCATAAACCCCGCAAAAGAACTTTCCTTTAATATTCAAAGGTGGCTGAAACCTGCCATCTTCTCTAGCTATTTTTTCTACTTCTGAAAATAAATAAACTCCTGGACAAACAGCCTCATTTTCTAAATAATGAATTGGGTTAATATCGCCAACAGCTAAAGCAACCTTTTGCCAATTTTCTTTGTTAATCACTATCTCTATTGTTTTATCCTTCATTAAATCTATAATATAGATTAATTTTTAAATCTTTTTGTTAAGTCTTGATTACTTATAAATCAAAGAAGCAATTAATAATCTCTAATTTGAGATTATAGTAATAGCTATTCACTTAGGATCTTGTCTTATTGACCTGCAAACTGTAGGTTATCTAAGTTAGATTAATTAGCTCTTAAAACTTATAGTTTACTTCTTCAAAGCCACTCTATGGGTAGTTACTTTTTTATCTTTTGAAACATGTTTCTCTTTTGGTTTAGTCATAGTTAACTGCTTTAATTCACTAATTTCGTCTTTCTTTTTTTCCTCTTCCTCTTTTTTTATTTCCTGAGGTTTTTCAATTTTTTCTACTTCTTGTTTTTTTAGTTCTTCTTCAGTTTTTTCTGCTTTTTCTTTCTTCTCTTCAATTTTTTCTAATTTTTTCTTTTCTCTCAACCTTAAAAATTTAATATGTTCAGGAATTTCAACTGGCTCAACTCTAACAATTTCATTATCAAATTTTACAGCTTTAATTTTAATTTTTGCTGGGGGTTTTCTTGACCCTCTAAACCTTAATTCATTATTTAAAACAACATCAATTTTAACTTTTCTTAAATCTCTATCATAAATCTTCATATGCCTTGCTATAAACTCTTTTAGGGCTTTTACAGATTTATTAGCCCTCTTATACTTAGCAACTTTTAACCATTCTCTTCTTAATGGAACTATGTATTCTCTTTCAAGCATGATTTTTGGTTCTACAGTTTTTTTTGCCATCCTACTGGTTATTTTAAAGTTTTATTATATTAGTTATCATTTATTATTAAAAATTCCTCGTGTTTTTGTTAGGAATTTTTGAGACAGAAAAAAGTAATCTTTTTTCTGTATTAGTTTAATAATAATTTTTATTAAGCATTAGTTGATTAAGCTTAACTTCTGATTACTAACTTGTTACAAATTACTAATTATTATCTATTTTTTGAATTACTGATTTTATATTAATATTTTATTTATCAAAATCATCCTAAATGTTGTTTTTTCATTCTTCTGGGTTTAATTTTTAATTTTGTTACTTTCCAGTTCCTTCTAATCTTAGTTATGGTTGATGGGTGTATTCTTTTTCCGGCTCCAAATTTTTTTAAAACAACCCAAACAGGAGCCCATTTTGTCCTTCTTGCTTGTTTGCTGAGCTTTACTTTTTTTTGGTATCTTCTTTTCTCATACATTTTGATCTACCTTTTCTGAATCAATTTTATTTTCTAAACAAGAGAGCTTTTTATCAACAAGTTCTTTAAGATTAACGGATCTTTCAGGATTTTTTTCCAATGCCTCATATCTAATAAATTTATAATCATTATCGGAGTCAAAGGCCAAAGTAACTCTTGAATTATTTCCTCTAATTTTTATTATTCCTATATTTCTATAATCTAAAACAGGATTTCCATCTTCATCTTCTTGATATATGATAATTAGTCGGTCATCATTAGAATTCTTTGTTAACTTTAAATAATTTTTATAGTGTTGTTGATTTTTTTCATTTTCCATCTTATTTAACATCCTCTAATAATTTTTTACCTTTATCAGTTAATTTTCTTCCAGCCCTTTTTCTAGGCTCATTATATTTTTCTAATAAACCAGCATTTTCAGCTTGTTGTAAAATAATTCTAATAATCTTTCCAGAACCTTTTCTAAATCTTTCTGGTTTCATTCCTCTATTTTTCCTACTTCCATATCTTGTTTTCAATCTGCCAACTCCAACTACATTATGAATATAAATTTGTCTTAGTATACTTGCGGCCCTCTTATACCAAAACTCTTCTTGCGGGGGGCGTTGTTTTGCTGTACCAGTTTTTACAAAATAAGCCCATTCAGGTTGTTTAAATTCTGATGTTGTTTTGAGTATATTCGCTAATTTAGTATTATATTCGCCAGCAGGCATTTCGTAAACAACTGATATTTTTATTGACATTTTTATTTTTGTAATACTTAATTTATTAAGTTGTGTTTATATGTCAGCTAGATCTTACTGGTTTAGCTTAATATATTAATTAATTAATACTGAGTACTAACCTTTTTATTAATCTAATTAATTATCATAGATTATTTTTATCAACAGGTCATTCCTTTCGGAACTAGAAGTGTTTTTTATAACACTTAAACCAAAGTTTATTAGAAAAAAAGGATTTATAAACTTTCTCTTCTTGGTTTAATAATGTCAGGTCCAGCAGAAGGAAAAAAACTAATAGGGAAAGCGAATGTTTATATTCATGAAAAGGGAAAATCATTAGCTAGAATTACACATATAGACATAGAACTTCCAGAATTAAATAAAATTCTAAAGCCAGGAGAGTCTAGTTATGTTCAAGCTAAAAAAGGCGGGGTTTTTATAGGGTTAAGAAAAGAAATGATAAGAAGAGCTGAAGAACTTCTTAAATATTAAGATAAAAAAGTTATTGGGGGATAAGAAATAATAGTTAGTAAATTAATATTAATAAGAAGAATCTTTGATAAGCTAGTAACTAGAATATGATTTTAGCAAAATTGCCAGCCCTTATTATTTATCAACATTTAAGTTAACAATAGAACTAAATTATCTAACTTTTCTCCACTTCATTAAAAAAATACTAAATCCTAAAATTCTATAACTAAATTTTTCCCCTAAAAAATTTTTAATTTCTTCGGCATATCTCTTAATATCTTCTTTAGTTTCTCTTGCACTTCTCAAAACGTCTACCTTAATATTTTTAATTTTCTTATCCTGGAATCTTTTTTTAATCTCCTCCAAAAACTTTTCAGTTAATCCTTTTTTTCCAAGCTGAATTTTCATTTGAGATGCCATTTTTTAAGATTTGGTTTTGTGGTTCTGTTAAGCCAACTATGATGAAACCTACTGACAGCCAATTTTCTATTAATAAACTCCAAATTATATTATTAACTACTTCTTTAATAACTAATAATTAATCAATCTCGCCTATAAAATAGCAAGTTAGTCTAATTTATCATCTTTTCGGTTAACAATACCGTTTTTGTTATCTTCTGTTAATAATTTTTTTAAATCTCTTCTTGCTGCCCATAATCTAGTTTTAACAGTATTTATAGGAATATCCAATTTTTCTGCAATTTCTCTATATTTCATATCATCCCAATAACGCATTTTAACAATATCTTTAAACATAGTATCTAATCCATCGACTTGTTTTTGAACTTTATATGACTCAGCTTTTGAATCCTCATCTGAATCATCTTTATTATTAACAATATCTATTACATCCATTTCAAGATCTGATAATCTAATTTCTTTCCTTCTTTTTAATCCTCTTAAATGGTTTAAACACCTATTAATAAAACATGTATAAAACCACGTTGAGAACTTACTTCGCCCTTTAAAAGAACTCCCATTTCCATTTATAAGCCTTAAAACAATATCTTGAAAAATATCTTCTGAATCTTCTAAACTAATTTTATATCTAGCTCCAGCTAAATTATACATTTTTTTCCTCATATTTTCCATTTCTTCTACGTAATCTATCATTTTATTTCTAGTTCTTTATTTTAATAACCTATAAATTAATAAGTGTCATTTATATAACTTTTCTTGCTTTTTACTTCAAGCTTTCTTTTACTCTAGATTAACTTAAATACCTTATTTAAATTACTTTCACGTCAAGGCTATCACTTGGAATAACCTGCATAATCTCTTCTTTTGATATCTTGAGATTGGATTTGTTTTTAATTATTCTAAGAATTTTTTCAACGGCTTGTTCTTTTGACAATTCTCCTGGTTTTATTTCAATAAAACTAGTTCTTTCTATTTTAGAAATCTTAGGAACAGCTCTTAACTTTCCTTTTTGAATTAAAAGAGCAAGTTCTGGTTTTACATTCAGAGTCTTTTTATTTCCTTTAACCCCAAAAGTCCCTGTTTTCATTGTTTTTGTTTTATAAATTTGGCCGCCCCTAAAAACATCAACTGCTATTTTGTTATTTTTAGATTTTAGATTTTTCCATTCTTTAGAAAAGCAAGCGCAAAAAACAGCGGCTTCTTTAATATCTTGGTTACTAGGATTACTGAATTGAATTATCATAAATGGACTTCCATGAGCAGACGTATGCGCAACAACATAATCTGGTCTTAAAAAATTTTTAATAACAACTTCATTTTGCTCTTTGTTTTTTCCTCCAATAACTAGTTTGTTATTGATTGTATAAAACCATCTGTAATTCATATAGTCCATTTATAAATAAAAAGAAATTGATATTTAAGAGTTTTGATTTTTAAAGGGTAGAGGAGGCTCAATCAAAACTAATAAACAATCCTCGGACCATAACCCCATTCTCTAACAGCATCAGCTAATTCAGAGCAATCTTCTTTTTTTACAAAATCTTTTATTTTTATTTTTTTATAA
>JBBSYY010000002.1:0-3916 GCA_038044985.1 Nanobdellota archaeon
TTTAAATAAATTTTCTAGCTACAATTTAATCTATTAATTATTAACCTAATATGATTTTAATTTTATTTTGTGAAATTTTCTCTATATAAAGTAGTTTTCTAGTTATAATTTCATTTTTTTATGTCAATCCAACATAAATATGTTTCAGATAAGTATATTCTTCTAAAGAGTGAACTGATAAATCTGAGCCATGTCCAGAATATTTTAAACCCCCATGAGGCATTTCTGAAACTAAAGGCAGATGGTCATTAATCCAGACCTCTCCAAATCTTAGCTGATTAGCTACATTAAAGGCTTTCTCAATATCTTTTGTCCATAAACTAGAAGCAAGACCGTAATTTACATCATTTGCTTTTTCTATTACTTCTTCTACAGTTTTAAATTTAGCTAAAATTATTACAGGTCCGAACACCTCTAGCTGACATAAATTGCTTTTTTGTTCAAAATCTTTTATAATAGTAATTGGAAAAAAATATCCTTTTTTAGGAATTTTTGACTGGTAGATTATTTTTTCAGTTTTTTCTAAATTTTTTAAAAATCCAGCTACCCTTTCTTTCTGTTTTAAAGAAATCAGCGGGCCTATTACAGTAGAGGATTTTGAAGGGTCTCCAATAATAATTCTTTTAACATGATTTTTAACTTTTTCCAGAAATTTTTCATAAATTTTTTCCTGGACATAAATTCGAGCTGCCGCTGTACAATCCTGTCCAGAATTAATAATAGAGGCATCAACTGCATATTTTGCGGCTTTTTCAAGATTTGCATCGTCGAAAACAATAAAAGGGGCTTTTCCTCCCAGCTCAAGATGCACTTTTTTTAGTGTTTCAGAAGCTAATTTCATTAGTTGCTTTCCTGTTTCTGTATTTCCAGTTAAAGAAACCATATCAATTTTTTTATGAGAAGCTAGCAAATTTCCAACATTTTCTCCAGCCCCCGTCAACACATTAATAACTCCATCTGGAAATCCGGCTTTTTTTGATAAATTTCCAAGCTCTAAAGTTGTCAAAGGAGTTAATGAAGAAGGCTTTAAAATTATTGTATTTCCTGCAGCAATTGCAGCTAGCTTCCAGCATGCAATCATAAATGGATAATTCCAAGGAATAATTGAAGCGACAACTCCAAGCGGCTCTCTTTTTAAAATAGAAGTTCCAAGTGCTTTATGTTTTTTTCTGAAATGCTTGTCAACATAATTTCCAGAAATAGTTGTCTGTAGACAACGAGCTGCTCCCGCAAAAAATTTTAAATTATCAATTGCAAAATCTATATCTAAACTAGCTAGAGTTATGGGTTTTCCTTGATTTTTTGATTCTATTCTTGCTAGTTTTTCTTTATTTTCTTCTAAAAGTTGAGCTAATTTTAAAAACAAATTTGATCTTTCTCGAGGAGTTGTATTTTTCCAGGATTCAAAGGCTTTTCTCGCAGAGTGAACAGCAGCATTAACATCTTCAATATTAGAATCAGTTATTTCAGCTATTTTTTCTTCTGTATAAGGAGAAATTATATCAAGAGTTTTTTTAGAATATGAAATATGTTCTCCACTTATAAAATTTTTTAATTTTTCCATTTTATTTGAATTTCTATGAAATTTAAATGCATGAAATTTTTATAAAGGAAATTTCTGCACAGAAAATTGCATAAACAATTTTCTTGTGATTGAAAAATCTTTGATTTTTCATTTCGCCTCTTTTTTGTTTTTTTACTTTTTAAGAGCTTTTTCTATTGCCTCTTGGTTAAATCCAACTATAATCTTTCCATTAACATCTAAAACCGGAACCCCCATCTGTCCTGATTTTTCTATCATTTCTCGGGCAGCTTTTTGGTTTTTTGAAACATCTATTTCTTTAAAATTTATTTTATTTTCTTTCATGAACTCTTTAGCCGTTTTACAATATATGCATGTTGGTGTAGTATATATTTTAACATTTGCCATTTCTTATCCCCATCTGTTTTTATTTATGATAACTTCATTTAAGCATTTAAAGTTTTCTGTTTTTTTAAGAAGAACTAAATTGAAAAAAGCTAAAATTATTGTTTAGAAAGAGTCTTTGTTTTTTTATAGCCTCTAAAGAAGCCTCGCATATTTCACAAATTCCCGTTTCTTCAATTGGTTTTGGTTTAGAATTATTGTCTATCATTTTTCTGAATCTTAAAGTTATCATTACCTCATTTGTCTCTCTATTACCAAATGGAGGTTCTTTTAATTTTATTCCGCAATTAGGGCACGTTCCTATCATTTCTATTATTAATTTATAATTTAATTTTTTAATAAATATATCAATATCAAATTGTTTCTAGATTAAATAAACCGATTTTTGAATATCAGAAACTTTTTGCATCTTGTTTGAAGTTTTATAAAAACTTATTTTATTCTACAATTGTTTCTATCTCATCTATATCATCCGGGGCAGGTTCTTCATCAAGCCAGTAATTTATTTTTCTTTTCATTTTTTTAAGTTTTTATTATTCTAACACTCCCAGTTCTTCAGCATCTTTGGTATAGCCAACATGGCCGAGATCAAAATTAAAAAAATCAAAAAATTCTTTTAAGATCATTTTTCCTGCATTAATTTCTTGCAGCTCATTAAAAACATAATCTGTGAAACAGTAAGTACATACAAACGCCCTTTTACCTTTACATTTTATGCATTCTGTGCCATAATTTGTTATTTTACTGTTTATTTTCGAGAGATATTTATTTAATCTTGGAAGAAGTTCTTTTTTTAGCGTCGGGTATAAGGTTAACCATGCTTCTATTTCAATTGTTAAACAGAAAGGACAGAGAGGATTTGTAATTACTTCGCTACAAACATCGCATATATATTGAGTTTCGTTGAGTTCATTAGTGTAGTTATTTTGTAACATCATTATTTTAGAATCGATTCAATTTCGCACTAAAATTCTGCGAAATTAAATCAGCAAGATTTAATAATTAAAGTTTTAACAGTAAACACACTAGCACAACTATACAAATCATAGAATTCTGATCGTTGTACACTGTTTACTTCCATGACATTATTAATACAAGCTTATATATAAATTTAACTAAAATTATAAATTATTTTTAAGTAGCGACAATTAGTTTTAAGCAATTTTTTCTGTATCAAAAAAACAATGGGGAACCACGCCCTAAAGGGCGTGGTTTGTAAAGTCCCTTGTTTTTAGGATGCTCAAGGAACAACCGCACCTTTTAAGGCGCGGTTTTAGTCAAGTTCCTTGACATAAGAAATAATTTAAACAATTAACTTATCTTTTTCTTGTGCACATCATAAAAATCTACAAAAATTTGTTGGGAAGCTAAATCTTCAGGAAAAATTGTTTGAATAAAATGATACGCTGCTTTATCCTCTCCATTTCTTTCTTTTTCATTAACACAAGTTTTATAACTTCTAGCGAACATCTTTAAAGCATACTCAATAATTTCTCTATTTGGATCTCCTCTTTTTTGTGCTTCATCCAAAATTCTTTTAATGAGTTTTTCAAGATCTTTCATAAAAATGTTTAACATGATCATTTTTTAAAGATTTATATTCTAAAAAAAACTATATTAAGAACTGATAATTAAAAAATAAGCTTGGTTCTAAAGTTGGGTATTAAACTTCATCTTCACTCATTTTTCTTTTTTCTAGCCTTTCTTTTGTGTGTTCTGTAAATCTTATCATAATAATTCACATCCTCTCTAAAATCTCAATTCTTTTTTCTAGAGGGGGATGAGTTTGAAATAATCCCCCAAATTTTTTAAACGGATTTGAAATAAATAAAGGCGCAATTGCTTTGGTTATCTGTCTATCTTCTCTGGTTGGATGTTCTAATTTTATTTTTTTTAAAGCATTAATTAATCCGGTTGGCGAGCGAGTAAATTTAACTCCTGTTGCATCAGCAGTATACTCTCTTTTTCTGGAAATTGCCAACTGTACTA
>JBBSYY010000003.1:0-13987 GCA_038044985.1 Nanobdellota archaeon
GTTGAATTATTTTATTAACTACTAGTAAGTTATTACAAACCGAAAGGTTTAAATACTACCTTTACTTATGAAAAATAAGTAAATTAATGAAAAAATAATAAAATGAAAAAAACAGTTAAAAATAGTTTAATAGGGTTTGTATTAGGAGCTGGTTTATCTGCTGGAGGAATAGCAAGTTATAACTATTTTGAAAATGAGGGGCTAATTCCAACACCTTCTGCTTATGTTGTTCTGGATAAACCAAAACAGGAAAAAACAAGCGAGGAAAAATCTGAACATTTAGGTAGCAGAGTAACTGAAAAAGAAAAAAAACAAGCTGATAATTATGAAAATGTTTTTGAAAGTTTTCTTCCTCCACATTTACTACCTTATCCTATTGACCTTTTAAATCAGATAAATGAATCTGGAAGAATGCCAACAAAAGATTATAAAAATGATAAATTTAGCAGAATTGATAAGGATGGAAGTATAACTGTAAGCTATTATTCTCTTTTAGAAGATATTTTAGGAGAACCAGAAAAAAGGAGAAAGTTTGTGCCTCCAAAACCAGAAGATGTTATTGTAGATAAAGAAACTGGAAAAAAATTTGTTTCTCTTGGGACTGTTATAGAATACCTTGATGAAGTAAAGCCAACAACTATTATTGCTACCTCTTATGAAGATGCTAATGAAAATGGAATTATAGAAATTGATGAATTTATAATGAATAATGATCTTTCTCTTAAAGAAAATAAAAAATTTGTTTTAGGAATGTATTTACCAAAAACAGAAAAAGCAAAAAAAGGAACTATAGAATTATATTCAGGCAGGGAGAAAGTTTTAGAATCAGAATTTGAAATTGACACTAACATGAAAATAGTAGAAGTTGATCTTGAAAGAATTGTTAGAGATAGTGGAATTGGATGTTATACAGCAGCTTTTTTTGTAAATGATAAATGCTGGGAAGTTAGACCGATAGGTGTTGGAATTTAAAATTAAGTTCTTTGTTAGAAGCAGAGTTGTTTTTTTATTAGACTAGAGAAATATTCTTTGTTATTTGATTATCTCAATGCAATACTTGAATTATTGACTTTTAACTTTAAGTCATTAGTCTTGTAAATTTATTGTTATTGTCTCAGATAATTTCTCCTATAGTTTTCATTTATGTATTTAATTACAACTTCTGCGTCATTTCCCTCAAAGTTTTGGGGTTTTATAACTTCCTTATTATAAGGATCATAAATACCAATTTGAGCTTTTCCAGATCCTTTTCCATAACTATATGCTCTAACTTGATATCCAGGTTCAAAGTATTGTCTTCCTGTTTTACTTTTAATATCACTAAAAATACCGTCATTAATTCTAATATAAGTATCTCTTTCATTCTGATTAAATCCGAATTTTGCCAAATTTTCATCTCTATCTTTTTTTAAATCATATGTTGTTATATACTGTCCATTTGCTGGTACATTGTAGCCATAAAATCTCTGTAATTCTGAATATCTATCAATTCCTGCTTGTGCTGCATCATTTCCCCAAAAAGCTGCAGTTGTATGAGTAAAATAATCATCTGGTAGATCTAATATAGGTTCTGCAACTGCTAAACGAGGAACATCATCTCCTATATTTCTAAAATTTTTTAGATGTTCTTCTGGTACATAAAAAGTTGCTGCAGATGTTTCTGTGCCAGTTTCTGTTCTAGATATAATCTTTCTTATAGTCCTTGCTTTTGTAAAATCATACGTTAATCTTTTATCTTCAGTTGTAACTGTTGTTCGTTCTTCTGTTGGCGGGGTTGTTGTTGGAGTAGTTGTTGGTTGTGGTTGAGATGGTGGAGTTATTTCTGTCGGTTGAGTTGTAGGCTGTCTTTCAGGCAGTACTTGAGGAGCTATTACTAACTCTTTTCCTGGTTCAAATGGCTTTATGACTTCAATCGGCTCATTCCTAACCTCAACATCTCCTCTGTTTAGTTCAATTCCATTATTTATTATTTTAACATCATAACCCTCTCCTGGTTTATGATTTGTGTAGGTTTGAGGCTTTCCATTTTTATCGTTTTTAAATTGATAAAACTGTTCATTATTTTTTATTAAAATATTTTCTCCATTAACATCAATTTTTTCTAAGTTTGTAAACATTTCTGCTTCGATATCATTCCCTCTAATATTAATTCCATTTAATGCTCTATCTTTAAATTCTGTTTCTGCTCCTGTAAATTGAACATACTGGCCCTCTCCTTTAAGAACATTAAATGGAACATCTCCAATTAAAATTTCTGTTGTTTTTCCAGCAGGAGTTTTTACTTCTGCAATTTTAAAGTCTTTAAGAGTTTCTACTATTGCATCTTTTCTTCTAAGATCAAAGTTCTTATCACTAAGAAAAAAATCGCTTTTTGGATCTGTTGAGAAATAATGAACTTCAGTCTCAACTCTTGCTCCTTTACTAACTAACTCATCCAAATAACTTTCTAAAATTGTTCCTGGAGGAAAATAACTTATTTTTCCATCTGGCTCTGTAACTTTCATTGTAGTAAATTTATCAAAATCCCCTACTATCGCAACATCTAAATTTTCTCCTCGAAGGTATTTATTCCCAAGCTCTCCTGGAAAAAATTCGACAAAGGCTTTTTTAGATTTATCATTAACTCCGACATCGAGTATTCCAACTTTAACTTTTGAATCTCTTGTAAGTTCAACTCCTTTTTCTGTTTGAGAAAAACTTCCTTTTTTATTCCATCTTAATCCATCAGAAGGCCATTTTGTTCCTGTTATTGTTAACTCTCGGTCTATCTCTGTTAAAGTTCCATCTCTTATCCCCATAGTATATTCTTTAATTTTAGTGCCTTCCTGTTCTTTGAATTTGTAAACAAAAGCATCCTTGCTATCATCATATGACAATTCTTGGAGGTTTGAAGGAAGTTTTTCAGGGTCTATAAATGTTCTTCCATTTGTTATCCTGGTTTGGTCTTCAGATTTTTCAAATTTTAATTCTGAAGAACCAAGGTTTATTTTTATTTTATCGGCTTTATTTTGATTTATTAAATTATCAAGAAATTTGTTTCTGTCAGCTGGAGTTGCTTTTTCCCACGCACTATTAGCTATCTCTGAACTTTGTTTAATCTCTATCCATTTTTCAGGAGTCCATGTATCTACTTTGTTTATATCAAAAATTTGTTGTTGAGAAGTTTCTTGTGCAATAGTAATATTTAATAAAGAAATTAGAAAAATTAAAATTATTAGGAAGGTTATTAAAATTAGTTTATAATTTAATAGAACCTGATTTCTATCTTTTTTATTATTTTTTGATGACATTAATCTTTTCATTTTTGTTAATTGATAGTTAATAAGATTATTAGCTAGGATTTTCTATTTTCCTCTTTTAGATTTCTTCTCTACTGTAGTCAACTTTTTATTAATTATTTATCTAATTTTAATCATTATCTACTAAATTTATAAGCTAAACACCTCTAACTCGTCTAACTTTATTATCTTATTCTTTAATAAGGTGGTTTCTTATCTGATTTGTTTTTTAATTAATTTATAACAAGGCCAATTATCCTTAAATAAATTTTAGGTTATTTTCAAAACTTATTTAAAAACATAAGAGTTTGCTGGTCTAGAGTATAGTTTTCATAGATTCCTACGAGAGTTGTTGTTTCATCAAAATTATAAATCTCAATGTAAAGATTTTTTTCTTCGGTAATTTCTGCCAAACAACTAATACAATCTAGTTCAGGAGATTCTTTTCTTGATTCTGTCATAAAATTAGCTGTTTCTAGTATATCATTTAAACCAGAAATTCTATTTATCTGATAATCTCTAAATAGAGCTGTTGACTTCCCATCTATATCAATTGTAACAGGAAAATAAATATCAAATAAAAGTTCTTTTTCCTTAATAAAAACCTTTGTTCTGGGATTTCTAAACTCTAATTTAAAATCCTTTCCTTCTATATTCTTGCAATTATCTAACTCTGCATTAACCGCTTTCTCCAATTCTTTTTCTACAATGATTTTAGAAGGATTTAAAATTTGGCCCTGATAATAATAGTAAGTAAGAAAATTATCAAAAGTTTCGTCTTGATAATGGTATTTTGGTTTTTCATAATAACCTCCTTGAAAACCAACGGCATCTAGACTATTTGAAATAGAATCTTCAATACAAACACCAACAAGATTTTTTGCATTATCTAGTTTAGCTTTATTTTCTGATAATTCAAAAAACTTCTGATTCTTTGTCTGTTGAAAATAAACTACCCCTGATATAGTTCCTGCAATTAAAATCGCTAAGATTATAAATATGGTGGTTTGCGAAAGTTTTGAATCAGGCAATATTTTTACACTATCTGATTTGAAACTTGAGTTAGAGTTTTTGTATTTAGGCAAAATTTTTTTTAATACATCTAAATACAAAAATGAGTTTAAAGATTTTGATTTTGGCAGTATATTATTAATAGCAAAATCAAAATGCGAGCTTCCTCTTTTTTTCATAATTATTATTAGTTATATGAGTTTTTAAAGATTTGTAAAAACCTTGCCAAATCTTAGACTTTATGTCTTAGTTTATCTTTTATACTCTGTATTTTTTATTATTAAATGAAGAAAGTTATTAATTTATACAAAAAAATTGGAGAAAGTCCATTAGATGCTATTAACAGATTTAGAGAAAAAAATATTTTTTACAAGAAAAAGAAGATGAGTTATGCTGGAAGACTAGATCCAATGGCAGAAGGGGTTTTATTGATCTTAGTTGGAGATGAAACTAAAAAAATAAATCAGTATTTAGGGTTTGATAAAGAGTATAAAGCAGGTATTTTAATTGGTCTGTCAACAGATACAGGAGATGTTTTAGGAATTGCTTATAAAGGAGAATTATTAATTAATAACTATGAAATTGATGAAGAGGAGAGAATTAAGCAAGCTAGCAAGAATCATAAATATGAAGAGAGCAAATTACAAGATACCAATAATGAGCAAGAATTAATTAAAAAACTAAAAAAAAGAATTAAAGAATTAAAAGGAAGATATGAGCAAAAAATTCCTAATTATTCTTCTTATAGAATAAAAGGAAAGCCAATGTTTTATTATGCCAGAAAAGGCGAAATTCTTGAAGAAATAAAAAAAGTAGTTTATATTAAAAGCATTAAAATTAGTTCTATTTATAAAATAAGTAGCAAGAAATTATTAAAATATGTTGTAAATAAAATTGATAAAGTTAAAGGAGATTTTAGACAGGAAGAAATTAAAGAAAACTGGATGAGTTTATTAGATAATAATGATAGAGGAACCATCAGCAAACTAATTATTAATAACAATAAAGATAATAAAATTCATTCACAAAAATCTTTACAAAATAGAAAAGATATTTTTTTAGTTATTGATGTTACTATAAATTGTTCTTCTGGAACTTATATAAGAGCTATTGCAGATGACATAGGAAAGCAATTTGGAGGGGGATTATTGTTAAGTTTGAAAAGAATTAGAGTTGGAAAATTCAAGACTGAAGATAGTGTGAAAGTTTGATTAGCTTTTTTAAAAAATTAATAGTATCTTCACAACACAAAAATAATAAAAATGATTTTTTATTGATATTTCCAATTGGCCAGCTTTGTTATTGTCGGTGATAGGATGGTTTAATCATTATTGCTGATATTTTCCTATGCAGAGATACCAAATTAAAGGCTCTGTTGAAAATGTCTCCTTAGTAAAGTTAATCTACTAAGGAAACCATCTTATTTCGAGGTGAAATAAGATGAAAAAAGAGGAAAGACTAGTTAATAAAGTTAAGCGATTGCTTAGAAGATTGGGTTATCCAAGATGATTGCATCATTTTGGACTGAAGAAATATGAATTGCATCAGCATATTTTTGCTTTTGTTGTTATGACAAACTGCAGATTGTCTTTGAGAAGAGTCTGGAAGTTCCTATCTTCTTTGGATTATAAAGTACCGACATTTTCTGCATTATGCAAGAACAGAAAAAGAATTTCTCCAATGCTATTTCAAAGAGCATTGACTTTAACTTCTGGAGCAAACCATAAATTAGTAGCTATTGATTCAACAGGAATAAGCAGGACAAATCCAAGCCATCATTACATAAAAAGAATTGATAGCAAGAAACCTGTTAAAAGCTACGTCAAACAATCGTCCCTGTTTGATGTAAAAAATAAAACCTTTGTTGCTCTGAGAATTAGAGCAAAACCAAGACATGATATTAAAGATGCGGAATATCTTTTGAAAAGAATAAAGATACAAACAGCATTATTCGGAGATACTGCTTACGACGCTGAATGGCTCCATGAATATTGTTTTGATAAGAGAATACAAACACAAATCAAACCAAGAAAAAATGTCAAAAGAGGTTTCTATCGAAGAAAACAAATGAAAAATTACTCTGAAAAAGAATATCATCAACGAAGTTTGATTGAAGCTGGATTTGGAAGTTTGAAAAGAAAGTATGGTGGATATACTTTAGCAAAGGATTGGAGATCAATAAGAAATGAAGCCTATCTTCGGGCAATATCACATAATCTAAGGCTTAGTTTATTAGAGATTTTCAACTAAGCCCAAATTAAACAAAGGTTTAAAAAGCAAATTTTACATAGTTTATAGCCATAATTAGCGAGGTGTTCTAAAAAGGTTAGAAGATAAAACTATGCAAATAGCTATTGGTAGAGATAGTCATGTTTCAGTTTACTTAGCAGAAACTATAAACCATAATACAGAAACTGACGCTAATATTTTAGTAAAGATGGGAAGAGACTGCGAAATCTTGAAAAAGTTAGCGTCTATTCATAGAGGGTATCAAGTTAATACTCTTTTTACAGAGAATATTTATGACTTTAGAGCAGTTGAAAAATATTGTCAAAAGTATGACATATCTATTGACGTTGGATTTAATGGAGCAAATTCAATAACCGACAAATTTCTTTATGTATTTGATTATTCTAAAAAAAATCTAGATAAAAGAAATTTTTTTCAGCTGACAAATTCTGATGAAGTTAATAATTTAAAAGAGCTTTACGAAAAAGCAAATTTTTTAGTTAATTTAGTTTAATAGTTTATTCTATAATATTATTATAAATGGTAGTAAATATTAAGATTTACAAAACGAGTTACATAAAATAAATAATTAACAAGTAAAATGAAACTAGCATTTATTGGGGATATACATGGAAAAGTAAATCAGATGTATGAGCAAGTCTCTACAATTGAAGAAAGAGATAATCTAGATTTAGATGCAATTATACAAGTTGGAGATTTTCATGCGATTAGGAATGAAGAAGATTTAAAGTTTTTCCAGGCCTCTGAAAAATATAGGTCTGTTGGAGATTTCCCTTTATTTTATAATAAAGGTGAGGTTCCAAAGAAAACTTATTTTATAGGAGGAAATCATGATAATAATCATTGGCATTCAGAATATCCAAATGGTTATGAGCTAATAAAAGATTTACATTATCTTGGACGTTCTGGAGTAAGAAATTTCAATGATATTAATATTGGTTTTATCTCTGGAAATTATTCTGAGAAAGGATTTTATGGAAATAAAAAAAGAAGAAAATATAATCATTTCACAAAAAGAGATGTTGATAATCTTCTTAATAATCTAAATTCAGAAGAAAAAGTTGATATAATGGTTTTTCATGATTGGCCTTCAATAAGAAAACTAAAAGAGCATATTGTTGGAGAAAGGTTTTATAATCATAATTTAGAATATGTTTTAAAAAGAAATTTTGGAAGTCAAGAAATTTATGATGTTATTAAAAAAATAAAACCAAAATATGTGTTTGCAGGACATATTCATATTCCTATTGATATCGAGATTGTTATTGATAATTCAAAAATTAGATTTATTGCCTTAGATAAACTTAAAGATTTAGAAAGTTCTATTTATGTTTTAGATACAGAAAGTTTAGAGGTTAATAAATACCTATATAAGAACAATGGCTAACTTAAGAGATTACATCAGAAAAATTCCTAAAAATTCTAGCCTTGAAAAAGCAATTTATTATTTAGAAAATAATAGATTTGATGAAGCTAGAAATCTGTTAGAAAAACTTCTTTTTGAAAAAGATGACACAGTAAAATCTTTTGTTAATTATAGTTTAGGAATTACTTATATTAAAAAACTTAATAAAGGAGATTATGACGTTGATAAATCAATAGATTACTTTGAAAAATCAAATAGTTTTTTAGATAATGCAGACGCTCATTTAATGGTGGGTTATGCTTTACAGATTAAAATAGCAAATATAACAAAAGAAAATAATAAAGATAATTACAAAAATATAATTGAGCTTGCAGATAAAAGTATTTTAGAATTCGGAAAAGCTTCTGAATTAAATATCGGTTATAAGCAATATTCTAAAGAAGCTATTGGTAATTTAAAAAGACTAAAAAAAACTTTAGATAATATGATACAAAAAAGGATAGTAGAATCTAATTAATCTTTTAAAACAATAACTACTGACTTTTTTCCTATTGGAGAACTTTCTCTTGCAATCATTAGTGATGTTTCTATTCCTTGTTCTCTTCCTTGTTGATTAAATAGATTTTTTGGCAATTCTGGAAGTAATCTTGGGTCATATAAAAGCGCCTCTCCTCTATCTCTAAAACGATTAACATAAGACAATTGTTGTTCTATTGTTTGTCTTTTTAATAAATTTCCTTGATTTGCTAGACCCTCTGCCCTACTCATCGCAATGTCAAATAATTTATCATTTATTATTATAAAATCAAAATCATGTGGTTTATCTATTTCTAGTCCTGTTTTAGAACTAACTCCTGTTATAGAGCTTCCATGAAGTGCTAGTTTAATATTTCCAACATTAAGTTTATTTTCAGCGTCTTTAATCGCCGATTGAATCAATGTTTTATATTGATTGAATGATTCTTGAGATGCAAATCCTAAAGGAACATCTCTTACTCCATCAAATGCTAATCTCCCGTTTTCCAAAGCTGATTCTAATGTTCCTCCTTTAGAAATTATGTCATCAAATCTAGTAAACCCTCTTATATTTCCCTCGAAATTTTCAGCATATTTTAATGGCAGATAATCAAATGCTAGATCTTTAGTTAACGGGTTAAACTCTAAACCAAGTTCTTCTGCAATTTTTCTATCAACTAGAAAATTTTCTTCTGTGCCTATTTTTGAAAGGAATTGATGAGTGTTTAGCTTAGAAACATCAGTTATTTTATTACCAGCATTAGTATTAATTTCATTTGCAAGACCATTAACAACCCTATAACTATCATCAAAGTTTTTGGTCATATAATAACTAGATTTATCCGCATATTCAGAAAGAATAGCTGCTTCTCTTAACACAAATTCGCGATCTTGTTGACTTAATTTTTCTAAAGCTATTTTATATCTTTCAACAGGAGATAAATCTTTATAATATGGATTTGGATTTGTAGTAAAAGGAAATTCTGTTCTTTGGATCATTGCTTCAGCTTTTAGAAGATCTTTTTCTGTCCAGCCAAACTTATCTTTTAATATTGATCTTCCTGTTTCACCAGTTAAAGAAATTTCCTCATTAAAGTCTTGCTTTAATAATCTAAGTGTTTCTGGAACTCTTGCAGCTGTTCCTAGAGTACGTAAAGGATCTAAATCATGTAGAAGAGCAACCTCTCCTATAAATTTAGCTTCTTCTGGAGATAATCCTCTTGCAACAGCAAAGCTATTTGCAAGTTCTGATACTGTTTCTGTATGTTCTAAGTTATGATATATATCAAAATTTGGTCTTGGATGAAATTCTTCAAATTTGTTAAGAGGAAAATAATTATCTCTTATTATAGAAACACTAACTTTGCTATTCATAGATGTATCTAATAAGCTTTGTTGTGTCTCTCTAATAACATTAGAATTAGCATTAATTAAATCAGAAAGTAAGTATGTTTGTGCTCCTTCTGGAGGATTACTTATTATTATTTTTTGGCCATTTGGTAAATCTATGGTTTCTCCTATTTTTTTATTAAAGTGTTTTGCAAAATCTTCTATGCCTTCATCAACATGAGCAAAAATCTGATCTCCTACCTGTGATATTTTAATTTGATTTGCTCTAACTTTTCCTACACCAGGAGCACCTCCTGTTGCTAAACTTAAAATATTATACATTGCTCCTGCTTCAGGACCAGCAATAATAGATGCAGATGTTCCTGCTAAAAATTCTCCTCCAGCACCTAACACAAGAGCTGTTTTTGGAGCTGTCTCTCCCAATAATTTTAATGCAAGAGTTTCTCCAGGTGAAAAAACACTTCTTCCTATATTAATAGCTGTTAAAGTTTTAGTTCCTAGTCCAATGGCCTTTGCTCCATATTGTGCTCCTTTTGCAGCAAGGCCATATGTACCTGCAGTTGCAAATGCACTTAATGCAAAATCTCCTGCTTCTAATCCAATAGCTTCTGTCCATGTTCTTTCAATTGAAGCTCCTGCTCTATTTGTTGTAAAGGCTTTTTCTAAAGATTGTGTTCCTTCATATATAGATTTTTCATTTATTTTAATTTCATCACCACTTCCAACAATTAAATGAAGCATAGGATCATTTTTTACTGCATGTTCTATAGCACCCATCGTTGCTGTTGTTCTTCCAAAATCTACAAGAAATTCATTAGCTATAGTATTTCCTTTATCTTGTGCAATAGCTGTAGATAATTTTCTTAAATCTTGCTCAATTCTTATTCTATCAAAACTTAATCCTAATCTCTTAGAATAATATTCAATTTCTTCTGCAGAAACATGAGTGTCAAAGTTATTGCTTCTCGCAACACTTTTGAATTTATCTATAAAACTAGATCTCATGTAATCTTCCATATTAATATCATTAGAAATTAATTTTTCAATACCTTTACTTCCTAGCTGTCTGACATCCATTTCTCTTAATTCAAATTCCATTTCTGCTAAATGTTCTTCAAGTCTCCCAGAGAATTGATAATAATATTTAGAAACAGGAGAAAAAACTTCTTGAAAACCGCCTGAAATACTTGTAAATCCTTCTCCAGTTATTCTATTAATATCATCTAGATATTTCTGGCCTTCGCCTCTAAATTGAGTCTGCCTTGCAGATATAAGACTGTGTTGTAAATCTCTAAGATTTTGTTTAGCTAAGAAATTATCTGGATTTTCTTTAATAGCCCGACTTAAGCTTTACAAAGCAAATTGTACATTTTCGCTTGGATTTTCTGATAATTTAGATAATGCGAGTAATCTATTTGCTTCTGAACTCACCTCTTTAATTTCAGAATCTACTAATAGTTTGAAATTAGCTTCAGCAATTCCTCTATCTATAGAAGATTTATCTGTAGAGAGAAAATAACTTTTACCTATGTTAAGTTGAGCATAATCTTTCATTGATAAAAGTCTGTTTCTTGTTTCAATATCTAAATCTAATTTTAATTGTTCTTTTGCGTAAGCTATAGTTTTTCTAAAATGTTCTCGAATTTTTTCAGATTCTTTTAATTCTAAGGAAGAACTATAAGAGTCCCTATATTTCAAAAATCTTTCTAGTTTTAGCTCTCCCAAAATATTTTCAGCAATAGCCTTTATTTCAGAATCAGGATTTGTGGCAATAAACTCTTGCATTCTTTTGATAGATTCTTCTATATTGTTATTTAACAAATCAATCTTATTTTCTAGCATTATTTTTTGTAGTTCTAATGACTGTAGCTCTTTTCCAGAAAATTCCTTAGAATCAATTTTATATTGAATTTGATTTAATGATGATTGAAGATATTCTTCATTACTTTTTCTAATTGCCAATTCTGATAAAGACGGCGAAAAACTTTTTTCTAATTCTGATAAAGAAACCTCAGTTGTTAATTTCCCATTAGGAAGGTTTTGATCATATGCAGTTAATTTAAAAATTTTTGCTTCTTCATTTATGAAGACTTCTGTTTTTGGCTCTATTTTATCTGGTTCGTGTGTTGTAAACTTAAAATTAGTTGGAGTTGGTTGGGCTTCATTTTTTATTCTTAAGCTAGCTTTTCCATCTTCTATATATGCTAGATGTTTTCCATTATCAATAACTGCTCTTCCTTCTAGAACATCAAAATAAGGATCGTTTCCAGGCTCGCCTTTTTTTCCATCATAATGAAATATAGTATATGCATTTTCGCTTATCCCCTCATAATTTACAGTCTTTTTCAGATTATTCCCTTTAACCTGTCCTTTAATTGTGATTATTCTATTGTCTTTTTCATCAATAATTGATATAGCATTTCCATCAAAATCCTTTATATCTGTTCTATCAAAAAAAACAGTTAATGGTTTTTTGTTTTTTGAAAAAAATTCTTGTCTGGCTTCTCCAAAAAAATTTGAGCTAAATATACCATCTGTTACAATTAGTTTTTTTGGATTTCCATTCTCATCAAGATTAAGAGAAAATTTACCGTTTATTTCAAATTTAGATTCTTGAGGTTTTTCATTATAAGCTAGTTCTACGTTTTCTCCCGTTATTTTTTTATTTTCAGGATCAAATAAGATTTTCCCATATCTTTCAGCTTTAAAAGAAAAAACCTTGTTTTTATAATCAAAAAAATAATCGCCACCATTCACAGAATTAAATTCTGCGAAAACAATTTTTCTTTCTTCGTCTGTCCTGATTAAAGCATTTTCAATTCCGTTTAATTCCTTTCCATCAATTATTAAGTCTCCTCTTCCACTTAATTTAAACTCATTATCTTTAATGGTTATTTTTGATTTAATATCTAGTTTGAATTTGTTATTATCAATTTCTAAAATATCGTTTCTAGAATTTCCATTATTTTTTATAGATATTGAACCATCAGGGTTTTCTATCAGCAAATAATTATCAGGAAGATTATCTAATGTTATCTGGGTTAGTGTAAGGTCTAATAAGATAATTATCATTAAAAAAAAGAATATTATTTTCATTATATTTACGGAAAATACTTTATTTTCAGTTTTCATATGACTGCTGTAATCAAAATTTAATTACCGATAATAATTAAAAATTTAGAGTTAGTTCTTCTTAACTTTGGATTGAATGTCATTAGCGTTTTTTATTTAAACTTTTAAATTTAATACTAGGTGTTTAATTTTTATTAAATTATTCGGACTATTTTGTTTGGGTTTTTTTAGTCCAGAAAAATAATTAATAATTTCTATTGGGTTGCTTAATACCATCTTGATTCTTCCAGCCTTGTTTGAATATAATATTTTATTATTTGATTATTCAAATTAAATTTCATTATTTTCCTTCAACTACAAATACAAATGAATAAGGAATAGCCTTTTCATCTGTATCTGTTATTGTGTAAATTAAAGTTTTTTCAGTATAATGTGTAAAAACAATATTAAAATCTTGTTCTGTTAGATAAGTAATGTCAATAAATTCCTTGTTGTCTATATGTTTTTGAATTATTGAATTAGCAGTAAGATGCATTTTTCCTAATCTTATTGGAATTTCTGATTCATAGTTTTTATTTAAGTTAACAGTTTTCTTATCTTTTGTTATAGATAAAGGAAAATTTAACAATATTTTAACAGAATCTTGATTTATTTTTACATTTGCTTTTGGATTTTTTTGAGTTATTTTTAATTGTGGAAAATCTTGTTCATTAATACAGAATGGAAAAGTTAATTTAATGTAATTAGAAATTTCAGATTCCATTTTAGATAAAGGAGTTAAAATGTTTTTATTATTATAGAGGCCATAAGCAACATTGAAATTTCCTAATTTTATATTTTTTTCTGGAGCATTAGTATAACCTCCTTGTAATCCAACAAGCATTATTGCATCAATTGATCTTTCTTTAATACAATCTTGAATTATATTATTTATATTAGCTATTTCTGGAATCTTTTCTTCTGGTCTTGGAATTAATTTAGTTCTGAAAACAAAAAAAATTATTAATAAACTTACAACTACAATAGAAACTATTAAAATTAAAGTAACCTGAGCCTTTGTATTCCACACCCTTTTCATATTTTTAAAAGTATTTTATATTATATAATTCTTTAGTTTCCTATTTGATAGTCCTTGTAGACATAG
>JBBSYY010000004.1:0-18686 GCA_038044985.1 Nanobdellota archaeon
TAATGTTTGCAACAGGCGGAGTGTTTACTTCATTGGCTAAGACAACTAAATTTCCAGAAGCAACTTCTTTTCCTTCAACACTCGCATTAAAATAATAAGTTCCGGCACTTAAACTTCCATTATTATTTTTACCAGCTCTCCACTCCAAAACCACTTTATTGGAAGTTTCTGCAATTTTTCTTTCTGTAAACCAAATTCCAGTATTAACTTTAAATATTTTATAAGTAATTTCTTTATTTTCTAATCCATTGCCATTTACTATTAGTTTAACTAAATCATTTAAATCCGCATTACTAATAGGCGATTCTTGCATATCTGTCCAATAAGCCTGTTGAACTTCTATACCTAGTTTACAACAAATTTTTATTGGATAATTAGTGTTGTTTCCTTCAGCTAAATGCGAGTTTGAGCTTTGAGCCAGACTAACAACAATTTTTTCATTTATTCCATTACAATTATCAGTACTAGAAGTTGTGTCAATTGACCTGCATATTAAATCACCAAAACAGACATTTGTCGTATAATTAGACTGCTCTGGAATTTCAACGTGAGCGTTACTTGTACCAGCGAGCCCAACGACTTTATTATTTCCTGTGCAACCAGGGGGGTTGGCTCCTGTAAAGCTTTTTCCATAAAGAACATCATAACAAATTTTAGTAGTATAAATCGCATCATTCCATAAAGCTCCGTGAGAATTATTTTCTCCAGACAATTTCATTATTGTTTGATTACTATCGCAATTTTGTGCAGCGTTCACTAAACCAACTAAAAAAATTATAAATAAAAAAACTAGTATAATATAATTTTTACTCATTTTACACCTTTTTTACAACCTTTATAATTAATCCTTAAAAAAATCCGCAACATTTATATTGATGTTATCTTTTTATGCGGATTTCCAGAGAAAATTTCTTATTATAAAATTTTCTCGATCAAGAAAACTTTTCAAGTTTTCTCTGGTTTTGGTAACTCCCAAACCAAAACACATTCGGGGTTTTGTGATTTTTACAAATAAACTAGATAAATATAGTTTATTAATCTAATTATTTTATGTTTAAATAGTTTTGGAATCTGATTTTGACAATCTTAAACTATTTCTAGACTACCCCTTAATAACCCCAATTGGTTTAAGTTTTACAACTAAATTTCCTATTCCTGCTTTATGGCTGACTTCAACAATCTCATTAACATTTTTATAAGCCTGAGGGGCTTCTTCGCTAATGCTCATTAAACTCCCTGCCTCTATTTCAATTCCCTTTTTATTAAGTTCTTTTTTTATTTCTTCTGCTTTAATCTCTTTTCTTGCCTTTGTCCTACTTTCAACTCTCCCTGCTCCATGAGCAGTAGAGCCAAAACTAACGTCTTCTGCTTTTTCAGTTCCAACTAAAACATAGCTATAGGTTCCCATTGTCCCAGGAATTAAGACAGGCTGTCCGACTTTTCTATAATCTTCTGGAATTTCCTGCCTGTTAATTCCAAAACTTCTAGTCGCTCCTTTTCTCAATATAAGAACCTGTTTTTCCTTGCCATTTATAGTATGTATTTCAAATTTAGCAATATTATGGCAGATATCATAAACAACATCTATTTTAAGATTTGGAAAATATTTTTTTAGGTTTTCTCTAACCAGATGGGTTATTATCTGTCTATTTGCAAAAGCAAAATTAGCAGCGCAATTCATGGCAGAAATATATTTGTTTCCTAATTCGCTTTTAATTGGCGCATAAACAAGCTGTCTATCTTGTTCAGGATAACCATACTCATTCTCCATTAATTTAATATAATCGCTTGCAACTTGATGTCCTAATCCTCTTGAACCGCAATGAATCATTATCGTAATTTTGCCTTCTTCTAATCCAAAAACTTTAGCTATAGGCTGATCAAAAATCTTTTCTACAACCTGTATTTCTAAAAAATGGTTTCCAGAACCAATGCTTCCTAATTGACCAATTCCACGAGTTTTAGCTCTTTCACTAACGTCATCAGGATTTCCGGGGAGTTTTCCTTGTTCTTCAGTATGAAAAAAATCTTCTTTAACTCCATAACTTTTTTTTATGCACCACTGAGAACCTTCTTTCAAAATCTTATTTAAATCATTTCTAGTAAGGTTTATTTTAGTTCCTCTTCCAATCCCAGACGGAACTGCTTTATACAAAGAATGAACAATTTCTTTTTGTCCTTTTTTTTTAATGTCCTCTAAAGTTAAATTTGTTTTTAAAAGTCTGACTCCACAATTAATATCATATCCTACCCCCCCAGGACTTATTATTCCTTTCTCTATATCAAAAGCAGCAACACCTCCTATAGGGAATCCATATCCTTGGTGAGCGTCTGAGAGTGCAATACTTGATCCAATAATTCCTGGAAGCATTGCTACATTTTTAACCTGTTCAAGAGTTTTATCTTTTTTAATACCTTCAATTAATTTTTCATTAGCAAAAATTTTTCCTGGAACATTCATCTTTCCTTCCTTAGGAATTTCCCATTCAACTTCCGAGATTTTTTTAAGCTTTATTTCTGCCATTTTTAATTTAAATAATTTCCATAACTACTTTAATAAAAAATCTTTATAGTTTTTATATTGTCTCCTTAATTAATAAATAACCTTAATTGAAAATCTAGATTATTAAACTAGATTTATTTTATTAACATTTAATTTAGGTATTCTTTTATTATTCTAGGATTATTTTTTATTAATTAAGAGTACTAAAAGGTATTAAAGTCTTGTATTTTTAATTTCTTTTTCTTGCAATCCTCATAAATATCTACACAAATTTGTTGAGAAGCTAAGTCTGTAGAAAAAATTGTTTGAATAAATTTGTATGCTCCTTTATCTTCTACTTCTCTTTCTTTTTTATTGGTGCATGTTTTATAAATTTTAGCAAATCTTTTTAGAGAATTCTCAATAATTGCTCTATCAGGAGCCCCCTCTTTTTTCGCGTCGTCCAAAATTTTTTTAATCAATCGCTCAAGATCTTTCATAAAAATCTTTAACATAAAAGTTTTTTAAAGATTTATATACATAAAAAACTATATTATAACATAAAACCTAAATAATTGAGCAATATAATTTAAGTTTTCCAAATATAGCAAATGACAAAAACGCTCAATTATATAATTCATTTGCTATAAGAACTGATAAAAGATGAAAAATCTGTTCTAAATAAAAGAGCATCAATGAATAAACATGCTAATAATATTAAACCATAAAATTGGGAGAGTTGATTCGTCTGAAGATAAGGTTCAAACTAACTATAAATTTATTAATAATTATCAATAGTTGAATTTAATCTGAAACTTTTCCAGAGATTGAAAAACTTAAAAGCGGAGTATGAATCACATTAATACAATGAATCAAGAAGAACTCGCAAAATACATAAAAGCTGGAAAAATAGCAGTAAAAATTAAAAAATTTATTAAAGGTTATATAAAACCGAACATGAAATTGATTGATATAGCAATAGCAATTCATAAAGAAATAGAAAAATATGCTCTTCCAGCTTTTCCAGTTAATCTCTCAATAGACGGTATTGCAGCTCACTTTCATCCTACTTTAGATAATTATGAAGTGGCTAAAGGTTTATTAAAAGTTGATTTTGGAATTTCAGTTGATGGATATATAGCAGATACTGCGATTAGTTTAGATTTAACTTCTGATAATAAATACAAAAAACTAATTGAAGCATCAGAACAAGCGCTAGAGAACGCTATTGGGCTTTTAAAAGAAAATCCTTCTATTCATGAAATAGGAAAGAAAATTCAGAAAACAATAGAATCAAAAGGATTTTCTCCTATTACAAATTTATCTGGTCATTCTATAGAGAAATATGAAATTCATGCTGGTTTAACTATCCCGAATTATGGAAACAATAACTCTAATAAATTAAAAGCTGGAGTTTACGCTATTGAACCATTTTCAACTATTGGTGAAGGAAGAATTTATGAAGGAGCATCTGGAAACATTTATTCTATAATAGCTCAAAAAAAACCAAGAAGTGAAAAAGCAAGAGAAATTTTTGATTATGTATTTAAAAAATATAAAACTCTTCCATTTTCTTTAAGAGAGGTTCAGGAAAAATTTGGTTTAATGGCAAGAATTTCACTAAAAGAACTTGAAAATCAAGGCGTCATTAAAACCTACAACCAACTAATTGAAAAAACTCACAAACCAATTGCACAATCAGAGCATACTATTATTATAATTGAAAATAAGGGTAAAAGAGAAGTTATTGTGACGACTAGTGAGTAAAAGACTAAGTCCCCGCTAAGCATTTAAATAATCTGTTTTTATATATTAATATTGAAGGCTATTTTTAAAAAAGTTATATGAAATCCAAAACCATGCATAAACTTAAAAAATTCCTGTTAAAACTTGAAAAACAAAGAGTAATAACAAGAAAACCAAAACCAGCTTATGCGTTCTTATTAGCTTTTATATATGTAATAATTTTCATTGTAGTAATTAAAGCGAATTCTCCTGTTTATTTAATAAAATTCACTAAAATAATGACTATTTTTGCTTTTATATTTGCTATTCTTCATTGGATGGTTGTAAGGTTTTTAGAGGGTTAAATTGATTTCTTTAATAATTAATAAAAAATATTGGGGTCATCCATCTTTTACTTGACTCTCAAATTAACTTCTTTCCGCTTTATCATTTATTTAAATATTATTTAATCCTATGACTAACTTTCACAAGAAACTCTTTTGCAACTAAAAGATATTGTTTTATTATTTTTAAATCAAGAAATTCTACTCCAAGATTATCAGACATTATTACGACTTTGTCTTTTTTAATAAATTCCATTGAGCTTTGTTTATGCCGGTTATTAATGGTTATAATTTCCTTTATTTTTTGTAAGTTTTCATTAAAAAGGCCGTAATTTTTAGCTATCCCGATAAAAGTATCAAAATGATTACTATAGTTGCTATACAAATTAATTCTTTTGCAAAAGTGTTCATAGCTTAAAACTGAATTAATAGAGCCGATGACTGAAGCGTATATTTCATCGAAAATTTTTAATAAAAGCCTGTTTTCTTTAACCAATGGAAAAGTTACATAAGTCATATGGTCTGCAATATGCAAATGCCTTATGGCTTCTTTCAGGTTTTTATCAAATTCTTCCATTTTTTATTTAATTTGCGTTTTATAGCGGTAATTAATAATCTCTTTTTTAAGTTAAAGACTCACTTGCCTTAATGAGCAGAGTTATTCTAGCTAATTATGAATTGTTTTTTTATTACAAATTACTTATTTTTGTTTTATTGATATATATTAAGCTAGATGTTTAATGAAAGCTAGTAAACTGTAGAGCTGGTTGTAGTGAATTCTCTAAAACTAGCTGTAAATGATTTTAAGCTCCAGACCTGGTATATATAAGAATTAAATGTTAATAAAATTTTGTGTATTTGCTTAGTCAACTAAATCGATTATTCTTTTTCTAGAATAGGTACCATCATCTTGATCTGCTGTAAATATCTGTCTCAGTTTTTTAACATAAGGTACATTAAAAGAATCACCAAAAACATGAGAATCAGATTTCTCTGGAAATCTAATAGTATTAGTAACTTCATCTTCAGTTATTTTCCTCTTTTCTAATCTCTCTTTTGCATGCTCTGTATACTTTATTTTCATAGAATGCTCAACTCAAACTTAAAAACTTCTATAAGCTTTGCTTTAGAAGTTACTAAAATTGATTTATGTCAATTTTAGAATAGCCTCCGTTAAATCCCCATCAGAGTTTTCTAAAGCCTTTCTAGCTTCTTTCTCAGAACACTTAGTTTTTTCCATTATAGTTTTAATATCCTCTTCAACAATTTTGCCTATTTCATCATCTTCTGATGATGAACCTGCTATCTCTTCTCTGGAGTTTCCTGAAATTTGAAAACTCTCCTGTCCCTGCATTTTTATTTTCATAATTGATGGGTTTTCAATAATTATTTTTTTGGAGTTTTTACCTTCAATAATTACTCTATCACCATCAATTTCTTCTTGAGCTATACCAAGCTGTTTCATCATTGCCTGCATTTTTTTAGGATCTATTGAGGGGAACATTTTTATTAATATTATTTTATTAATTTGTATTTAAATAAGCAAGAGATAATTAGCGGAGGTTTTGATGAACTAGCTTATTAATTAACCCCATATCAATTATCTATTTTATTTAATCATTAATAAAAATAGAAGTTATTTAAATATTTGTGAAAAAATAATTTACTCACTTGTCTTTCAATTTATGTTATTTATTTTAGTTTATTAAATTATGCTGAAATAGGGAAAAATATCTTTAAAACTACTACAAAAACAACTACTAAAATTATGAACAAAACTACATGTTCAGGACTTAGTCTAAAAGAACTTATATATTCTTCACTATATCTCATTAATCCTCCAGAACTTGAAGGCATTCTAATTCCTTGTTCAGCCATTTTTATTTTTATTTGAAATCTTTAAAAGCTCTTAGTAACTAAGACAAATAAGCTTTTAAATGTTTTTATGATTTGATCTATATTAAGTTATGTTAATTTAGAGATCACAAAAATAATAAATTAATAATAAAGAAAAGCGATCGTAAAATTAAACAGCATAGTCAGTTAAATCAGCGATAACCATTAAACGAATAATAAATGAATTATTAATAAAAACTATATAAATTAATGATTAATTAACAAAATAAAATCAGAAGTTAAGCTTATAACCCAATACTAATCAATATAAGTAATACTATATTAATTGGTTTATACTAAGTCTTATTTTAGAGATAGCGAGTGAAAACTGTTGAACATATAAAAGCGATTAACTATCTAAATTAGCTATAATTTTAAGAATAGATAATTAATAAAATAAAAATGCCAAACAAAAGTTACAAATTAGCTACTTTTGCTGGAGGCTGTTTCTGGTGTATGGTGCAGTCTTTTAATATTCCTGGAGTTTATGAAGTTATTGCCGGATATACTGGAGGAAAAGTAAAAAATCCAAGTTATGAAGAAGTTTCAACTGGAAAAACAGGTCATTATGAGGCCATTCAAATTAAATACAACCCAAAAGAAATTACATATAAAGAATTATTAGAAATATTTTGGAGACAAATTGACCCTATAGACGATAGAGGACAATTTTCAGATAAAGGCCCTCAGTATAAAACAGCCATTTTTTATCATGATCAATCCCAGAAAATATTAGCAGAAGAATCTAAACAAAAACTAGAAAAATCTGAAAGATTTAATAAAATAGCTACAGAAATTAAAAAAGCTTCTGAATTTTATCCAGCAGAAGAATATCATCAAAACTATTATAAGAAAAATCCTATAAATTATAAGATGTACAGGTATGCTTCAGGAAGGGATGATTTTAGAGAAAAAGTCTAGGGGAGTTAATAATTATAGAATTTAGTATGATTTAATAAGTATAAATATTTAGAGCTGGTGATGGTCAGCCCAGCAAAAAAGGTCCAGCTTATCTAACTTTTGATTATATAGCAAAAAACGGAAATAATATTCCGATTTGTCTTTTGCTATATTCGGAAGACTTAAATAAGTTGGTAAAAAATTTAAGTCTTACGTTATCAGTTAAATTTAAAAAAATATAATGAAAAAACTAAAATTTATAAAAAAAACCTCTAAAGAAGAATTGAAAAAAATTCTAACTCCTGTGCAGTATGAAGTTACCCAAAAATGTGGAACAGAGCCTCCGTTTAATAATGAATTTTGGGACAACAAAAAAGAAGGAATTTACGTAGATGTTGTTTCAGGTGAGCCTTTATTTTCCTCTGTTGATAAATTTGACTCTAGAACAGGATGGCCTAGTTTCACTAAACCATTAGTTCCTGGAAATATAATTAAAAAAATTGACAAAAAATTATTGATGGCTAGAACAGAAGTAAAAAGTAAAAAAGCCGATTCTCATTTAGGGCATGTTTTCAATGACGGTCCTAAGCCAACAGGAGCTAGATATTGTATAAACTCTGCTGCTTTAAGATTTATTAGAAAAGAAGATTTAGAAAAAGAGGGCTATGGAAAGTATAAGAAGTTGTTTGGTGGATAAACAAAATCATCAACCAATTAAAAAACCAACCTGTTCACTTTAATCCAAGTAATGACTATTTAATTAGTTATTATTTTAATGATAATAAAGAGCCTATTAAAAAGCATTAAAATTATCTCTAATAATCTATAACTAACGCATAAATTAACTTATCAATATTTTTTCTTCCATTTACCATTAAATGCCATTTTAATTAAACGCTTAAAAACTAGTCCTAAACCTGTTGCTGCACTCTTAGTTTGCCTATTTAAAATTTCTGATAAAGCAAAGAAGGCCAAAACAGCTCCTATTATAGTTGAGATAAGAATCGCATTTTCTTTTATTCTTGTTATAATTGGAACTATTTTAGCATTATCAAGTTTTTCTTTCTGATAGTCATATTCATCCTGTGCTAATTTTAAATTAGCTTTAGCAAAATTTATATCTTCTATGATAATCCCAGATTCAGCATCTCTCATATATTTTTTTAAATCTTCTAAATTAATATTTGAAATAGCATATCCTTTTTCTTTTTTCCCAGAAAGCTCTAATTCAAGTGCAACATAACTTTTCTTTAAATTCTCTAATTCAATTGAAAGATTTCTCAAAGTCTCTTTTTTAAGAAACTCTTTATCATCTTCTATTTTAATACCAGTATCTATAACGCTAACATTCTCATAAAAAATCTCGCTATTTATTCTAATTGTTAAGGTGATATTTCCGCTTACCTTAAAATTTCCGTTTATAAAAACATAATCTCTTTCTAATGGAGTTAATTCTTCAATTGGGATTATCTCATAAGTTGAAAATCCTTTTCCAGAAATAAATACAGCAATGTTTTTTAAATTTTCATTTAAATTGTTTTGAATTTGCATATTAAACTGAACATCGCCAACTTTTACCTCTTTTGGAAAAAACTTAGTTATTGAAACTGCTGTAGTTGTTGTGCTGATATTTTCAATTTGAGTTTCATTGCTAGTTTCATTATTTCCATTTTGAGCGATGATTAAACTATTAAATAATAGGCTAATTAATATTAATGCTAATAAGAATAATATTTGGGATTTTTTCATTTTAAATTTCCAAATAAATTTTTCAAATTCACCTTTTTATATCATAATCCAGTCATAGTTATAAATGTTACTGATGGTTGTAAAATAAGATATATAATGCATATTTTATATTAACTAATCATTTATAAATAAAGGGATTATTCTCTCTTTATGTTATTTCATTTAAAAGAACCAGATTATAAAATAGAAGCGCCAAATGATATTATTACTAGATTTTACGGAAGAAACCAACAACAAATTCTAACAGCTTTAGATTATTATACTGAAAGAGGGCGAAAAGACGGGGTTGATATGAAAGATCCAAATCTTATTTGGTGGTTAAAAAGAAAATTTTCGAAGGAAGATATGGAACAGACTGAAAAAGGAGAATTCAATTTTTTCAGTGGTCTAATTTGTATTACAGAAGAAAATAAAGATAAATCTTTTTTTGATGAAATTAAAGTAACTAATGATTTTAGCGTTTATATATCAAATGAGAATATAGGAAATTTTGTTCTTTGGAAAACGAACATGATGCAAAAAGAAAGGGGTGGTTTATACAAACTACAAAATCCAATAGAGATGTTTATGAACATTTCTTTTGTTCCTGAAGATATAGCGAAAGCGATAATGAATTGCGATTTAACTCCTTACCGAGAGATCATAGAAAAAGATATGGCTAAAAGAGCTGATTTATCTAAGCATCCAAATATAAAGGTAAATGGTTTACAAAATTATTTACGGCGGATGAGTCCTTGATATACTACAAACTAGGAAAAATTAATTCTGAAAAATCAAAAGAAATTTTAAATGCCATTTGCAGATATTTAACTAGTTAGAAAAACTCAAACATCCACAACAACCTGACAAATAAAAATAGTTTTTCCTTTTATTTTTTCTGATTTAATAAACATCTCATTATAAGTAACTGCTTTAACCGCTAGGTCAGTAGTATACTTCTTAATATCGTCGCTATAAATCTCTGCTTTTAATTCATATTTCCTTTTTTTTAATTGTTCTCCTACTCCAATAATTTTTAACTCTACGTCTGAAAGCAGTAAGTCATAAACATCAATAAAAAATAAAATTTCTTCCAAGAAATTATATAATAAATTTTCTATGTCTCTTCCATAAATTTTTATTTTTTGTTTTTTTAATGATTTAACTTTTTCTTTACAAATTATATTTGTCAGAGCAAGTGCTGCATTTTTAAAGCATTCTTCTAAATCTTTCCCCAGAGCTTGGAATTTAACATCAGCTGTATGAGGGAGAAATTTGAATTTCTGCATTTTTTGTTGACTTTTTATTTAGTTAAAAGCAAGTATTTTTCTTTTTTTATTTTAAATTTATCATTTAAGAGCAAAAGTGAACACATTCTTGCTTATTTTCTATATCCTATTTAGCTAAACCTATCTTACTTATTCATTTGAAATTAATTTTTATAAGATTAGTCAAAAGTTTAGTTAAGCGACGACTATAAAAATCGATTAATGTTTTTTGTAATTATCTGCTCCAAACAAAAAACATTAGTTTTTTTGTTTTTTTATCTGGATAATCTGTCAAATTTGAGCTTATGATAATCTCGTTTGTATAAATATCTCTATCATTAGGAGTATTCTGATTACAAATTTGGTCTACTTCACAAATATTAATGGTAAAATCCCATCCAGATGGAATGGTTTTTAGTATATACTCTTTTACAGAATCTGTTTCTCCGCCAATAATTTTGGTCCTCATATCCTCATTATTAGCTATAATTTCAAGAATCTGCCTTTGTTTTTCATAAACATCATCGGAAATATCTTTACTTGGTTGTTTTGAATTAATATATAAAATACCAGCCATTATAACCATAATTCCAATAATCGCTTCTATTATTCTTACCCATGCTTTTTTGTTTTTCATGTTTTTGGTTTTGTTTTTCCTTTATTATTAATTATTTGCTTGTTTAATTGTTTTTATTTATCATCATAATAATAAATTATCCCCACGTCTTTATATTTAATATTAACTCATAGAATTTTCCTTTATTATCTATGACTTTAATAGGAATATCTTTAGATGCTACATTAATATTTTCTGGTATTTTCTTATCAACCCCTAATTCAGCAATAAAATTTCCATCTAAATCTTTAACTTTAAAAGAGAAGTCTCCTATGTTTAAAGATGTTTTTAAACCACCATAATTATTTTCATACTCGTCTCTTAATTCTTTAATTTTTTCATATACGATAATAGATTCTTCAGTGTAACTTCCTAAAGAAAAATTTCTTCCTATTCTATCTGAACAGCTTATTAATAATGGGTCAAAAAAATTTCCATAGTAAATTGTATATCTTCTTGGACTTTTATTATCGTCAATTTCAATAAAATTATTCCCGTATTCGTCATTAACCTCGTCTAAAGAATAGCAATCATTACTAGTATTGACAATGACAGACAACTTTCCCATATTAGAACTAATATTCTCAATAACCTTCTCCTGGACATCTTTTATAGGAAGCTCTTGTTTTGTTCTAAAAGCAGGATTTAAAAAAAGAAATATGAAAATTAAAAAACCTACAAATAAAGTCATTGATAAGATTATTTCTACATGGCTCTGAGAGCGTTTTGATTTTGGCAATCTTAAAAATTTAATAGCAGAGCTCAAACACGAGACTAATTTGTTCACCATCTTTTTTATACAACCATATTTTTTTAGATTAATATATTTTTTGTGATATATCTACTGATAATTAATGTTAAGGCAGTTATAACTATTAATATTTTATTAATAATAAACTATCTAAGTTTAAGAAGCTTTTGTGGTTTATTAAAAAATGTCAGAAGTTTTATTAATCCTCTTTTTTTAACAATTACATGCTATACCTAATCGGTCTTGGTTTAAATGAAAAAAGTATTTCATTAGATGGTATTAAAAGTATTAAAAAATGCAAAAAAATTTATTTAGAGATATACACCACAAATTTACCTTATTCTATTAAAAAACTGGAAAAAATAATAGGGAAAAAAGTTGTTAAATTAAACAGAAAAGAGGTTGAAAGTGATAGGTTAGTTAAAGAAGCTAAAAAAGAAAATATCTGTTTATTAATTTACGGAAGCCCTTTTTTTGCTACAACCCACATCAGTTTAATTGAAGAGTGCAAAAATAAAAATGTTAAATTTAGAATAATTCATAATGCAAGCATTTTTGACGCAATTGGAGAAGCAGGATTGCAGTTATATAAATTTGGAAAAATTTGCAGCATACCAAAATGGCAAGAAAATTTTAGATCAGACTCTTTTATAGAGATTATTAAAGAAAATAAAAAAAACAACACTCACTCGTTAATATTAATTAGCCCTGATTTAGATTTTAAAACTGCTTTAGAACAGTTAGTTACTGCAAGCAACAATAAAAAATTGAAATTGGATAAAATAATAATATGTAGTCTGTTGGGTACTGCAAATAGTAATATTTGCTATGGTAATATTAATGAGTTGAAAAAATTAATAAATAAATTAAAGACTCCTTTTTGTTTTATTATTCCTGGAAAATTGCATTTTTTTGAGAAGCAGATTATTGATAGGTTTTCTTAAATAAATGCTTTATTAGAGTAGATTAAGTAATCAATACTAGGTTATGAAATTTCTTGTTTTAACTACAAAATTTTTTGATCATCTACTAAAATACTCTTCAAAATAAATTTTAGAAAATAATAAAAAGTAAACAACTAAAATGGGGCCTATAAATACTCCTATCATTCCAAATTGTGAAATTCCTATATAAATTCCAATAATTGAAACTAGCGGATTAATGCTTCCGTATCTTTGATTAATCATGGGCCTAAGAATATTATCGATAGTGCTAATAAAAATTCCTATGATTATCATCGCCACTCCTTTGGTTGCTTGTTCTGTTATAAAAAAATATATGGCTGCGGGAATCCAAACAAGAGGAGCTCCAACTACTGGAAGAAAAGATAATATCATAGTTATAATACCCCAAAAAATAGCGTTAGGAATTCCAAACGCATAAAAATTAAAGGCTAATAAACCTCCTTGAATGATTGCAATAAGAAAAATTCCAATAAGGGTTGCATAAGTCACTTCTTTAAATTTTTTAACTATTTTTAGATTACTCTGTTTGTTAAAAGGCAAATAGTCAACTATAGTCCTAGCAATATCTTCATAATAAATTATGAGATAAAAAAGCAAAAAGAATAACAAGAAAAGATTAATAACAGCATGAATAATATTATAAAATGCTGGTTTCAGAGCATTCGTCAAAATAGAAACCAACTGGTTGACTATACGCTTTTCATCTATTTCTATATTAAAAGGAAAGGCCTCGTTTATTTTTTCTATCCATACATCAAGTTTTCCTACTTGTTTTGGAAGGATAGTTAACTGATCTATTAACCCATTTATAACAAAAATTATAGGAATTATAACTAAAGCTAGTGAGATTATTAAGATAATTGTAGCAGAAACAGCCGGAGAAGCATATTTTCTTAGTTTTTTATCTAAAGGATGAAAAATAAATGCTAAGATAGCTGCCCCAAAAAAAGCACTTAAAAAAGGAAAGCCAGCATATAAAATAAAAACAAGCAAAGCTATTATAATTATTTCTGCAAGCAGTCTTTTATTTTCTAGGAATTTAAAGATCATTTTAGTTTTTTGTCCAGAATAACATAGCTACTGAGTATATAAACCTTATTATTGTTGTATCTTAAAAGTGGTTAATATGGTTCTACTAAATTGAACAAAAACCTTTAAAAACCCTTTTTTATTACTTCTTTAATAAAATGGTTAGCAATAATTCAATTATCAAAATTGAAATAAGTTCTATCATAGTTAGCATTATAAGTATTATTTAAGCAAGCTTACATTTGTTTTGAGCTTGCTGGAATTTTTTATTAGTCATTCAAAAATATATCCTGTTAATAAAAAAATAAATAAAAATGAATTTAAAAAACTATAAAAGGAACAAAAAATGGATTTAGAAACTAAAACCGATAATAAAACAGAAAAACTTGAAGAGAGCGCTAAAAACTTTTTAAGTTTAGTAAAGAATAGAAATTACAAAGAAGCTAGAGAATATTTTAAAAATTTAACTAGTGAAAAACAGAAATATATAGAAAGAAGTAAAAATTATTCGTGGGCATTAAAAACATTAAGTTTTAGCAGTATGTAATCATAGCCTTTAAAAACTAAATTATTATTAATACTATTAATTAAATTATTAACTAGATTGGTATAGATTAATATTAAAATGTATAATCCACAAGAAACAGAAAAAGAAATTTTGGAATTCTGGGAAAAGAATAAAATTTTTGATAAGCTCAGGAAAAAGAATAAAGGTAAAAAAAAATGGAGTTTTCTTGATGGCCCAATAACAGCAAATAATTTCATGGGCGTTCATCATGCTTGGGGTAGGACATACAAAGATTTATTTCAGAGATTTAAAGCAATGCAAGGACATGAAATTAGATATCAAAATGGGTTTGATTGCCAAGGACTATGGGTTGAGAGAGAGGAAGAAAAAGATCTTGGATTAAAAAATAAAGAGGATATAGAAAAATTTGGGGTTTTGAATTTTGTTAAAGCTTGTAAAAAAAGAGTGGAAAAATTTTCAAAAATACAAACAGAGCAAAGTATAAGATTAGGTTACTGGATGGACTGGAAAAATTCTTATTACACAATGTCTGACACAAATCAATTACATAATTGGCTTTTAATTAAAACTTATTTTAATAAAGGGTGGTTGTATAAGGGGATGGGTTCTGTTCCATGGTGCTGGAGATGTGGAACTGCAAGTTCAAAGCACGATATTGCAACCGAGGGCTATAAAGAAGTTACCCATAAAGGTTTATTTATGCAATTTCCTGTTAAAGGAAAAACAAATGAATATTTTTTAATTTTTACCACAACTCCTTGGACGGTTCCTGCAAATGTTGCTATTGCAGTTAATGAGAATATTGATTATGTTAAAGTAGAAAACAAAGAAAAAAAATACTGGCTGGCTGAATCAAGACTAAATGAATTAAATGGAGAGTATAAAATTTTAGAGAAGAGAAAAGGCAAAGACCTTCTGGGGATTGAATATTTAATGCCTTACGCATCATTTGATTCTCAAAAAAATTCTCCTTATAAAGTTGTTTTATGGAATTTGGCTTCTGGTGAGGAAGGAACTGGAATTGTCCACATTGCTCCCGGATGCGGAGCAGAAGATTTTGAGCTAGGAAAAAAAGAAAATCTTCCAGCTGTTTCTCCTCTAGATGAAGCAGGAATTTATAAAGAAGGTTTTGGAGAGTTTAGCTTAAAAAAATATTCTGGGGTTAATGAACTTGTTTTAAGTGATTTGGATAAAAAAAATTTTGTTTACAAGATTGAAACTATAAAACATAGATATCTACATTGCTGGAGATGTGGAGAAGAGTTAGTCTTTAGATTGGTTGATGAATGGTATGTTAAATGCAATGAGATTAGAGAAAAATTAATAAAAGAAAATAAAAAAATAAATTGGTATCCTGAATATGGAAAGGGAAGACAAGAAGAGTGGTTTAAAAATATGGGCAATTGGTTAATTTCAAGAAAGAGGTATTGGGGGTTGCCATTACCAATTTGGGAATGTGAATGCGGATGGTATGATGTTATTGGAAGCTTAGAAGAGTTAAAGAAAAAAACTATTGATAAGAAAAAGGTTGATAAACTTCCAGAAATTCATCGGCCTTGGATTGATGAAATTAAAATTAAATGCCAAAGATGTGGAAAAGAAGTTTCTAGAATATCGGATGTTGGTGATGCGTGGCTTGATGCTGGAATTGTTCCTTTTTCTACCATAGGACCATATTTAACTAATAAAAAAGAATGGGAAAAATGGTTTCCCGTAGATTTAATAAGCGAAAATATGCCTGGACAATTTAGAGGCTGGTTCAATGCTCTGTTTTGGGCATCTGTTACACTAACTGGAAAAGCTCCATTTAAATCTCTTTTTGGCTATGAAACGTTAAAAGATGAAAAAGGAGAGGAAATGCATAAAAGTAAAGGAAATGCTATTTGGTTTGACGAGGCTGTTGAAAAAGTTGGAGCAGATAATCTGAGGTTACTGTATTGTTTACAAGACCCAAGCCAAGAATTAAAATTTGGTTTTAATATTTTAAAAGAACCAGGAAATAATCTGAATATATTGTATAATATAAGTAAACTAATTGAAAAATCTAGCAAAACAAAATTTAGTAAAATAGAGGACAGATGGATTTTAAGTAAACTGAATAACTTAATAAAAAAGTTTACTGAAGAACTAGAAAAAATGCATCCGCATATTGCTACAAGAGAACTTAAAGATTTTTGGATAAATAATTTAAGCAGGAAGTATATCCAGTTTATTAGAGATAGACTAGCCAATGATGATAAAGAGGCTTTTTACGTATTAAATGAAGCATATTTAGTTTTATTAAAATTACTTGCTCCAATAATTCCTTTTATAACTGAAAGTATTTGGCAAGATTTAAGAAAAAAGAAAATTGTTAAAGAAGAATCCATACATTTAACTGACTGGCCTAAAGCCAATAATAAGCTGATTAATAAAAAAATAGAAAAAGAGTTTGAAGTAGTTTTTGAGATAATTGAAAAAGGACTTTCTGAAAGAGATAAAATAAAAATTGGATTAAAATGGCCTCTTGCAAAAATGGTTGTTAAAACTAAAAATATGATAAATAAAAATTTATTAGAGATAATTAAAAATCAACTAAATATTAAGACTGTTGAAGTTATTAAAAATAAAGAAAAAAAAGAAATGTCTATTGGATTAGATACAAAAATAACCCCTGAATTAGAAGCAGAGGGTTATGCTAGAGAAATTAGCAGAAAAATTCAAGATTCCAGAAAAAAAGCAGAATTTATTAAAAGCGATAAGATTAAGCTTGCAATAAAAGTTAGTTCTGAAATTTTTAAATTAATAGAAAAACATAAAAATTTTATTAAAGAAAGGGTTAATGCAAAAGAAATTTTAATTACAGAAAGTAATAACAAATTAAAAAAATATGATTACGAAGTTGATGATAAAATTAGAAATAATCAATTTAAGATTTTTTTTAGTAAAATGTAGGAACTTTTAATTCCTAAAAAATATATCTGCGGCTTTCTCTAGACTAGATGATTTAAAGTATTTATAAATGGACCTTCTTCACCAGCATTAGTTTCTTCTGTATATGGTAGTATAACCTTAGCCACGTATTTTGTGTTCATAATCCTAATTAATTTATTCTTTATTTATACTTTTCTATTTTTTTATATAAATTCCTGAAAAAAATTATATTTCTTAAAGTATACATTAGGATACATGTTTATTGAAAACCCCCATTTTATAGACGATAATTGAAGATTTGTTTTTAATTCCGACAGTTACAAAACGAAAAGCTTTAAATACTACTCTTAAATTATAAACCTATGAGAAAGGGGTTAGTATGATAGTAAAGGATGAATTTTTAAGCAGGCTTAGAAAGATTTTTGATCTTAATTTGTATGAGGTAAAGGTTTGGACCGCATTACTTTCTAGAGGAACTAGCACTGCTGGAGAATTAAGTAATATTTCTGATGTTCCAAGAAGCAGAACTTATGATATTCTTGAGACATTAGAAAAAAAAGGGTTTATTGTAATGAAATTAGGTAAGCCAATTAAATTTGTTGCTTTAAAACCAGAAGAAGTTATAGAAAGAGTTAAAAAAAATTTAGTCGCTGATGCTAATGAAAAAAATAAAAGGCTTGATAAATTAAAAAATGAAGATATTTTAAAAGAATTGGCTAGTTTGTTTAATGAAGGAATTAAATTTATTGAACCTTCTGATTTGTCAGGAAGTGTAAAAGGGAGACAAAATCTTTACAATCATTTAGATATGATGATTAGAGAATCAGAGTCTACAATTACAATTGTCACAACTTCTGCTGGCTTAAATAGAAAATTAGAGGCTTTAATGCCTGCTCTAGAAAAAGCTAAAAAAAGAGGCGTTAAAATAAGAATAGCTGCTCCAATCGACAATGATAACAAAGGTGTTGCCAAAGACTTGTCTAAAGTCGCAGAAGTTAGAAATTGCCATAAGATGAGGGCTAGATTTGCAATTGTTGACGGTGAGCAATTATTATTTATGGTTTTAGATGATGATAAAGTACATCCAAATTATGATATTGCTATTTGGCTTTCTACAGATTTTTTTGCGGTTGCTATGGAGCAGTTATTTGAAGAAGCATGGAAGGGATTTAGTAAGGTTTGATGTTTTTTGATTTTCATTTAAATAAAAGTTTAGAATATTAATTTCTACGATAATAATCTTTATAAAGCGAAAAAAATTACTTATAAAATGTCAATAGTATGTCATGAAACCGGTACTACTCTGCTCAGAAAATTTAAATTAATAAATTTTCTCAGCTTTAAACAAACTAAAACTTATCACAAAACCTTCGGTTTTTAACTCACACCTAAATGTGTGGGTTTGTCAAACAAAAAGCATTTTACAAAATTAAAATTGGATAAAAAATGTTTTTTGTTTGCTGGTTTTGTGATGCCGAACAAAAACAATTTACAATCTATGAACATAATAAAAATTGCTTTTGTGAGTTAGAGAAATATC
>JBBSYY010000005.1:0-15906 GCA_038044985.1 Nanobdellota archaeon
CAATAATAACTAATTATAAAATTCCAATTATTTTTACTCAAGATTATCAAGACACCGCAAAATATTTAATAACAATTGCTAAACAGCAAACAAAGCCAAAAACAATTATAAGCTTACATTCAAGAATTCCCAAAACAATTTCAGAGCAAAAATCTTACATCTTAGAAGCTTTTCCAAACATAGGACCAAAAACCTCTGAAAAACTTCTCAAGAAATTTAAAACAATTAAAAATATCATAAATACCTCTGAAGAAGAACTCAAAGAGATTTTAAAATCAAAAGCAAAGTATTTTAAAAATTTAATAGAAAAATAACATTCTACATTAATCTCTCGGGGTAATTGTTTTGATTTAAGTAATTAATAACATCTATAATATAACCTACTTCCACTTGGTTATCCTTGGAAACTTTCTTTAAATCCTTAACTGGATTAATAACAACTTTTATTTTATAATCTCTTAAAAAAAGCTCTCTTTCTAAAACCTCTTTAAAATTTTCAAGGCCATTAGAATTTTTAATGACTATCTTACTGGGGAACGCCCTATTTTCAAATTGATCAAAAATGCTTTTAACAGCAGTTTGTATTCTTTGCTCTAAACTATAATTATCTCTCTTTAGTTCATTCTTGCTCATCAAAAACTAATTAATAGTTTGATGGTTAAAAACAAGATTATACTAAAAAAGTGTTTTTGAAAAACAAAAATTATTTAAACCTAAATTAACTTTATGATCTATATTTTTCAATTTCTTTTAAATCAGAAAAATCCTCTTGTCTAACCGCACACTTTAGTGTGCGGTTTGTTCGTTGGATTTTTGGGATGCTCAGAATTGAAAACATCCTTGCAACTACTACACACTAAAGTGTGTAGTTTTCAATTCTGACATAACCTAATCATCTTTATTCAGAAAAAAAACCGAAAATTTCGATAAAACATAAAAATTATTTAAGCTTGTTTTACCAAATTACATTTCTCAATCACTTTATAAAGTGGTCCTTCTGGTTTCAATTCAGATTTCATTAAATAAAAATTGTCTATTTTAAATTTTATTTTTTTACTGGTTATATTTTTTAAAAATTCAATAAGCTTTTTTTTATCATCAACATGTTTTACTCTAGCGATTGTAATATGGCTCATAAATATTTTTTCTGGCTCAAACAAACCATTAAGTTTTTCATCGATTTGTTTTTGTAGCTCAAAAACATCTCCAATTAATTCTACCCAAATAATTTTTACGAAACTTTCAGAGAAAACTCCAACGCCACCAAACTGTCCTTCAAACGTTCTAAACCTTACATCATTTAATCTCTCCTTAATTTCATCAATTTTATTTTCTGTTATTTCCCCTAAAAACTTTAAAGTTAAATGCAAATTTTCTAATTCAGTAAACCTTCCTATAAATAAATTCTTATCTTTAATTAATTTCTGTACTTTTCTAATTTCATTGACAGCTTCTAGTGGTAAATTAAGAGCGATAAAACATCTTTTTAATTCCATTTTAATAAATTAGCTATATCTTTTATATCAGAAAAAAAAGACGTTGCGAAGCAACGTCCACTGCCTAAGGACGGTGGTTTACTTTTTTTCTGTATTAAAAAGAATATCATGAATATAGTTAGTAAGTAATTCTCTTTGTTTTTATTTGTTACTGATTATCAATTGCATTTATATTTTTATTCTACTTATTATTACTTATCTATATTTATAATCTCTATTTATTAATAATTGTGCCTGTTTTTTAATTACTTTCTAATAAAATAGAAAAACCAAAACCTATTTAAATAGGTTTTTCCTCGTTATTTAATATTAAAGGAGGATAAATAAAAATGGCTAAATGGACGAGGTGGGTCGCTGCTATTTGAGGAGTATTGGCTGGTTTACCTAGTGTTGGTGTATCACAAATAGAAAACTGGTCAGTTCCATTGGGAGCGATTTTAACAATCGTATTTGGTCTGTATACGAATAAAAAACAGAAGTCGGCTAAAAAGTTAAGGTAATGATTATATTTAAAAAAATTAACTAATGCCATTTGCTTTTTAACAATTATTAAATTTATTATAAAATCTTGAATTTTAAAATATGTGAAAGGAGGCTATGAAATGACAAGCACTCAAAAAATATTTGCTCTTGTATTAGGTGTTGTTTTACTTTTAGTTGGTATACTTGGATTTATCGGTAACCCTTTAGTAGGAGATGCTGGTTACTTTACAACAAATACGACTCAAGACATCTTACACATAATTGCAGGACTAATTGGTATATGGGTAGGAACAATGGGAAGTGGGCCTGGATTTAACATCTCACTTGGATGGATTGCCCTTGTCCTTGGAGCAATAGGATTTATACCAGGAGCAAAAGAACTCTTACTACAATACTTAAACATCAATACAAACATAACTATATTACATGTTGTAATCGGTATAGTTACACTAGGTGTTTACTATATGACAGATAAAGACTAAATTTTTTTATTTTAACTTTAAGCGATTAGTGCAATTCGGCACTAACTTTTTTACCAATTTACTTTTTAAACCTTAAAATCATTATTTATTGTAATATTAATTATTAGTTTAACAATTACAAGCAATTGTTTTAATCTTATTAAGCTGTGATAACACCATATAAGAGGTTTATAGTATTCTAATTGGTGCTAAAATTGAGCAATCGCCATTATTAAAAGTAGTTAAGTATAACTCTGATGACTTATTAATTAACCAATTCAAATACGTGTGATTACGATAGTTATTTAAACAATCAATTAGTTATTTTAAGTATGGAAGAAGGATTAGATATTTCTTAAAAGAAAAAATTATTTTTTATTTACAAAGTGTCGATTACTTTTTGTATTATGATTATTCTGCTTATTATTACTCAAGTTACTTTAGCCATAACCCTATGTAAGATATTCCAAAGCGGGTTAGAATTAAAGCTTGTGGAAATGGTTATGGCGATTTGCGGAGAGGGGATACCAATTTTAGTTGGCCCTCTTTTCATAATCGTTATATTATTAGGCATAATTTTCACAGTTTGGAGATTAATTACATATTATAAAAATCTAGAATCAAAACAACTAAATAAAAGTACATATTGGGTTAAATTTACTGTTGGTAGTTTATTTTGGGTAATTCTTGTTTTATCTTTAATTATTCTATATAGATTTTTATTTGAATTTATTCCAACATTTTACGGGTAAAATAACAGATACATTAAATCTAAATACTATCAAAACCAAATTTTATTATGAATTTAAAATTTTTTGATATAATTGGAATATTTTTGTTATTTTTAGGATTAATGTGGTTGAATGTTGGTGAGTTGATTGAACATGAGATAATAAACAAAGAGAAATCCGAGACCAACGAACTAGATAATAACTCAAATATAAATAATAACCTAAATGTCAAAATATTATTTTATTCTCTTTTAGGGCTTTTTCCAACAGTTTTAGGAATTTATTTAATAGAATACTCTAATAGGAAAAAGAAAAAATTAATAACAATGGCGGGTAATAAGTAACTCCCATTTCCCAAGCTAAACTAAAATATCTTCTCCTGTTTTAGATTAATTATCAACTACCTTTTATCACAAATCAGGAGCTAAAGCAACAAAACTATATCCCTTTAATTTGCTTAATCTTCTAACATCTTCTAATCTGACTTTATCAACATTTTCTTCATATTTATAATAGTTTCCTGCATTTCCCCCAATTTCCTCATGCAATAACTCAAACATACTTAATTCTGATTTTTCCTTGTTAATCTCTCTTAAACCAATTAATTTTTCTTTCGCTTCACTCAATTCAGCTTGTTTTAAGTCTTTTAATTTTTTAATTTCTTTTAAAATAAGATTTTTAACTTCCATAATTTTTTCTTTCATTGTTCCAACATAAATAGTTTCATAAGAATAATCTCTAGACTGCTCTAAACCGCTTTTAACTGAGTAACATAAACCCCTCTTCTCTCTAATTTCTTGAAATAATCTACTGCTCATTCCTCCTCCTAAAATACTATCAAATACTTCTGCAGCATACCTGTATTTGTCGTTTAATTTAGGCATATGAAAACCTAAAACTAAATGAGCCTGATCTATTCCTTTTCTTTTTTTAATAAACTTTCCGTTTTTAAGAAATATCTTAACAAAACTAATTTCCTTTTTAGTTTTTGTAAATTTTTTTGCTTCTTTTACAACATCTTTCCAGTCAACATCTCCAACAACACTAAAAACAACATTATTGCTGGCATAAATAGAATTAAATAATTTTATTATTTTTTCTCTTGACAAAGAAGAAACAGTTTTCAGAGTCCCTGCAACAGACATATTAAATGGTTTTTTGTATAAGAGCTCTTTTATTTTTTCAAGAACATAAGTAGTGGGATTGTCATTATACATTTTAATTTCCTCTAGAATAACTTTTCTTTCCCTTTCTAATGCATTTTTCTCAAATAAAGGATTTAAAATTAAATCTCTAGAAATATCTGCTCCTAATCTAAAGTGTTTACTAGGAAGCTTATTCCAATAACATGTGATATCCTCTGAAGTAAAAGCATTAATAATTCCGCCTTTATTCTCAATTTCTCTGGGAATTTCTTCTACTTTTCTTTTTTTAGTGCCTTTAAAAACCAAGTGCTCTATAAAATGGCTTATGCCTTTAATATTAACATTTTCATACTGAGCTCCAAACTTAACACTGCTAGCTACAGTTATAGCGGAAGCTTTTCTTTTTTCAAATATAACTGTAACTCCATTGTCTAATTTTTTTCTATAAAAGTTAAAATCTTTTCCTGGCATTTTTTATTACCTTATTAAATTTTATTTGTTTTTATTGGTAATCTATATTAAAGCTGAAACTTGTCTATTATAATAAGGTTGAGCTAATAAAATTATCTTTTATTTTTATATATAGTCAACGACTTTAATATTTCACCAATTTGTCGTTGACTATTTAGAGAAAGACTTATGTCTTTCACTATAGAGGGTTTTGAATAACCCCGATTTCCGAAGGAAATTTCATCAAAACCCTTCTTAGAGAACTTTGAATTTTAGGTTTTTCAAAGTTCTCTATAGTTTATTATCAAAAGAAAAAACCGTTAATAAAGATTTTGTTGAATTGTTGTTACATAAACTTGAGTTGGAAACTAACTTCTTGGAATACTATATACATTCTCTCTTGATTTCCTAAATCTTGATTGGTAGATTTTATATTTTACATAGAATAATTAAAATAAACCTTTATAAAATATCTCTTATTAATAAGCTAGGATAAAATGAAACAACAAAAATTTCTGACAAAATCTCGTTATGTAAACGGATTACAATGTAGTAAATGGATATGGTTGGTGTTTAACAAACCAGAAGAACTTCCAGAAACAGATCAAACTACCCAACATAAATTTGATGAAGGAAAAAAAGTTGGAGAATTAGCAAAAAGTTTATTTCCGGATGGAATAAATATTGAAGAGGTTATTCCAATAGAGAATGATAAAAAATCTAGAGAATTGTTAAAAAAAAGAAAACCTTTATTTGAAGCAGGATTTATACATAAGAATGGAAAGTGTTATGCTAGAGCTGATATATTGTTGCCTGTTGGAAAAAATGAATGGGACGTTTTAGAGGTTAAGAGCGCTACGACAGTTAAGGAAGATTATTTTGAAGACCTTTCATTTCAAAAATATTGTTATAAGTCTGTTGGTTTAAAAATAAGGAATTGTTTTGTATTACATGTTAATAATCAATACGTTAGGCAAGGAGAAGTTGATCCTAAGGAATTTTTTACGATTGCAGATATTACGCAATATATCAAAGATTTAATGCCTGAAGTTCCAACCAAGATAAGAAAGTTATTTGATATAACAAAACTAAAAAAATGCCCTGAATTCAAAAGAGGAGAAGAATACCATAATGATTCTTTTGGTATTCACAAAGACGATAAATTTTGGCAAGAACATCCAGAATGTGATATCTTAGACCTATACTATGGTGGAAAAAAAGCAATAGAATTATTTAACTCTGGAATACTATCAATTAAAGATTTGAATGATAATCATCTTACTAGAAAACAACAAATGATACAACATAAGGTTGCAAAAACAAAGCAACAACATCATGATAAAGAAGAGTTATTATCCTTTATTAAAACCTTAAAATATCCTTTATACTTTTTAGATTTTGAAAGTTATTATGTTGCAATTCCATTATATGATGGATTAAAACCTTACCAACAAATACCTTTTCAGTTTTCTTTACATGTAATTAAGAAGGAAGGGCAAAAACCAAAACACCATTCATTTATTGCAGAGGGTTCTGAAGATCCTAGACTCAGATTCATAGAAGAACTTAACAAGGTTTTAGGCACGAATGGAAGTGTAATTGTTTATAATCAAAGTTTTGAACAAACAGTTCTTAAAAACCTAGCATTGTACTTCCCAAAATATCAAGAATGGGTTGATTCTATAATCGAAAGAATGGCTGATTTATATTCTCCATTTAGAAACTTTGCGTATTATCATCAAAATCAAAAAGGCAGCGCGTCCCTAAAATCTGTTTTACCGGTATTAACTGGTGTAACCTATGAAGACTTAGAGATTGCTAATAGTTTAAACGCCTCTCTTTCTTATTTATTTATCACTCATGGAAATTATGAAGGAGAAAAAGCAGCTCCTGAAGAAATAAAGAAAGTGCGTGCAAACTTAAAAAAATATTGTGGTAGAGACACAGAAGGCATGGTTTGGATATTGGAGAAATTAAAGAAATTAATCGATTAATCAAAATGTAATTTATGTACTAAGTTTTATTAGATCCAACTATCTATTAAATCCTCGCCCCCCTCAACAAATTAGCATTGGTAACAACAGTAATTGATGACAGAGCCATTGCAATCTCTGCTATAATAGGGTGTAGTAATCCTAAAACAGCTAGGGGAATAGCAACAACATTATAAGCAAATGCCCAGAATAAATTTTGCTTTATTTTTCTAAATGTGGCTTTACTTAATCTTATTCCTTGAACAACCCCTATTAAAGAGCTTTTGGCTAAAACCAAATCTCCAGCTTCAATAGCAATATCTGTCCCACTCCCCATAGCAATTCCAACATTAGATTGTTTTAAAGCAGGAGCGTCATTTATCCCATCTCCAACAAAAGCAACAAATCCTCTTCCATCTAATTCTTTCTGTAACTCTTCAACCTTTCTAGCTTTATCTTCTGGAAGAACATTAGCTATAACTTCTTTAATACCAGCTTTTTTTGCAATGGCTCTAGCAGTTCTTTCATTGTCTCCTGTTACCATAACTGTTCTGTAACCAGCGTTATTTAAAATTCCTATAGCTTCAGCAGAATCGTCTTTAATGGCATCTGCAACAGCTATAATTCCTAAAACTTCTTTATTTTCTGAAACTATCATAACCGTCTTGCCATCATTTTCAAAATTTTCAATTATATTTTCAAAATTTTCTAAATTTATTTTTCTTTCGTTCATCAAAAATCTATTTCCTATTAAAATTTTCTTATTTCCAATAACTCCTTCAACTCCTCTCCCTCTTAATACTTTAAAACTTTTTACTTGTTTGTATTTTTTTAAACCAGCTTTTTCTACAACTGCCTTTGCAATAGGATGTTCACTTAATTTTTCCAAACTTCCTGCTATTTCTAATAAATAATTTTTTTTAACCTCACTATAAATATCAGTAACTTCTGGCTTTCCTTTTGTTATTGTCCCTGTTTTATCAAATATAATTATCTTAACTTCTTTCATTGTTTGTATTGCCTCTCCTTTTCTTATTAAAATTCCATTTTTAGCTCCAATCCCACTTCCTACCATTAAAGCTATTGGAACTGCTAATCCTAAAGAACAAGGACAAGCTATAACTAAAACAGAAATTGCAACTCCTATCGCCTTACTCAAAACTCCGGAAAAAATCCACCATCCAAAAAAACTTAAAACAGCTAAAATTAAAATAACTGGAACAAAAATGTTTGTTATTTTATCAGCTAACTTTTGTATTGGAACTTTAGTTCCTTGAGCCTCTTCAACAAGTTCTATTATATGAGCAAGAAAAGTATCTTTACCAATTTTTTCTGCTTTAACATATAAAATACCATCTTGATTTAAAGTAGCTCCGATAACTTTGCTTCCTTTTATTTTATCAGTAGGAAGACTTTCTCCTGTAACCATGCTTTCATCGACACTACTTTCTCCTCTAACCACAATCCCATCTGTAGGAATTTTTTCTCCTGGCCTTATTATTAAAATATCCCCAACTTTTACATTAGAAATCTCGATCTCAACTTCAGTTTTCCCTTTTAAAATATTGGCTTTTTTGGCTCCTAATTCTAACAATTTCCTAATTTCTTGAGTTGCTCTGCCCTTTGCTTTACTCTCAATAAACTTTCCTGTAATAAAAATAGCCATAATTGCGCCAGCAACTCCAGAATAATCTGCGACAAAGCCAAAATAACTAAAAATTCCGCTCAAATAAGCAATAACTGTTCCCAGCGCAATAAGGGAATCCATATTAAAATAAAAAGTATAAAATCCCCTTAAACCACCTTTAATTGTGCTCCAGCCAAAAACAAAAACAATCGGAAAGCCCAAAACCAAAAATAACGCAACATCAATCCCCCCGGAAAATAAAGTTATTCCAAATATTCTTATAATAGCCATAAGAATAAGAAGTGGCGCGCCAAAAATCCAACTTCCTATAAGCTTTCGCTTCCACTCACGCATTTCAATTTCTTCAATGCTTTCTTCTTTTATTTCTGCGTGATGCGCATGTTCATCTTCCATTTTTCGTTATTTATTAATTTAAATTAAGTTTTTATAGAGCTTTGTTTTGATTTTTCAGCTACAATATAATTGCATCCATTGGGCCCAATTTCAACTTCATGCTTTTCATTGGCCATTATAATTATTTTATCTCCCTTTTTAAGATTTAGCTTTTTGTTTTTAAGTTTAATTTTCATATTGCCTTTTATTATTATAAGAAGCGTGTTATAAAGATGACTATGAGCCTTATAGAACTCATTTGGCTTATCTTTCCAAATATAAACTTCTTCCCCTTCATTTTTAAGCTATTAATTAGATCCCTTACTTCCTTCATTTTAATAAATTTTAATCTTTCTCTATACTCACTACTTTATATCCCGCCCTTGCAACAGCTTTTTTCATTTCTTCTTCAGAAGTTTTGTCTTCAGACTCTACAAATGCCTTGTTTATTAAAGCGCTAACTCTAACGTCTTTAACTCCAGAAATTTTCCTTAAACTTCTGTCTATACTTACAGCGCATGAAGCACAATGCATTCCCATTATATTCAGTTTTAGTTTTTTCATTTTCTATCTTTTTTCTATTTAATTGCATATTTAATTACTTCTATATTACAGCTATGATTCTTGCTACACCAAGATTCACATTTTTCTGCCAATTTCCTGTCTTTATAAATAAATTTACATTCATCGCATTGATAAACATCCTTTCCTTTATGAATTGTTTTGTTTGCCATTTTTATATTTGTTTTTCATTTTTATTCCAACAGTCATAATTGAAAACAATCCTAATTTTTTCTGTTTTTCAACAAAAAATCCGGATTTTATAAATAAAGTTTTCATTTGTTTTTTGTTATTAAGACCAGAGTTTCCTGGTTCTATCACATGAAAAATATAATTAAAGGTCTTTCCAAAATCAAAATCAGTTATAATTAATTTTCCATTATTCTTAAGAAGTCTATGAAATTTCTTGGTTGTTTTTTCCTGTTCTGGAATATGATGAAAAACATCAACTACAAATATATAATCAAAATTATTCTTAAATTTTTTGTCTAAGTTAAAAACAGAAGTTCTTATAAGACTAACATTATTCAGCTTTTTTTCAGCTACTTCTAACATTTTTTCAGAAATATCTATTCCGTATAATTTAAAATTTTTCTTTTGTCTCTCTAATAAATAAAGCAAATTTCCTGTTCCACATCCAACATCTAAAATCTTAGACCCCTGTTTTATATTTATGGACTTTATTGTTTTATAAACTATATTAAAAAGAAACCTGCTAAAAAATCCTTTTTTGTCATAAAATCTAGACCAAAAATCAAAAAATTTTTCATTTGTTTGTTCTAATTCGGATAGTGTAATTTGTCTTTGCATTTTATTTCATTTTATTTCTGTATCTGTTTAACGAGCCAAAAAATTAATAAGATTAATGCCACTAATATAAGAATACTAAAAACCCATACAAAAGTCATTGGCAAGAAGCCAGAGGTTCCATACATCATTGCCCCCATATTACATCCATAAAATCCTTGATCTGTTTGAGCAAAAACGAAACTTGTTAATAATAAGATATTTACTATTAAAATAATAAATTTATTTTTCATTAATTCTCACCTCCTTTCATTTTTTTCATCTTCCTCAAAATATGGATACAATACTGCGACATATGCTTATTTATTATATCTATCAATGGTTTAATTGTTTCTTTGTTTAAGTAATATTTTCTAAATTTCCCATCAATTTCGCTTTTCACAAATCCGCATAACTTTAATCTTGCTAGATTATGCGAAACTGCTGTCTGGTCTATACATAACTCATTCATAATTTCAGAAACAGTTTTCTTATCTTTTTTTAATAAATTAATAATTTTTAATCTAAGCTCGCTTACCAAAGTCCCAAAAAATATTTTATAGACTTCATATAATTCTTTCTCTGAAATCTTTGTGTGGTCATGATTATGCTCTAATTTTAATATGTTTTTATCTATCATATGAATACTAAAGACATATTAGTATTTAAAGATTTCTATGTTTGTTGTATAGGCATCTAAATGAAATATCCGATAATAAACAGACCTACAGCAACAGCAGCTGTTATAGCATAAATTACTTTGTTCCAATCTAAAATCTTTGCTCCATCAAATGGCATTACTGGAATCATATTAAATGCTGCAAGCAAGGCATTAATGGTTAAACCAAAATTTAAGAAATATTCTAAAATTCCATCAGTCCTAAAGGCTAAAATAAAAACTAAAAAAATCAAAGCCAAAACAATGTTTGTTATAGGTCCTGCTAAAGATATCTTGCCATTTTTCTCTTTTGTTATCCTTCCTTGAATATAAACAGCTCCTGGCGCAGCAATTATGAATCCAAAAAAAGAGAGAAATGTTGTAAACAATAACATCTGGTAATATGCTTTGAATTCCGCAAACAAACCATAACTTTGTGCAACGTACTTATGCATTAACTCATGCAGTAAAAAACCGATGCCCGCAGTAAAAAATGCAACAAAAAATGCAATTAAAATAACAGAATTAAATGAAATAATTGCTTTATATCCTCCAGATAAAAGTATAGCAAAGGCTAGAGATATAACAAGTCCTGCGATCCATAAATCTTTTATTTCTCTTTTTGAGTATTTCATTTGTTTACTTTCTAAGAAGGTTTATTTTTTTAAATGTTTGCTTGTTTTTATATAAATATCCCAACAATATCACAAAACCTTCTGTTTTTAACCAACATCTAAAAGTGCTGGTTTGTCAAACAAAAAGCATTTTTGCTTCTTTAATTTCTAATTTGAAAATACTTTTTGTTTGCTATAGTCAACGACTTTATTTTTTCCTCAGTTTGTCGTTGACTATTTAGGGAAAGATTTAGGTCTTTCACTATAGTTTTTTGATTTCTATATTTTACATCCAGTTATAGCTTCCAATCTTTCAAATGTCTGAACCTGAGAATATAATTCATTGTTTATCTCCCATGTAGGTGTTGTAGTTATATCCTTGCTATCACACAATTCTTTATTTTCAGAGCATTTAATATAATTAAGATACTGCTTTGATTTGCCAAAGTAATTAAATTGCTTTGTTGTGTACTGGCAAAAGTCATTTCCATAGACCTTGACTCCTTTTTCAGTAAGGCATTGTGCAAATTCGTCATATGAACCTGGCTTTTTAGTTTGTGAATATATTGTTCCTCCAAAGAATATGATTATTAAAAGAATAAGCGAGATAATTATATATTTTCTTATATTTATCTTTTTTACTTGCACTGGTTGTAAATGCTTGGCTTGATTGTGCTGATTCAAAGCTTCTTTTGAATCAAAACCACGATTACATATTTGACATTCATGCTCCATTTAAAAAAAGCTAGCGGCCACATCCGCCGCCACTATACTGAATTGGAAATGATGTTGCAGCTCCTGAGACTTTATTGCTATCTGAGCGCAAACTAGTCATTCCAAAAAAAATTACTGCTAATATTAGTATAATAAGCAATATAATAACTATGGTGTCCATCTTGAACCTCCTTTCAATTATTAATTTTATATCTATTTAAATATTTATCTTTAATGAAAATCAATATACCAATAGTTATTATAGTTCCACCCATAATCCAAAAATAAATTATAAATTTTTGGATCTGTGAAAAGGGAACTCCCGCAATAATTATTCCTAAATTTAATAATAGCAAACTTTTTGAAATACATTTTTTCTTGAAGTAAAAAAGCAAAGTTACTCCAAATAATATTACGGCAGCTATCCAAAATGGAATAGCTACTTTAGTTAAAAAAAGTAGGGGCATCCCCACAAGAGTTATCCCTATAACTGAAAGCAAAGCAATAAGCCCTAAGCAAAGATTATGACACACTTGCCATCCTCCTAGAAATCCCATTGTTCCAGAAAAGCTACTTATAATACTTGCCAATTTTTCCTTAATAAAATTTTTATATTTCATTGTTCTTATCTTGATCTCCCTAAACTTTTAAGTTGCTCTGGCCCTCGTTTTTTTTATTTTATCATGATTTTTCTTTATGCATAAAACGCATCATAAACCACATCGAAATAGGACAGATCAATAATGCAATGATAGATAAATAAGGATATTGTGGAAAAAATTGTATCAAGAGGATAAATAATAAAATAGGAACTAAGCAAAGCAGCATAGTTACCAAAGAATTATCACGAGCCTTATAAATCAATTTTCTCATTTGAATGATATCCCATATTTATTGGTTGATTCTTTCATGATACTTACTCTACATACTTATGCCTATTAAGCATCTTTACCTTAATAGACTAAACAGCAGTAAACCAATGATAAGCAAGAGCATAATCCAAATGATCCGTGATGTTTGCTTTTCATAGGAGGAAGGGGGGCCCCGCATGGCCCTTACTCTTTTGACGACTCTGATTGCCACAACAACCCATTTTTATCTACTTTAAGATCATAGTGCTTTGCATTACTATGCTGACTTAATGCTACTTCAGAGTTAAATTTCTCGTTACAATGTGCGCATTTGAATTGATCTGACATATTTTAATGTATACCTGCGAAGTTCGTTATTGAGCTTAATTGATTTTGTAAATCTCCAACGCCATCTGTTATCAAAATTTTATCTAAGTCATTAAATACATAGTTCTGGTAATCCTCTATAGGTTTTCCGTTAACATAAGCTTTCATACCTTGTGGCAGTTCTAAATCTATACTTTCAAAAAATATCCATAATTGCACGCCGGTTGCGTGCATATGTAATAAATCGCCTGTTTTTTCAGGTGCTGGGGCACCAGAATCTAAATGAATAAGACTACTGGTTTTTGCATTATCCATCCTCGACATATCCATCGCAAGAGGAGCCAAGAAGTTTTCGTCAAGAGCTTTCCCATTGATATACACTTTCCAGTCAGCATGAATATGTTGTGATCCTAGTTTTCCTATGGTAGAATCTGAGCTCATACTGCACTGTATTTCTCCAGAATCAATGCACATTTCAACCGGCATTCCGCAAGCGTCACACTTTCCATCATTATTTTTATCCATAAACTGCTTTGCTAGTTCGATATCAAATGGAGCAAGTGACATTCTACTTAACTTTTGTCCCATAATATTATTCGATACTATATTAGCATTATTGGTTAATTCTTTTGGGAAAAATATAGACTTCGCGGTAAAAAGGAGAATAATTAAGGCAAAAGCTATAATTAAATATATAAAGCCCACTACTATTTTTTCACTTTGAACTGCTTTTTTCTTTTCATCTATTTTAATTTCAGATTGAATCATCTTAACTCTCCTTTGAAATATATTCTATAATTATCTCATCTTCATCTCTCATTATATAATTCTGAAATTCTGCATTTTCTTTTCCATTGACGTACATTTTTAATTCTCCTTTATCTGCGCAATATTCAAAAATGCAAGAAGAATTAAACTGTTTATCCCATACATAAAAGAAGTAACCTAGTGTAAAAGTTTCTGGTTTAGAGCTTGGATTATTGTTTTCTAAATGAATTGTTCCATCTGTTTCATGTGTATGGGTTGGCGACATTCGCATTCCACTTAGAGAAGTATCTACAACCTTTCCAACACTTATTCCTATATTTGCTGGTATGTTTATTCTCTCATCATCGATTTTTATAGTTAACTTTGGATGCCAGTGCACAGCACCAGTAGGTATACTAACATTACTCCCTTCAATATCTACATTTAGTTCTTTTACATTATTTTTAGGAATTAGTGCTATAACTCCCCAGACAATCAAGCCGAGAATAACAAAGACAATAATCCAATTTCTAATTTTTTTAACTGGTAAAGATTTTTTTGGTTCCTTAACTAGCTCTAGATGCTTTGTTGCATTATGCACACGTAATCCATCTATATCTTTAAATTCTCTGTTGCATAGTTCGCATCTTGTTCTTTCTGCCATTTAATGTTCCTCCCCTTCAACATGTCCACTCCCACCACAACCATCTTCTAAGTCCCAAACTTCTGCAACCTGTTCAGCTATAAATCCTTTTTCAACAATAAGATATTTTGCCTGTCCCTCAAAAGCATCCCATCGCCAACATTTACAACAACATGGTCCGCCTTCATGTGACATTTTCATAGCTCCATCATAAATTTTCTGCTGTTCTTCATTTAATTGAATGTTCTTTTGATAATTAAGAAGCTCTTTCGCTAAAGAAATAGATATATCATACGGATCTGACGGTATCACAGATGTATAGGAATATTTTTTTAGACCCTCTACTTGTTCTTTATATCTATGAAAATCCATTTTAGAACAACAAGAACCTTGTAATCTATCATCTTCAGATAAAGAGTCTATAAAATCAGATTTAGCACAAAAATTAGTTTTAGCAACACTAAGTTTAGCAAATTTTTGCTCTAATGTCAAGGGCTGGGATTCAATAGCTTGTGTTTCAAAAAGAGACTTCTTATTAAATTGATTTGAAAAGATAATTAAAGAAACAAATACAAAAAGCAAAACGATTATAATTAAGAATACTTTTTCTTTATTACAATATTCTTTCAAAATCTCTTTATAACTTTTATCTTCTTCTACCATTTTTTATTTACCATAATCTTAAATTCTTTAGTTCTAGTTATATTTTCCGCAGAAAATTGGGCCCAGAGTTTATGTAATCCTGTTTCTTGAAATACATATTCAAAAGAGAGGATATTGTCTCCATCAATTTTCTCATCGTGAACATGACCAAATTTATCTAAATTTTCATCTATAACAATGAGATGTGCATTAGCCGCTAAGAATTTTTCTTTTATCTGAACTGAATTGTTATTATTATCAATAACTGTAAAATCAAATTTTGTAGGTTCACCTATTTTTATGTTATCAGTGTTTATATTAACTTTCAATCCATTAAGACTATCTAATTTAGTATTTTCAGAATTTCCAGAAACAATTGTATCAAAATCAACTATATGAGGTATACCATTAACTGTAAAGTCCATCCATATTCTGTATTCCCCAGGAGCATAAAACGAGTATGGAACAGAAAATGTACCAAGTTCTTTTTGTATCGGATGTATATGGTCAAAATACTTCAAATCTTTTCTTATAAGAATAACATGCATTATTTTATCATGAACAACTTCAAGATTTGATATTGGTTTATTAGATTCTTTATCTT
>JBBSYY010000006.1:0-7505 GCA_038044985.1 Nanobdellota archaeon
CTGTATTTATAGAACCTCAAACAAATATGATTGTAAATCTAGACTTTGATGGAGACGGAGTTGTAGAGGTTAATAATAATGCGTATACTGCTGGAGCAAATACTGGACAAACAGATGATAATTGTAAGATATCAGTTTTTGACAATCAGGCTGCAGCTCAAGCAGCAGGAGTTCCTGGAGCTTAATTAATTTTAGAGATTTTAGATAAATTAATTATAGATGGAAACACACCTTTTTAGGGAGTAGTTAATTTTGATATGCTATTAACTAAAATTATATTAATGACAATAAGTTGATATCAATATGAGAAGATTACTCATTATCTGACAGGACTTGCTTGATTATAAGCTACTAATAAATAATTAATCCTTAAAAAAATCCGCAACATTTATGTTGCGGTTATCTTTTTATGTGGATTTCCAGAGAAAATTTCTTATGCAGAAATTTCGTGTAGACCACTGCCTTTAGGCAGTGGACAATTCCTTCGGAATTGTCCAGAAACCAGAGAAAGCTCTGCTTTCTTGGCCGAGAAAATCTTCTGTAAGAGATTTTCTCCGGTTTCTGGCTCAGAAACTTCACCAATAAAAAGCATTTTCAATTTTTTTTAAGATACTAAAATGCTTTTTGTTGAACAAACCGCACACTTTAGTGTGTGGTAAAACGCAAAAAGTTTCTGATTATAAAATTTTCTCTACCAAGAAAACTTTTCAAGTTTTCTCTGGTTTTGGGATTCCCAAAACCAAAACAAACCGCATCCCCCAAAAATCTTCAAGTGTTCAGATTTTTGATGGTCATCAAAAATGTAACAGTCAGCATTTTTGAGATTTTAAGGTGCGGTACACTCAAGGTTTTGTGATGTAAAAATATAATAACTGAGTTAATAAAATAAAACCACACACTTTACTTAGAGGATGTTACATCTTAGTTTTTACAAAAATCACAAGATCGTCTCATTAAAGGCCTGTAGAGAAATCTCATTAACTCCGGAAATTATGTAATCGCTTTCTAATGCAAAACCCAATCCTTCCCCTCCCTGAACTTTAAAGTTATTTATTCCAATTACCTTTCCTCCTGTATTTATTAAAGGCCCTCCAGAATTTCCGGGGTTTAGGGCCGCATCTGTTTGGATATAAGCAGGCAAATTGTTTTCCCCTACTCTATTTTTTCCAGAAACAATTCCTTCTGAAACAGAAAAACTTAATCCTAAAGGATTCCCTATTGCAATTACTTTTTCTCCGATTTCTACATTTTTAGAACCTTCAAATTCTAAATGAGGATAAACTCCTTGAATTTTTAATAAAGCGAGATCCAAACCAGGATTGTAACCAACCAAAAATACTTTTTTTACCTGTCCATCAGAGGTTGTTATACTTGCAGCACCTGCATTTCTTATTACATGGGCGTTTGTAACTACATATCCAGTTGATTTAATTATAAATCCGCTTCCTTGAGCAATATCTGTTTTTACAGTAACGACGGATTTAGCAACATCTTTAATTATTCCAGAAAAATCTGCGCTAGTTTCTGCTTGTATTGTGCCTATTTTCTTTTCAAGAGATCTCTGTATTTCTAACAGATTTTTAGCAAGTTCATTTATATTGCTTTGTGTTTCAACTTTATTAGTATCTATTTTTTTATTTAATTCTTCTTGATAAAACCCAAGAGCCTCATTTGTTTTTTCTAGTTTATTCCATAAAATAGCTATAAATGCCAACTGCAAAAAAATTAAAAAAACCATTAGAACTATTAAATGAGTTAGATATTTATAAGTAAATTTATGATGAATGTCAAGATTTTTTTGTATTCTAAAAGCTTTTTCCATTTTTTATGAATTATCTTTTTTAATTTCTTCAGAAATTTTTTTAAGTTTTTTCATTTTTTATTTAACTTGCATTTTATAGCAATTTGCTAATTAATAATCTCTTTTTTTAAGCTAAAGATTCTCTTGCCTTAATGAGCAGAGCTATTACGTTATTAGCTATTATGAGTTTTTTTATTACAAATTACTTATTTATTATTAATTTTGGTTTTTAATAATAACTTTAATTAATTCCCTCTTTTTTAATTCATAGAATATCATGTTTTTTTAGTTTATATATTTTAGGATATGGCCATGAGACATAAGCTAAAAGTCATCTTACATCCTCTTAACAAGAAATTAATAATTTTAGTAAGGTCTTCATTTTGAAGTCCTTATTAGTAATCTTATTAGTTAGTTTATCTATATAATCAATTAAAAATAGTTTTCTAAAAATAAATTAAACTCTCCCAACCCACGGCTCCTTTCTTCTTAAATCAAATTTTTTTTGCTTAAAATCCCCTTGTTTAATTACTATTAAAAAAGTAAATTTTACTCAACAAATCACAAAAAATTTTATAACAATCTTTAAAAATAATAGTTTACCTATTATTAGATGATAATAGGAAAAAAAAGAGGTCCATTAGGTTTTATGATTGATGAGGCTATTTCAAGTTTAGACATTTTTGCACAAAAACCAATAAATATTCCAATCAACTCAAAAGCAAAATTTGATGAAAGATTAATGAATGCTAGAAAAGCAGATATCAGTTTTCTAAATGTAAGAGATAACGAGGATGTGAGAAAAAAACAAAATACTACATCAAAAAGCGATGGTAATAGGTGTCTGGCCCATTCTTTATCTAATAATTCAATTAATGACAAATTCATAAAATGGTTTTCAGAGATAAATAATAAAGATGTTAAAATAGTAGGAGGAAAGGGTGCGAGTTTAGGAGAAATGTTTAATAATAGTTTTCCAGTTCCTGCTGGTTTTGTTATAACTGCTCAAGCCTATGAATACTTTGTTAATCAAATTCAAGAGCGAATTAAAAAAATTATTGAAAAAACTAATGTTGAAAATACAGAGGAGCTAAATAAATCTTCTGGTGAGATAAGAACATTAATTGAAAAACAAGGCCTGCCTAAAGAGCTTAGAGATGAAATTATTGAAGCATATAGAATTCTAAGCACAGAAAAAATTAGTAATTATGGGATAAATGAAAACGCTTTGAACATTTTAAGAACTTCTAAAGAACCGATTTTTGTTTCTGTAAGAAGTTCTGCAACTACAGAAGATTTAGCAGATGCCAGTTTTGCAGGACAGCAAGAAAGTTTTCTTAATATTAAAGGGGAGAGCAATTTAATAGAATATATTAAAAAATGTTTTTCATCACTTTACACTCCCCGCGCAATTTATTATAGAAATAAAAAAGGATTTTTTAAATCAAGTATAGCAGTTGTTATCCAAAAAATGATTAATTCTGAAAAGTCTGGAGTTGTTTTTTCAAAAGATCCAATAAAACAAACTGAGGATATAGTTATAGAGGCGGTTTTTGGATTAGGAGAAGGAATTGTCTCAGGGAAAATAAATCCTGATTATTGTTTAGTTTCAAGAGAACTAAAAATTAAAGAGCTAAAAGTTGCAAATAAAAAAATAGCAATAGTCAGAACTGGAAGCGGAGAAAATGAAATAGTTAAATTAAGCGAAGAAAAAAGCATGAAACAAGTTTTAACTACTTCTGAAATTTTAGAAATTGTAGATTATGCTCTTAAACTTGAGGAACACTATAAAAAACCGCAGGATATTGAATTTGCAGTTGAATCAGGAGAAGTTTTCATAATACAGTCAAGGCCAATTACAACTCTTGGAAAAAAATACGAAAGTTTGGAATCAAAAGGCAATGAGTTAAAGGGAAATGTTATTTTACAAGGGTTGGCAGCAAGCCCTGGAATTGGGGTTGGTATTGTAAAAATTATTAGAAATGTTGAGGATTTAGTTAAAATAAAAAAAGGAGATATTTTAGTTACTAAAATGACAAATCCAGACATGGTTGTAAGTATGCAGAAATCTATGGCTATTGTTACAGATGATGGCGGAATTACAAGTCATGCAGCTATAGTCAGCAGAGAAATGGGCATTCCTGCTGTTGTTGGAACTAACGAAGCAACAAAAATTTTAAAAGAGGGGATGAAAATTACTGTAGACGGTTTTAATGGAATTGTTTATGAAGGAGAAGTTTCAGAATCTAAGTCGGTAGAAATTAAAAAAGTTGTTGAAACTAAAAGAATTAAGCTAAAAGTTATTTTAGATTTGCCGGATTTTGCTTATAGAGCAGCAGAAACTGGAATTAACTCTGTCGGTTTATTAAGATTAGAGGGTATAATAGCAAGTTCTGGAAAACATCCTCTTTTGTTTGAGAAAGAAGATAATTTACTAGAATATAGTAAATTATTAGAAAACGGAATTCACAAAATTGCACAATACTTTAATTCAATATGGATTAGAACCAGCGATATAAGAACTGATGAATTTAGTTCATTACAAGGAGCGCCTGAAAAAGAAATTAATCCAATGTTAGGTTTTCATGGAGTTAGATTTAGTTTAAAACATCCAAAAATTTTAATGGTAGAATTAGAGGCTATTAAAAATGTTGCTCTTAATTTTCCGGAAAAAAAATTTGGGGTTATGTTTCCGCAAATAATTAATATTGATGAGGTTAAAAAAGCCAAAGAATATTTTGAAAAATTTAAAACAAGCAACATGGAAATCGGAGTTATGATTGAAACTCCAGCAAGTGTTCAGATTATCGAAAGTATTTCGGATCTAGTTAATTTTGTTTCATTTGGAACTAATGACCTAACTCAATACACTTTGGCTGTTGATAGAGGAGAGGAAAACGTTCAGTATTTATATGATGACTTTCATCCAGCAATTTTTTCACAAATTAAAAAAGTTATCGATGTTTGCAGGAGAAAAAGAGTTGAGACTAGTATTTGTGGCCAGGCAGGAAGCAAAAAAGAAATGGTTGAATTTTTGTTCAGGAAAGGAATTAATAGCATTTCGGTAAATGCCGACGCAGCACACGAAATTTCTTTGTTTATTAAGAGTTTAGAAGACGAGTGGGAAAAAACTAGAGGAGTAAAAAACAGAGAAGTAACTGATAATAATAAAAACATAACAAGCCAAACAAATGATAGCGGCTTCAATCATCAACCAAATAGAAATTTTAATATTAATAAGAAAGAATTTTCTCTGGAAAAATTAAGAAAAGCTAATGATAATTCTCAAGATAATCAAGTGAGTGATAGCAGTTCTAGCTCTAATAATTTAAAAGATAATTATAATAATAAAAATATAATAAATCAAGTTAATAATAAAAACAATTTTAAAATCAAAAAATGGGAGAAATTTAGAAGATGGAAAGAGAGAAAGAAAATATTTAGGGAAAATGATGGGTGGAATAAAAAGGCTGAAATTGGTTTTGATTTAAGAAAAAATATTGGTAATGATAGGATAGATAAGGATAAAGAAAAAAATAACTTAATATCTAAAAAGCTTATACAAGCACAAGACGAGAGAGGTAAGCCTAATCACGATGGCCTTAAAGACGAAAAAAGTGAGAGCAGATTAACATCATCTAATTTAGAGCATATCAATAAAAAATCAGAAAGTAATTTATTAGCTCAAGAGAAAATAGAGCTTTTGGCTGAAAGAGAAGGAGTTGATGAAGGAGAATATGAAGCAAACATCGGCCCTATAGAACCATTAGACAGTCTTGAAAGACTTGAACAAAAATCTGAAGAAATTTCTGAAGAAGTTAAAGAAGATATTCAAGAAGATTTAGAAGAAAGAGAGGAAATTGAGGTGAATATTAAAACAAGCGGGAAGAGGATTGAGGAAGATAGTTAGTCTCAGTATCCCCGATACTTATAAATCTTCCAAAAAGCAGATAATTCCTTATCATAAGTTTATTTAATAATTATTAAAAATAATAAATTATCAGATTAGAGGTTAATATAGAGAGATAAGCTGTAAATTTTTGTCAGAAAAGTGGTTAAAATTCATTGAAGATACCTGGCCTGTAGAAGATCATAAAAAGGATTTAGAGATCAGGTTTGCTTAAAGACTTAGAAAATCCTTTTTGGATTTTCTATGCTCAAAAATCTAAAGATTTTTGTTGTTTTTAAAATCTTTATATATATAAACAGTATAATTATAATAAATAAATTTTTTTATTTTGGAGTTTATTTTATGTTACCACTAAATAGTTTGTATAAATAGAAAGATTTATATACCTCTTTTTCTTTGGAAAATTAAAGGAAAATGGAAAATAAAACTTTAAGAAAATTAGTAAACATTGCCTTACCTCTAGGTCTAGGCTCGTTTTTTTTAGCTACTGTTATTAATTCAATAACTCCAAAAGAAAATCAAAAAGAAGTTTTTTTGGATGATAAAAAATATGTTATAACAGAATATGATGATAGAATAGAGGTTCTTTGTTTTAGAGATTGTTATGGAAGTACAAAATTAGTTGATGAAAATAAAGACGGATTAGTTGATTATAAAGTTATATCTCAGCTAGGACCTAGACCTGTTATATTAAAAGGGAAATTTTCTCCACATCAATATGACCAGTATATTTTTAATAAACTAATGAAAAAGGGAGAAAAATAAAAATGGAAAAATTAAAAAATTTAGCATATAGAACAAAAAGATTTTTTCAAGGAGAATCTGGGGTAGTTGAAAGAGTAGAATCTCAAGATCCATTTGATAAAAATAATTATTGGAAGGATGATGATATGAATTTACCTAAAAGGATATTTGTTAGAAATCTTTTAGGAGAATTAATTTCAGATTTAACTTCATTAAGACTTAAAAGAGTTGATAATCTTGGAATAAAGCCAAATTATGACGTTAGAGTTTATAAAACCTACAAACCAGGAGATAAATTTCCGTGAGGAGAAAAATAAATAAAATGACATCATACGACGATTTAACAAAAGTATTAGCGGGATATCAACAAGCTAGTCAGACCTATGAAAAAATATCTCATTTTCCGGAAGCTAGAAATGCAGCCGCCCAATTTGCTCTTGAAGAACTTGGAGAAGAAGGCGAAGTTGAAGTTCAAATTCTTACAAATCCAGAAACTCCTATTGAAACAGTTGCCCAAGGATTAAAACTTAGTTTAGCAAGAAGACAACAAAAACTAGAAGAACTTGTTGAAAATAAATTTGAAGAAATTCTTAATGACGGAAATATTAAAAAAGAAAAATTAGAAGAATCTTTAACTAATTATTTTCCGAGAAAAGACGTTAATAAAAAATATAAAGAACTAGTTGAAGCACATAAGGTAAGAAATAATCTTGTTTTATATGAGAATAGAGAAAAAATTGAACCAGAAACCGTTAAAGGAATTTTATCTGAAATGGCAAAAGAGATTGTAAAATATTACGAAGCTCAATATAAAGAAGAAACAGGAGATAGTAATGAAGTAAAAAAACAAAAAGAATTACTAAAAAATTTCTTTTTAAGTTTGTATGTTAGAGAAGGGAAGCCAGTTGTAGAAGGAGAGAATATAACAAAAAAATATTTTACTATTAATAAAGATAAACTAGAAGATTTTGGAGAAAGCCTAAAAACAAAAGAAGCTCTAGCTGATTATATCCAAGCTACTCTTCCTGAAGATAAAAATACAAGATTAAA
>JBBSYY010000007.1:0-2215 GCA_038044985.1 Nanobdellota archaeon
ACTTGAACAATAATAATTATCTAAAGTATTAGTTAAATCACAATCTCCAATTGAAACACAAAAATTATTAAACTCCTCACAATAAGAAACTCCTAATCCAGTTGGTATTGAAGGACTCTTAGGCCAAACTGCATACAAAATAAAAGAGGTATCTGACTGCCAACATCCATTTTCTTTCTGAATGCTTAATAAATATTTTTTGCTGTTCTCAACTTCGTCTAGATTAACATTTTGTAAAGACAAAAGAGCCAAAGCAGTATCGTATAATTTATTCCTACTTTCATCCCAATAATAGTTAGTTTTTTGTAAACCTATTAATTCAGAATAATAATCATCTGAACCAGTTAATATATATAAAAAAGCCGAAGAAAGATATTTTTTATTTTCTGCCTCGTCTGCCATTGAAGTCAAAAAAGGGATAAAACCAGATATTTCCTCACCTTCTTTTGCAAATGCTATAGCTGCCCACAAAGTTCCTTCATAATCGCAAACATTTGAAGTTGACAAACAATAAGAATTCACCTTTTCCGTAATTTTATCAAATTCAGAAGCTGATTGTGTTTCACTTGAAACATGAAAGACATTGCTTCCTAGTTTTTGATAGATTAAAGCTGTTATAAAATCTTTATCACAAGAAATCGTGTAGTTTTTCTTAATATCAGTTATTTGAAACCAGTAATCATTATAAGATTTTGTAAGTCCTGATGGGGGGTTTCCTGAAATTTTTCTGTTTTCTTCTACAGTAATTTTCTTCCCATTAATATCACACTCTGTTTTATTATTAGCGTCAATTTCCAAATACCAAGTTAATCCTGTTTCAGAAATTTTTTTATTTAATAAGAACTTTACACTATCATCAACTTTTTCTCCTATATGATTTAAAGCAATGACAGCAAAAGCTGTTGATTTTATGTTACAAGTTCCTGTGTCTGTCTCGCCCCAACAATCCTGTTTTTTCTTTTCTTTTAAAGAAGCCTTGCATTCATTTTGAAGTTTAGAATCATAGGATGTTGCGAGCAGGTTAAAAGCAGCTTGTTTTGTGCTTTTCGTTCCTCCGCAATTATCTCCTAACTCATTTCCCAAGCAAGAATAAGCTTTATCAATTTCTGATTGTCCTGATTGTTGGTCAGAAGTTGTTTGTTGATTAGTAGTATTTGTCTGTTGATTTTGATATTGAGCCATAACAAGTCCTATAAATAATGCTACAAATAATAAAAACAATAAGACTGACGCTAATGTTTCTACCCCTTTTTTTAAATTCATAAAAAAAGGAAGTTATTTAGGTATTTAAATTTTGGGTTTTGTTTTAAAGTTTAAATGCCCAAAATTTTTAATTTTGTTGTATTTAAATTTGTTGATGAGTTTTAGTTATCTTATTAGAGTAAGCTGATTATAATTAACTAATATTTTAAAGTTAACGGCCGTAAAATGGAAGAACTGATAAAGATTTTTTAGATTATTACTTCTTCATCATAAAATATCTCTTAACTGCATAACTTACAGGATTTTTAGTTTCCATTGCTAACTTATCGGGCTTGTCAACTCCTAAATCTTTATAAATAGGATTATTAAAATTTGGTGGAAGTCTATTAGAGTTTTTTTTATACCAATTCAATTGACTAATGATATAACCTTTTTTTATTGGTTTATAATTGAGTTCATTCCAATCAAAAATTCTTTTTTCAATTTCATTATCAGAAACACCTAAAGATTTAAAGAAACTTATTAAAATGAATAGGGCTCTTTTTCTTCCGTCTTGTTTTATCCCTTTAAGAATAAGCTTAATTTGTGGCGGAAAAATTTCTTCAGAAGGATTAGGAATCGTTATTTTTTTATAATCTTTATTGATATTTTTATCAGCTTTTACATCATTATGACTAGCCGCCTCTTTTTTTTCTTTGATAATAAGGTCTTGGGTTTGTTTTTGTTCATGCCAGTCTAAAGCTTGTAAAAGAAGCTCTTTTGCTTCTTCTTGTTTTGGTTCTGGATAGAAGTTTTTAATTTTTGTTTTAAATGGTTTTGCATCTGTAATCTGAAAATTTTCAATATCTTTTTTATCAATAACTATTGAAGATAAAGCGGTTTTTTCGTGCAATGAATAAGGCATTCTAAAAAGATGCCTTGGAGATACAAGAATTAAGTCTGCTTCTATGAGAATTTCTGTTTTTTCTCTAGATTTTTTAAACATTTCTGGATTATCATCAGAGTTAAAATT
>JBBSYY010000008.1:0-3268 GCA_038044985.1 Nanobdellota archaeon
ATAATCTTGGAAGAGCAAATTGTGAGAGTTTATCTGTTTGTAAATGGATTGATGACAATAACCCTGATGATAATATAGGAAATTGTGCTTTAAAACAAGGATCTGCTTGCGCTAGTTTTAATGACAATGATAACCTTTGTTTTCAACTAAAAGAGTTTGGATGCGAATGGCAAAAAGTTTGATTAACGAAAAATACTAAGATTGTTAAGTAAACCTCAAATCTTAACATGAATAAAACAGATAAACTGATGATAACTTATTAATAAAGATATAATAATAACTGCGCAAACAAAAAGCATTTCCAAATTATTTATTAGATAGTGAAATGCTTTTTGTTTGAATCGCCGAGCATGAGGGGGCGATGAAGCAGACAATCTAAAAGCAGCCGAGTCGAGCAATTTCACGAGACAAATAATATAAATAACTAGTGGAATTGCGAGAAGAAGCGAGGCTGGTAACGTTAAGTTTCATTCTGGACTTAACACTAATAAAAGATTAATAATTAGAATTTAAATCAAGAGATAGTTTTTATTTATTAACGGCTTATTAACTAATTATAGTAAAATGGATTATGGAATGTCTGAAAGAAGAAAAACGAAAACTGATAAAAGAGCTAAGGCTCGTTATAATAAATATAAAAAAGGCGGGGGAAAGAGGGCTGTAGAAAAGAAAAAAGGTTTTTAATTTATTTAAAATCACAAAACCTAGGGTGTACGTATCTTAAAACCTCAAGAATTGCTTGCAATTGCATTCTTGATGGCCATCAAAAATCCATAAAAGATTTTTGAGGGGTGCGGTTTGTTTTGGGTCGCGCATCTATTTTGAGCTATTAAAACTAATAAGATTTATGGCGAGCCGTTGAAAGAAACACTATGTGGTTTTAACTCATAGATTGAATTTCAACAACTAAAGGCGAGCCGAAGTTATTTATTACTTCTTTTTAAAAATTATTATTTTGGTTACTAATCAAATAACTTATGAGATTAACTTTATAAGTAATTCTTATTTATTATTTAAAAAGATATAAAGAGGTAATTAAATTGCTAAATGGTAAATCTATTAATAAATGAAAACCTATTCCTAATTGTTTTGGCTATAGTTTGGATTATAGGAGCCATAATACAAGATTTAAAGAAAAGAGAAGTAGACAATTTATGGAATTTTAGTTTAATAGCATTTGCTTTAGCTTATAGATTTTCTATTAGTGTTTTTACTAATAATTATTTATTTTTTATTAATGGTTTATTAGGATTGCTAGTTTTTTTAATATTGGGGAATATATTTTATTACTCTAGATTGTTTGCAGGAGGAGATGCAAAATTGTTAATTGCTTTAGGAAACATATTGCCTTTAAGTTACGATTGGTTATTAAACTTGAAAATTTTTGGGTTGTTTATACTATTATTTTTATTGGGTGGAAGCGTCTATGTTTTTATTTGGTCTTTATTTTTAGTTGTTATTAATTGGGATAAATTCGGTAAAGAATTTATTAAGCAGTTTAAAATTTATAAAAATATTTTCTTAATCGGCCTTATTTTATTTATTATAGGAATAATAGCTAGTTTTATTCGACTTGAATTTATTTTAATAAGCATATTTTTATTATTTCCGTTTTTATTTATTTACTCAAAGGCTGTTGAAGAGAGCTGTATGGTCAAATCAATAAATCCAAGAGAGCTAACAGAAGGAGACTGGCTATATGAAGATGTTTATGTTAGAGGAAAGAAAATTGAGAAAAGCTGGCACGGCGTTTCTAAAGAGGAGCTTGCTTTAATTAGAAAAAAATATAGAAGGAAGATTTTAGTTAGATATGGAGTTCCCTTTACTCCAAGTTTCTTTATTGGATTTATTGGGTTGTTATATTTATCTTTAAAGTTTAATTGGCTTTATTAACTCATTTAACGAGAAATCTATAACTTTTATATAAATTCCCATGTGGACATTAGTACAAAATAAACAACTAGTAATAAATAAAAATAAGTTAATATGATAGATTTACTTTGAAATTAATTATATACTATTAATAAGTTTTAGCTAGGGAATCCTAAAACTTATTTCTGGAAGTTTTTTAATTGATTTTTTTGTTTTTTCTGAATAGGTTTTAATTCTAGGTTTAGTTTCTAGTATCGATTGTAATTCTTTAAGTTCTTCTTCGCCGGCCCTTTCTTTTTTTAGCTCTTTATTTTCATAAATAGGAATAATATTTATTGCAGGATAATTTTGAAAAGAAAAAGTTTCTATCTTTATATCAATAGGCTTAAATTTAGATTTAATTTTTTTGGATAATTTTTTGGCAAGAAAAAAAGCAGTTTTCTGGATTTTTTCTATTGTTGTTTTTTGTTTAGGAATTACTAAACAATGGCCTTTTGATAAAGGGTTTAATTCCAGAACACCAATAGCATATTTGTTTTCAGCTATTTTGTAAGAAGGAAGCTCATTATTAAGTATTAATTCAAAAATTGATTTTTGTTCATGGCCTTGTTGTTCAGATAAGTTGGATAATTGGATATTATTCTGTTTTAAGAAATTTTCTAATCCAGTTTCATCTAAGCTTTCAATATAATCTTTAATTTGTTCTTTATTCTCTATCTCAAGTTTTTCAACTTGTTCTAATAGTTGTTTTTTAATTTGTTCAGATTGTTCTTGTGTGAATGTTGCATCCATAATTAATTAAACGTAAACAAGATTATAAATTTATTGTATCTTAAATTCATTAATACAATAATATTTTTAAACCCTAATTTAATCATTTTAATTATGCAATATAACAAAGATAAGATAGTCAGAGATTTAAGTGAATATTTGAAAAAATTTCCTCTGTATGAAGAAAACCACCCTATTTCAATTCACTTATTAAAGAATAGCTTATACATAAATTATTGTCAGTTATCAAATTCACGGCCAGAAAAATATTTTGAGCTTGAAATAAATGATGATAGTTGTAATATTATCAGCCCTTATATAGAAGCGGGAAATGGTTATAGTAATACATTAGCAGAGATTATTGAAAGTTTTTGTTATAAAGAGCTAAACTGTAAAAGATTTGTAACAACTCCTTCTGGTTTGGCCAAGAAATATGGTTTTTGGGAAAAAATGGGTTTTAGATACGTAGATTCTGTAGAGGCTGAAAAAAGATCTTCTCGTTAATCTTTTAACTCAAAGCCTTTCTTGCACTAGTATAATCTATTATTTTTAAGATACTATTATCCTAACGCTCGTCTAAAATCAATTATCTCTGCAGAACTTACGTCTGGAATTTTTTGAATTT
>JBBSYY010000009.1:0-1614 GCA_038044985.1 Nanobdellota archaeon
CCAAGAAAACTTTTCAAGTTTTCTCTGGTTTTGGGAATGTCAAGAACAGAGTTCTTGATCACTGTCAGAATTTTCAATTCTGAAGTCCCAAAACCAGCAAACAAAAATCATTTTTTATCCAATTTTAATTTTGTAAAATGCTTTTTGTTTGACAAACCACACCCCTCAAAAATCTTTTATGGATTTTTGATGGCCATCAAGAATGCAATTGCAAGCGTTCTTGGGGTTTTAAGGTGCGGTACACTCAAGGTTTTGTGATTTTATTAAATGTATAAACAGAAGTTATATAATCAGTTAAAATTTTATTAATATCATATAAAAAACTCAAAACATTTAACCAAAAAATAAATATTACTGTTAAGATATTGTTGTAACATCCTTCAGGTTCTAAAGGGCATAACATCAATTTTGTCTTATTACGACAACTGATACCTTTCTTTGTTGGCAAATTTATATTCAATAAACTAAACTTATTTTTTGGTCAAAATTATGGCCATACTAGGAATCGAACCTAGGACTTGTCTACGTCAAAGACATGTTTTGCCATTGAACTATATGGCCATTTTTAGTTATATGCTATTAACAAACCCAACATTTAAAAAGCTATTTTTTATTTCCTTATTAGTAACTTAGTAATTTAAATAACAGGCAATTAAGTTAGTAACAAATAGTAATTACTTATAGCATGGTAGAGCAGGGCTTGGTAATAGAGACTTTAGTTTAGTCTAAGGTAAGTTACCAAAATTAAAATAAAAATGAAAATCCAAAACAATAAAATTGTTTTGTCTTTCCAATTTGCGAGAGACGGGAGAGCAAATTGAAAATTCCAAAAACAACAAAAAGATTTTGTCCATATTGTAATAAACGAACAGAGCAAAAAATAGATTTAGTCAGCACTGGTTCTAAAAGAGGGACTTTAAGTTATGGCTCCTTATCAAGAGCAAGAGCAAGAGGAAAAGCTAGAGGAATGGGAAATTGGGGAAGATATAGTAAGAAGGCTATTAAATCCTGGAAAAGAAAAACAAAAACCACGACTAGAAAAGTTTTAATTTATACTTGTAAAGAATGCAAGAAATCTAAATTAGCTAAACATTCAAGAAGGGTTTCAAAGTTAATTATAGGAGAAAAGTAAAATGTTAAAAAATAAAATAAAAAATGGTAACGATGTTATTAATAAAAGCACGAGAAGCCATGGCAAGCAGAAATGTTAAACTCTCTAAGTTAATAGGTACTAAACTTTAAAATAAAAAATGCCACAACAATGTAAATCAAAGATTTCCAAGCGTTACCATTTGCTTGGAAATATGTACAGCAAATGGTAAAGCAAACAAAAGTAATAATCAAAAAGAAAAAATTTCAAGATGTAGAAATACCCCTAGTAAGATTAAGAATAGAGTTAATTGGAGATTCAATAGAAGAGATTAAAGACAAAACAATAAAATTAGACTTAACAAGACAATTAAGAGGGAAAAACATTGAGGTTGTTTTTAAAACATATATTGAAAAAGAAAAACTTATTGCAAGGCCTATTAAAATAATTCTTGCTCCTTATTTCATTAGAAGAATAATTAGAAAAAGAATAAGTTATGTTGAAGATTCTTTTCTAACTCCTTC
>JBBSYY010000010.1:0-7900 GCA_038044985.1 Nanobdellota archaeon
CATCCAGATTAATGGTTCGAAATCTTCTGTTTCAATATTAATACCTATTCCAGTACTAGTATCAACACCTAGAACAACTGGCATGACAGAAACTATCATCATAACCATTGTTATTAAACTAAATAATTTTTTCATAGTTTTTTCTTTAAACCTCCTTTCAATAGCTTTTCATCTAAATCCCTCAATAAACCCGGGTTTATTAGATGAGTATGAAAATTAAAATAATTTTTCAAGAAAATTTTTTTCAAAGAAACCAAATAAAATTCTTTATGTCTTCTCTTTTTTCTGAAAGTCATAAGCTAACTTTATTAAAACCCATTTATAAACAATTTTTCAGTCAGAAATAATTTTTGCAAAAAGTGGTATAAGGAAATATATTTTTATAGCGATATAGATTGTAATTACTTTTCATAAATAAATTTCTTTAAAGTTTGTTGTTACTAGAATAAAGATAATTTGGTTTTTTCGTTGGGATTTTTTATTTCAAAAATCATTTTTATTTTGAATCCAAAAAATAAAAAGATTTTCTGCTAGAGAAAAAATTATCTATAGGTTTATCAAATGATGCATTTAGGACTAAACGAGGTATCAACAAAATAAAATGTTAAATCAAAAAAGAGAAGCCTCACTCTTATGACCTGAAGATTACTAAAATTAAATAAATTAGTATATCTTCTAATTTATAAATTTATTTTTTCTCTATAATGACAACTGATTTGTTAATATTATATATAGGAGTGCAATTTTGAGGGATATTAACTCTAAATCTTACGCTAGTATTAAATACTTTTATTAAATTAGGCTTAGGAAAAATAGTTTGATAATTTCCATCACCATTTAATTCATATTGAAAATTATTATGCAATAAAGCATTAGTAGATAATCCGTTAGAATTTCTACAAAGATATCTTAAACGTCCCATTCTTATAGGATAAGCATTTTTTCCAAAAAAAGTTCCGTTATTTATGCGGATAATATCTGAATAAAGCGTTACTCCATTTTTCCATTCACCAGAAAAATTAATTAAAACCCCAAATGTATGTGAAGCCATTATCGGCTCTAATAATAAAATTAATACTAATACAACACCTATTTTCTTTTGTATCATTTTTAACATCTATTTTTCATAATAGATATGAAAATATATAAAACATAGTATATAAGTTTAGTTTACTACTCTTTTCAGATAACTATAAGAAATAACATGCCATTAATACACTAAATTAATAAAATGATCAAATTCATTTTATAACTAAGAGAAATAATTAGCGAAAAAGTGACGCAACTACCAACTAGAGAAAGTATATTTATTGCTAAGAGATTAATAAAACTAATAAAATCAGTGAGTAAAGAATTAATTTAACAGATTATCTAAAAACTGAATTAAGTAATACTATTAAGCCGACTGGTAATGAAATAGGGTTTTACTGATAATCATTTAATTTTATTACTATTTTTATTATTAAAATATCGGTTTATCTTTGGAAAATTTAAAAGTTTTATAAATTTATCACACTTTAAGTTAACAGAGCCGATTAAGTTAATAATATAATGTTAACAGAAAACATTTTTCTTTAAAAATATATTTTCATTTATTTCCTCTTAGAAGATTTATGAAATTTTGGTTTTATAGTTTCTTTTATTTTTCTTTCTAAATTTTTCTTTAAGCCTCCTTCAAACTCCTCTTTAGAATCTTTAATTGTTTTAGTATAATCGCCATTACTATCTTCTACTTCAATAAGATTATAAGAAGAGACAATATCAAAACCTTCAGACACCCTACATAAGAAGGGATATCTTACATATTTTACCATTTTATAGATTATTAAGTTAGTTAGTTTATAAGGTTTTGGTTTGTATTATAGAGTTGCTATCAAAAAAATCGAAATTGTTTTATATACCATAAAGTAATTTTATTCATGACATATGCTGTTTATAAAATACAGAGTTTTAAAAAAGAGGATGCTTAAAAATTTTTAGAATAATTTTTAAACTATAAAATATTTGAAAGATTATTAAAACTAAGCGAGGGTAGCGAAGTGGTCAAACGCGCAGGACTTAAGATCCTGTGGCTTAGTGCCTTCGTAGGTTCGAATCCTACCCCTCGCATAAGATGATTGAAAATCATCTAATTCGTAGAATTCGTTACGATAGTCGCTCAATAAATAAGATTACATAGTGCCTTCGTGGTTCGATGAGCATTTTACTACAGACAAATTAAATACTTAATAACTGTAGCGAAATGCGAACTTCCTACCCCTAGCATAATTATAATGATAAAAGAAGAAATTGTATGTTGTAATAATTGTTTATAGTTCTTAAGTCAAATGCAGATGATAAAAAAAGTTTTTACCAAGAATAAATGCTACTCTTTCTTAATAATTTATCTTGATTAATAAAATCAAAAAAACTTTTAGTTTTACCACACACTAAAGTGTGTAGTTTGTTAGTTTTTTGGATGCATGAAAATTCATCTTGAATTATTGAATTTTCTGCACAGAGAATTGCACACTTCAAGAGCAATTCTCTTGTGCTCAAGAAGTCAACTCCATACTAAAGTATGGAGTTTTTGAGAAGACTTCTTGACATAATTAATTTATCTTTGAAATATCAGTTTAGGGAGAAGTTATCGCCTTTTGGTTAAATGGAATCCAAAAACAACAACTTTAAAAACCTAAAATAATTAACTATTACGCAGACTAGCTGGCGGGTTAGCTCTCCGCTATTTGCAAACGAGCTTTAGGCAAGTTAATAGGGGGCGTGAAGTTTGTATTAAAAAGTCTTAACGCAAACGTTGACGTTTTGTCCTTCTTGATCTTGCTTTTGCGAAACGGGTCAGGCCTTGACCGGAGCAGCCCTAAACACTAGTTAAGATGCTTGAAGGGTTGCAGAATTGAGAATGTGTTAAGGTAGCTTTTTTATATTAACAAAGCAAACCCTTGAGTCTGCATTTTTCTGGGATTTTTTAGGGAGATAATTAGGAATAAATAGATTTATAATAAAGAAACTTACTAGACTCACTAAACCTTTTTTACATTATCAAAAAATCCTTGCGTTTTACCACCATCTTTAGATGACGGTTTGTTCGGATTCCGGAAAAAATCTCTTATAAAAGATTTTCTCGGCCAAGAAAGCACAGCTTTCTCTGGTTTTGGGACAAAAAAAAGTAAACCACTGCCTTTAGGCAATGAATGTTGCTTCGCGACGTCTTTTTTTCTGTATTAATTTTTTATTTATAGTTAATTGCAGTTAATTGCAATAGTATTTATTGTCGCAATTTATCTATGACTAGAAACTACAGTTTTTTTGTTTTAGTTATGTCAAGGAACTTGACTAAAATCGCACCTTTTAAGGTGCGGTTGTTCCTTGAGCATCCTAAAAACAAGGGGCTTTACAAACTACACCCTTTAGGGTGTGATGCCCCGTTGTTTTTTTGATAAAAGCCCAAACTTTAAATATTCTCTCTCCCTATTTCATTCATGAATAAAAGAGGCCAGTTTTATATTATTGCAGCTATTTTAATCGTAATGGTTTTATTTGGAATGGCGAGTATTTCGACATATGCTATAGTTAAACCAGAACCTAAAACAATTTATGATTTAAGCGAAGACTTAGACAGAGAAAGCTATAAATTACTTGAATATGGAATCTATAATAAAAAAGACTTAACTAATTTATCTGAATCTTTCTTAGGAGAAGATGTTGCAAAATATTTCTTGAAAAAAACTGATAATGCCAATATAGGTTTTGTTTATGGTGATAAAAATGACTTGAATTTTCTTAGCTATGAATATGTAAATACTGGTGGTATAACTGTTGGTGGCTCAAACTGGCAAACATATAATTCATATTCTAAAAAAAGAAAGGCTGATAGCAACGATTTTGATGGTGGTTTTGTAAAAGTAAGAATATTAGACAAAGACTATTTTTTTGAATTAAGAGATAATGAGATGTTTTATTTTATAATTGTTAAAAAAAGAGGGGATGAAGTTTTTGTTGAGAGAAATTAAAACTCTTGTGATAAAGAAATTTGGGAGAAGAAAAAAATAAATAAAAACACTCCATTGAGTAAAATATAGTAATTAATATTGATGAGGCATATATATATAAAAAGTCTGGGAAATATAAAATAAAAAAGAGAAAAATAAAACAATTTATTATATATTAATATTTAATCTATAAATAATTAACAAAAAATGAAAGAAATAAATGATTATTGTAATGATAAAAATAGTTTAACTGCTTTTTTAACAAACAAAAAAGCAGTCAGCTTAATGATATCTTATGTTATTTTAATTGCTATAGCAATTACAATGGCAATCGCTGTTTTTGCGTGGCTAAAAATAATTGCGAATGTAGAGCCAGTTGCAAGCTGTGAAGAAGAAACCTCTATCATTATTAATGATTATTCTTGTGAAAGTAAAACATTTAAGCTACAGATTAAAAATAACGGCAGATTTAGCGTGAATGGATTTGTTTTAACTGTTGGAAATAATACCGAAAGAGCCCCTACAACTAAGTTAATTCCTTTAAATACAAATGAAATAACTGGAGATGGTTTTTTTCTTTTTAATCCTGTCTTAAAACCAGGAGAATTAAGAGAATCAGTTTTTACCAACACAGAAAAAAAACCTGATGAAAAAATAAGAGAGGTTGATTTTGAATTTATAAGAAATTTAAGACTTCAGCCCTTTATTATAGATGATGAATCTAATGAAAAAATAGTTTGCGGAAGTGTTATAAAACAAGAAATTGAAGATTGTAAGATAAAATAGCAAGATATTTATATAGAAAAAATTTATTATAAATGTCTATTTGACTTTGAATAGTAATAAAAAATTCATTAGGAAGTTAAGATTAATGATCTTGATATAATTAAATAACTAGTAAATAAGTTTAAGAGGAATGTCTATCGTGCAGTTTTAATAATTATTAATAAAATTGTCTAATAAAAAGATGGTATGAAAAACACAATGAAAATTAAAATTTTCAAGCATTCATGCTTAGGAGATAAGCATGAATAAAAAAGCGGTAAGTCCGATTATATCAACTGTTTTATTGATTATGATTGTTATTATATTAGCAATAATAATATTATTGTGGTCTAAGGGGTTTATTAAAGAAGCTATCACAAAAGATATTGGAGGAAAAGAGCAGATTGTCAATAAACTCTGCCAAGAAATTCTAATTAATCCTATAATAAATGAAGACGACACATTTGGATTTGAAAATACCGGCAATGTCCCTATTTATGCATATAATGTAAAGCTTGATGGAGAAGGCAGTTCAGAAATTATTAAAATATCTAAAGAACAGGGAGGGTATGTAAATCCAGGATTTACCGCTATTATTGAGAAAAGCATGATTGGTGATAGGGGTTATAGTGATTTTCAGAAAGTTAAAGTTATTCCCATTCTTTTTGGACAATCTAAAAAATCAGGGGCAATTCAAGAGTTTCCTTGTCCTGAAGAAAACGGAGTGTTTGTATAAATAAAAAAGGTAAGTTGAAATAGTAAAAAGATAATATAATTAAAATAATTTATTAACAAAATTAATATTAAAAAATAAATAAAAAATGCAAATAAAAAATTTTAAAGCGTACTCGCGTTTTGAATCATCTATTAATCTAAAATTATTGCCTGATTCAAAACACTCGCAAAGCGAGATAATGGGAACAGTTATTTTAATTTTAATAGTCGTCTCTATTAGTATTATACTACTTACATTTGCTGTTCCGTTTGTTAAAGAAAGGCTTGCTGGAACTGATTGTTTTAATGTAATTAATCAGGTAAGTTTTAGCGATAGTAAATATACTTGTTTTGATAATAAAAATGATGTTGATGCTACTAATGATGAAATAAACTTGCAGGTTCACTTTGGAGAGTTAAATGAAAGTTTAGAAGGATTCCTTATTGAGCTTGGAGGAGCTGCTAGTAAATCTATAGAGATTAAAGAAGGAAATATAAATGATGATGGTATTTGGATGTATAATAGTGTCGATACCGATCCTCTTAAACTACCTGGAAAAAACGAAGAAAGAACTTATGTTATACTAAATGAATATCCTGAATATGTTAGAATCTATCCTATACTAACTGGCGGAAAAACCTGTGATGTCTCTGATATTATAGATAAATTGCCTTTATGTAAGTAATAAAAATGAAATACGATGAGAATAAAACATTGTTCTTTCCAATTGAAGAATCTAATATTGCTAAAAAGTATACTAAAAGAGATCTTAAAATTTTAATTAAAGATGATAAAATACTTTTGCATCCAGCCACCTTAAAGGTTTTGTGGGATGGCGGTATTAAACCAAGAAATTTATTAGAATTGATTTCTTACCTTCAATCATTTCCTACAGCTATTGATATAGCATTAAATTGGAAGAGGGGGTCTGCACAAAATTATTATAATTCTTTGAAAGAAAAACTAAAACTATATTTATCTGATGATTTTTTGAATTTAAAGCCACGAGAGATTTCTTATGGAGCTCTTCCGCCTAGTGATTATCTAATTAAAAGAAGATTACTAAAATGAGAAAATATAAAAAAATCAAATCCCAAATTTGGATTGAAACAGCTATTTATACATTAATAGGATTAACAATAATTGCAATTGTTTTATCTATTGCGGCGCCGCAAATTCAAAAAATGAAAGAAAGAGCTATTTTAAAACAAACTATAACTGTTTTAAACGAGCTTGATAATGAAATAAAAAAAGTTGGGCAAACCGCCGGAACTATAAAAATTGTTCAGTTTAAAATAACTAAAGGAAAACTTGAGATAAACTCTAAAGATAATAAAATAAGCTATACTTTAGAGAATACTAATTTGGAATTTAGCGAAGAAGGAGAAACTATAAAAGAAGGAGATCTAAACCTTAAAACAGAAAAATATGGAAGGAGGTTTAATGTTATTTTAGAACTAATTTATGATAATTTAGATATAACTTATAATAGTAATAATGAAATAAAAACTCTTCATGGTTCTGCATTATATAATATACAAATGGAAAATGTAGGAGATAATGTTATAGGCGGTCCTATCCATATAAATTTTAAGGTTGGTTAAAGCTAAGCTACATCAAAAATTAATTTTCGTTGACTAGTAATCTAAAAATTTAATAGATGATACTTCTCTTGCTGAATAAAAATATCAAGATACTTTATTGATTTAAAATTTGATGTTTAAGAGTATATTTTATAAAAATACCAAATTTTAAATACTCTTCTCTTTTCTTGTTTATATAAAGAAAGCGGTTATTATAAATAAGTGTTTAATAAACAAAAAATATAATGATATGTTAATACTAAAAATTAGAAGTCAAGACTAATAATAAAGCTTGTTTGATTAAAAATGTTATACATATAATAACTAAATAATAAGATTACTACTAAATTAATAAAAAAGAGGCAAAATGGTAGAACCTATTAGAATTAATGTAAATCTTACAATTCCTCCGCTTCCAAAAATAGATGATAAGACAAAAATAAATGTTAGATATGCTTTAATAAGTCCTTATGTTAGTGTTCACATTTATTGGAATAAAGAAGAGGGGGAGTTGCTTTATGAAATTGAAGAACCTAAGCTAGATGAAAATGAGAAAACCGTATTAAAAGATTTGGAACAAAGCCTTAAAGAATTGATTGATGTTGATGTTGTAGTCGAAAAAACTAATGAAGCAATGATTTCACATATAGATAAAAACTCTAGATTATTAATTGAAGAATTGGGATTAGAAGTAAGTGAAGAAAGTTATAGAAAAATATTTTATTATTTGTTTAGAGATTTTATTGGCTTAAATGAAATTGAACCTATGATGAGAGATTATTTCATTGAAGATATAGAATGTAATGGGATTAATACTCCTATTTATATTGTTCATAGAATTTATAGAA
>JBBSYY010000011.1:0-7096 GCA_038044985.1 Nanobdellota archaeon
AAAGAGTTGTTTTTGTGATTTAATGCTTATTATGCCTCTTAACAACAAAATAATAGATTATTGCTCCTAACCAAGATAATAAAATCACTATCAAAATCCATACAATTTTATCATTTTCATTTTTAAACTTCCTTTTAGCAACATCTATAATCATTAAGATCCAAAAAACAGTAAGGAAAACAGCCAAAAATATAATAAATAAAAATAAGTAAATAATAGATATTAAAACAAATGCCATAAATAACCTTATTTTTTATATTTATATACTTATTCTCTTTTCTGAATTATGCAATTGCAATTAGGATTACTGCATTTCCATTTATCAAAAACATCTTCTCTAAATGAAAATGGAATCATATAACCTTTTTCACATTTCACACATTTTGGAAAAATACATCCGCCTTCCACCATTTTAACCCCCCTATTAAATTTAATTTATTACTCTTTCCACATTTCTATTTCGCCATAACTAACTTTCATACTTAGTTATTATTTTTGTCTAAGTCTAAAAGCTCGGCCTTTATCCTTCTAACTCTAGCACTAGAAGCCTCTTCTTTAATAATTTTAAATTTTCCTATTTTTTTAGTATTGTTAATATGAGGCCCAGTGCAGATTTCTTTTGAAAACCATTTTCTTTTTTCAGAGTTGTCGAGAACTGTATAAACATAAACTTTTTTAGGATATTTATGACCAAACTCTGCCTGAGCTCCACTTTCCAGAGCTTTTTTCAGGGGCATTTCTTCTCTTATTACCTCTAATTTTTGTTTAATTTTTTCATTAACTAAATCCTCAACCTTTTTAATTTCATCGTCAGTTAACTTCCTGCTAAATGAAAAATCGAATCTTAATCTTTCAGGAGTTATATTAGAACCTCTTTGCTTTACCTCATTTCCAAGAATTTTTCTTAAAGCCTCGTTTAATAAATGAGTCGCGGTATGAAGCTTAGTTGTCTCCATACTTGAATTGGCTAATCCAGATCTAAACCTGCCTTTACTCTCTGTTCTAGAAAGCTCTTGATGTTTTCTTTCTTCTTCTCTAAATTCATTTTCATCTACTATAACTCTATTTTCTTTAGCTAACTCTAAAATAATTTCTAAAGGAAACCCATAGCTTTGATACAATAAAAACGCGTCTTTTCCAGAGAGCTTTTTCTTATTTTTAATAATTTTCTCAAAAACTTTAATTCCTTTTTCTAAAGTTTCCAAAAACTTTTTTTCTTCTTTTTCTAATTCATCTAAAATTTTTTCTTTTTCTTTCTGTAAATGTTTATAATCATCATAAATTTCAAAAACAGCTTCTGCAATAGCTTTAATAAAATTTTTCATTCCTAACTTACGGCCATGTCTGATGACTCTTCTAATTAATCTTCTCAAAACATAACCTTGCTCAACGTTACTTGGAATTACTCCATCGCCAATAATAAAAACGGTCGCCTTAACATGATCCGCTATTATCCTCATACTTCTAGTAATCTCCTCTTTTTCTCCATATTTTTTTCCACTTATTTTTTCAATTGTTTTTATTATTGACAAATAAAGCTCTGTTTTGAATATATCATCAATATTATTAATAATAGCTAACTGACGATCTAGTCCACCACCAAAGTCGACGTTTTGTTGTTTCAGCTTTTCATACTTATTATCTTTTGTTTTATTATATTCCATAAAAACATTATTTCCTATTTCCACCCAATTTTTATCTTTTGGGTCATATAATCTAGGTGCTTTTCCTTTTCCTGTCCAGTAAAATATTTCAGTACAAGGTCCACACGGCCCTGTTTCTCCAGCAGGACCCCACCAATTATCCTCTTTTCCAAGATCTGCAATTCTTTCATTAGGAACTCCTAGTGATCTCCAAATTTCTATACTTTCTTCATCTTCACCAACCATTATTTCCTTATTGCCTTTAAAAATTGTAACTGCTAATCTCTTTTTTTTTAATCCCAAAATTTTTGTTAAAAACTCAAAACTAAATTTTATTGCCTGTTCTTTCCAGTAATCTCCAAGAGACCAATTACCTAACATTTCAAAGAAAGTTCCGTGAGATTTATCGCCAACCTCATCTATATCTACTGTGCGAATGCATCTCTGAACATTTACTAATTTTTTTCCTAATGGATGTTTTTCTCCAAGTAAATAAGGAACTAGAGGATGCATTCCTGCTGTTGTAAATAAAACAGTGGGATCATTTTCAGGAACTAAACTAACATTAGGAATTTCTTTATGATTTTTACTTTTAAAAAAACCTATATATTTTTTAATTAATTCTTTTCTGTTCATGTTCATTCACTTAAAAAATAAAGATTTGGTGTTTAAAAAACTTATTCAAACTATTGAGATTATTTCTCAGCCTTGTAAACTCGCTCGACTAACAATAATCTTAGAATTACTGGTTTATATCTATAAGTAAATAAACTTTAAGAAGATTAACGTCCATAACTTACCGTTCTCCTAAATGTATAATTTGTTTAATAATTTTATAAATTAAAAGAATTAGTATTTAAAATTATTAGTAACGAGAGATAGAAAGATAATGGACCGACCTCCATTTATGATAATCATCTCTCCATAATAATATATCTGCTTTTTCCACGCAAGAGAGCCAGTTATCTTCTACAGCCACTTCTAATAAAGTATCAAGATCAAAAAGCGGTTTAACTTCTAAAGGATTAATAAGTTTTGTTCCAAATTCATTAAATGGGGTTTTTCCACTAAATAGATCTTTTGCGTTTTTATATCCATAGTCAAAAATCGGATGTAATTTATCAGATAAAATTCCAAGATTTCTAAGTGCACATGTCGCTCTTAATACAGAACTTCCTCTATTCAGCCTTTCATCTATAATCACAACCCTTTTAGCATTTAATTCTCTAACATCACTTAAACCATTAAGGTGATATCTTTTATGACCATGACTATCTCTATCTATTAAAAATAAAAAGGGCTTTCCTAAATAATCAGCTATGCTTGTTGCAATACTCGCCCCAAAATATGAAATTGAAGTCAAAGCATCATAATTATAATCCATCAATTCTATAAAAGAATCTCTTATATTATTTCTTTCTTTGGGATCATAAAGAAATAGACTTACATCATTAAAGATAGGCTTATAAACTCCTATATTTTCAAAAAAAGATTTAGTGTCTAACTTAATAGCGCCAATTTCTAAGGCTTTTCTAGCAATAGTTCTACTATCCATCAAATTATTATAAGTAGTTGCTTTTTAAATTTTTATGCAAAAAAATATCTATTTTTTGTTTTATCAATTTTTATAATATGTAATAAAAAACTTGGATGTTAAGTGATTTTTAAAATTTCCTTTGCTTAAAGTTAGATCCTAAGATTAAGTATAGGGTTATAAATTAATTATTATCAAAAAGTCATTGGGTTTTACCTCGGCTTTTAGGTCTAGGTTTGTTTAGGACTTTTGGATGCAAGAAAAAACTTTTATGGTTTTTTCTGCACAAAAAATTTTCTTTGTAAGAAATTTTCTTGCCTCGGGAATAAAATTCCTGATGGCCATCAAGAATTCAATTGTCAGAATTCTTAAGGTGCTCAATATTCTCACGCACTAAAGCGTGGTTTTCTAGAATCTTGACATCACAATAAAAAATTACCCCAACCTCTCTAACTTCCTTTTAATTTCCACTAACTCCTCTTGAATATTTCTAGAATCTCTACTTTCTTTTTGTTTTTTTGCTTTCTTTTTAATTTTGGGGATGCTTTCGCTAGGAAAATACCCATCAATTAAATCTATTTTTGCTATTAAATTTATTAGCGCAATTCTTAATTTATTTTTTAATTCAAGCTCTCTTTTCCTTAATATTTTATAAGAACTAATTTTTTCTAAAATACGCAAAAGATTGGCTTCTGACATTAAAATTTGTTTCTTGCTGTTTAAAGCATTTTCATAATCTAATTTAATATGTCTTGCTTCCATTTTTTATAATTTATAAAATAGCTTCTTGAAATTATGTTTTATTAATATCACCAACTTTTTGCTTATACCTAGGACTAAATTCCGAGGTTTGTTCTAAAGACTTCAACTCGTTAGAGTTGAATGTATTAGAGAACTTTGTTCTCTGAGTTGGGAAGACAGAAAACAAATGACTGCAATTACTCCAGTTTAAAAACTGGAGTTTGTTTTCTGTATAACAAATCAAATAGATTTCAATTCTATTAATCTTGATATCATCTCTTTTTATAATCTCTATGATAACTGATTATCAATTAGTTATAAACTAGTATCAATTATTTCTCTTTTATTCGCCCAACTGTTTAAATACACTATTACCAACAGCGTCTATTCTTGATTTTAAAATTTGAATCTCTCTTTCCCACTCTTCTAGCTCTTTTTCTTCTTTTTCTTTTACATTTTTTATTTTTTCTAATAATTCTTCAAGCTCTACAATTTTCGTTCTTATATCTTCAAATGCGTCTAGACTTGCTTTAAATTTATCAAGCCTTACATAAACCGGCTCTATTTTTTTGACTTTATTTCCTATTCTAGTTTTTTCTAATTTTTCTGGCAATTCAATGGTTCTAGGAAATTCCATCATTTTTACTGGCTGTGCAAATATTTTTCTAGATCCAAAACTTGGTCCAATGTTTGATGCTTCAAAACTATTGTTCTCAAAATCTGTGGTTTGAAAAGCTGGTTTTTGCATATTTAACTTACTACCTTCATCACTAACGGCTTGCTTTATTGCATAATGGTTCATACTTTCTTCAGGAAGTGCAGGCAAACTTGTTAATTTTAAACCAGGAATATTTTCATTACTACTAGAATTAAATTCTGGCAGTTTTGGCAATTCGCTTGACTCTGGCAATTCAGGCAGTAGACTAGCCTCTTTTTTTCTAAACCACATATTCTCACCTCTTTTATACTAAATGCTTTTAATTTAAAAACGTTTGGTTTTTAAAAATACCTCTTATCTAGATTGTTCCAAACCTTAGCTTTAAACTTTATGATACTGGCTTTTACATAAAACATTTCAAAAAACAGAAAGATTTAAATCACTACTTTTTTTCTTATTACTATCTTCTTTATTCAAAATGCCAAAAAAATCACGAAAGAAAAAAACTTCTGTAAATAAGAAAAAACAAATTAAACTTTTAAAAACTATTGTAGAATCATTAATTGGAAAACAATCTGTTGAAATAGTTGACTTACTTGCTGGAAAAAAACATATAAATGAATTCATTATAGCTAAAAAATTAAAACTTACTATTAACCAAACAAGAAATGTACTATATAAATTATTAGACCATGGATTAGTTTCGTTTACAAGAAAAAAAGACAGAAAAAAGGGTTGGTATATTTATTTTTGGACCCTAAACCCATATCAAGCGCTTAATTTGTTAGAAGACGGCTTAAAAAAGAAACTGCAAGAACAAGAGGCTTTATTAAAAAATAGGAGAGAAAGCAATTACTACTTCTGCAATAATTGTTCTGTAGAAGTTAACGAAGAGACAGCATTATTAAATAATTTCATCTGCCACGAATGCGATGGTGTCTATCAGCTAGCAGATAACACAAAATTTATACAAGAAATAAATGATAAAATTACAAAACTAAAGAAAGATGTTGAATTAGCTAGTATGGAAAAATCAAAAGAGGGGACAGAAATTGCCTCAAAAAAATTTAAAAAACTAGAAGCTGCGAAAAGAAGAGAGGCTAAAAAACAGAAAAAACCCATCAAAAAAATTAAGAAGATTAAAAGATATAAAAATAGTAGAAAAACCATGAAACATAAAAAAATCATAAAAAAGATAAAAACTAAGAAGAAAAGATAACATTAATAAATTAATGAGAAGATTTAAATCTAAGAAATTAATATAATCATCTAATAGAGAAATACCTAGATCATGATATAAAGAGATTATATCCAGATAATTTTTGGACTAAAAATGGAAAAATGGTTTGATAAAAAACTTGAAAAAAGAAACCTTAGAGTATATACCATGCGAAGATTAAAAGATTATAACAATAATCATAATATAAATAAATTTAACGCGATTAACTCAATCCCCAGAAAACTAAGCATTACAAACTGGCTTATCATAATTAATACCATAGTTTATATTTTATTGGTTTTATTTAGAATTTTAGACGTTCTCACTGAAAACAAGCTTCTTTCTATTTTTGCATTACAAGCTAAAGCTTTTTTTTCTGGGGCTTACTGGACTTTATTAACAAGCATGTTTAGCCATATTTGGCTTCCTCATCTTCTATTTAATATGATATCCTTATTTTTTATTGGAAATTTTTTGGAGAGAATTATTGGAAGAAAAAAATTTCTTTGGTTTTATTTAATCTCCGGAATCTTTGCAGGATTCTTCTATTCAACATTAAGCTTTTATTTTGGAGCAACAGAGATAGGCTCAAGAATTTTTATTAATCCTGACTCGTATTCTGTAGGAGCTTCTGGAGCTATTTTTGGTTTAGCGGGATTATTAGCTGTCTTAACCCCGTTTATGAGAGTCTATCTTATTGCAGGACCAATTTTTGCTTTGATAGTCCAGGCCATTATTAAAACTATTTTTCCAGCTTCTGAAATTTTATCAATAATAGATTTATTTATTATGATTTATATATTTTTGTCAATATTTTCAATTTTTTCTTTTAATCCTACAATAAGAAAGCTTGCTGTTCCTATAGGAATGCCTTTCTGGATTCTTCCCATTTTTGCAATAGTCCCTTTAATTATAATTGGATTATTTGTTCAGTTGCCTATTGGAAATACTGCTCATCTAGGAGGTCTAATTGTAGGTATTCTCTACGGAATTTATATAAAAAATAAATATAAAAGAAAAACCGAAATGATTAAGACGTATTTTAGATGATCGCACTTTCCACTATTTTAACCATACTCTATTGCTCTAGATTTTTTATCTCAATCGAAAATTAAAAACACGACTTTAAAAACACCGTTTTCTTATTAATAAAATGCCAAAAAACAAAGAGGTTAAAAACAGCAGTTTAAATAATCAAAATTTCATCTACAAAAACTTTTTGACTGGCTTAAAGGATTTAAAAAAGATAAAAACTTATTTTTGGTTTTGTTTTTTTGTTTTTTTTCTGATTTTTATTGTTG
>JBBSYY010000012.1:0-2228 GCA_038044985.1 Nanobdellota archaeon
GAAACAGTGTCTACTATTGAAATAATTTTTTTGCTGTTTTTAGAAATTAAAACTCGATGTCCAACATGAAGGCTTAATTTATTAGCAGTAAGTTCATGAATCATGCAAACAGGCCTTCCTGCCAAAAGTTTTATTTTTTTTACTCTAAGTTTCATAATCTAAGACACCCACGGTTTCTTCGATGTATCTTCCTTTTAGATGACCTCATTTTTAATAACAAGAATAAGATATATAAAAAGCTGTTGATATCTAATATAGATATTCTTCAATTCATTTAGAACTAGTTTTATTTTATCTTATTAACCCTATTTATAATTAGTTTATTAATTAGCATCGTTATCAAAAAAATATAGTAATTTGATTTTGATGGCCATTTGAGCAAGATTTATAAACCAACTTTTAGAGTTAATAATAGATTATACTTTTTAAAAAGTTATATAAAAATTAAATTTGAGATTGCTTAAACCCTAGAAAAGTTTAAAGGTTATTAAAAACAAAAATTAAAATGGATTTTTTCATTAAGAAAATTTTTGATGGTAAATCTGAAAATGATGAATTAGTTCATTTACAGTTTCAAAAATTTAGTGGAGGGAATTTCAAGGATAGAGCAATAGTAATTGCTAAACATAATAGTAATAAATTCTCGGTTTCAACTACTGCTGAATATGCCAACGAGCTTGTTAGAATTTTAGCTGAAAAACTTGGGGATAATAAAAGTTATGTAACTGGAGTTATTGTTTCTACTAGAAATTTAAATGGGGAATTGGATTACCAAAGCAAGAAACAGTTTATTGGTGTAAATCAGTATATAATTAATAAAGAGATGAGTGGAAACGAGATTTTAGAGTTGTGTAATAAATTACCAATAAGTTTTATAGGTTTATCTTTTAATGTTTATAACAGCGAGTTAAAGATTAAGCCGAAGACTCCTAAATTTGCGAAGCCAAGTTCAAAGGGAGAAGAAAAACTGAAGGTTGATTTTTGCAAATTGAAAACATTAGATAAAGAAATAATTGATAATTTAATTTTTGATAAAGAATTTATGGGATTTAAAAAAATTGAGATAAAACATGATTTTATTATTGATGAAATTATCGTGCCTTCTGAAAATGAATTAAAAATTAAAGGAATAGATAAAAACGATTTTGCTAAAATAAGAGAGCTGGCTGTTCGTAAGGGAAAAATTATCAGAAGAATTAAGGTTGATGGAAAGGAAATAATTAAAGAAAAAGAGTTTGTGGTTTGAATATTTTATTATAAAGATTGTGAATGTTTATTAAGTTTTCCATCAATGAGGCGGACTCGCAATTGAGTTTAACATCAGGATTATCCGAAGTTTCTGGAGCGAAGCGGAAGAAATTTGGAGAAATGGTGAGCCGAGCCATTTCTCGGATAACCCCTGTTAGGCATCCCGACCGAAGGGAGAGCGCAGCGTGGTCGGAGTGACTGAAGGGAACGGAGAAGTTATTATTTAGGCTTTTTACAAACAAAGATTACCCAACCGATTTCATTTTTATTTGTTGCTTTAATTGTTTTTTTATACGCTTTGATTAGATACTGATACCTTTCGTGAAATTTAGGATTTTCATTATTCTTTATCTTTTCTTCCAAAATCCGACATAGTTTTTGATAGGTCTTTTTCATATTTTTTGTTTCGTCTCGTGCTTCAATAACTTCAAAACCATGCTTTCGTAATTCTTCTTGATAGGTTTTGAATGAAAAAGGTGTGTCAAAGAGGAGTCTTTCATAAACAAACTTTTGTGTATCTCTACTAACATTTGGTTTTGGTTTAACTAGATCATCAAAGACAAATATTCCTCCTCTTTGCAAAACCCTATAAATTTCTGAAAGTGCTTTTTGTTTGTTGTGCACGTGATAAATTGTTGATTGGCTAATAACGTGAGAAAATGCCCCATCATCAAATGGAAGATTTGTTGCGGAAGTATGGATAAAGTTTAATTTATTCTTCAATTTTTGGGTTATTTTTTTCTTGGCATTTTCTATTCGTACACCGCTTAAATCAATTCCGGTGATTTTACAGCCAATTTTTTTAACAGTTTGAACATCAACTTCACCATTTCCACAACCAATATTCAGAACATTTGAACTTTCAGAAATTTTTGTTTTTTCAATCATGTCATTAGTGAGATTATTTGAAGCAGAGACGATGTCCTCATCATCTTGAAAAAGACCCCAATGAAGAATCCCACTAGAATCCCAAAACGAAA
>JBBSYY010000012.1:2328-78266 GCA_038044985.1 Nanobdellota archaeon
TCATCATCTTGAAAAAGACCCCAATGAAGAATCCCACTAGAATCCCAAAACGAAAGGTAAACTTCATCTTCCTCATCGTAATATTTTTCAGTATCTTGTTCGGTAAATTTCTTCATGTTGAAAATAAAAACGAAATGGTATAAATAATTATCTTTGTTAAGCCTAAATAATAATTACGCCTAATATAATCATATCCGTAGTAAATTACAGATATGATACTCTATGAATATGTTATCAATAAGATTTATATATTTTATGTCAGAGGGATTAATTGAAAAATTAAAACAGGAATTAGAGATCTCATTATTTTATTATTCCTCCAAATCAATTTTATCTTGAATGTACTTTTTTCCAGTTTTTAAGGCAATATAAGCTTTTTCTAACTCTACTCCAATATCAGCAGCGTGGTCTAACATACTTACTAAATCTTCTTTTAAAATAGCTGTATAAACTTCAACCGGGTTATCGCCACTTACAATAATACGAACTTTATTTTCTTTTAAATCGCAAAAAGCAGCCTCTATTTTATTTAACTCTTTATTAATTCTAATCAAAAAATATCCTTTAGCATCTAATCTCCAAGGTCTTTTTATTCCAGTAGCATCTATTTCAATAGGTTTTTCCATGGTTATTTCTTTATAACCTGGTTTGTTGTATCTTCCAAGAGATTTTACTTCGGATTTTTCTTGGTTTTTTTCTTCCATTTTCTCACTTTCTATTACCTTTCCAATAAATCATCCATTATAAATATTTATATTCTTTTTATCAATTTAATTAAATCAAAAACTATTTAAACAATTGTTAATTTATAATCTTATGACAAAACTGGTGTTAATACAGCCAAACTATAGAAGTGTTTATTCCTATGCAGGTAGTGAAACAGCTACTCCTATTTATCCTCCTTTAGGTTTAGCATATATGGCTGCAGTAGCTAGGGAAAAGGGGTTTGATGTTAAAATTATAGAAGCTAATGCTCTTAGTCTTAATCATGAACAGATAAAAGAAGAAATTCTTGATTATTCTCCAGATTATTTGGCTATGACTGGAGCATCTAGTATGATGAACGAAGTAGAGAAACTTGCTAAATTATGTCCTGAACATGTAAAAATAATTTTTGGGGGAATTCATGCAAGCTCTATGCCAGAAGAAGTCCTTACTAATTATCCTAAAATAGATTTAGTTGTTAGAGGAGAGGGGGAGGAAACAATTATAGAAATTTTATCTGGAAAATCGTATGAACAGATTAACGGACTTTCTTACAGAAGAGATGGAAAAATAATTCATAATAAAGATTCAAAATTTATAGAAAATTTAGATTCTTTGCCATTTCCAGCTAGAGATCTTCTTCCTATGAATAAATATTTTAGTTTTGAAGCTAAAAAATATCCAATAGACTATATCGTAACAGGAAGAGGATGTCCATATCGCTGCACTTTTTGCGCTGACTTTATCACATCAGGAAGAAAATTAAGAACAAGAAGTGCTGAAAATATAGTTGCTGAAATAGAGCACCTAATTAAAAATTATGGAACTCAAGAAATAGATTTTCAAGATGATAACTTTACTTTATATGCTGATAGAGTTAAAGAATTCTGTAATTTAATGATTAAAAAAGGATTAAATAAAAAAATAATATGGAAAATTGCCAATGGAGTAAGATGTGATAAATTATCATTACCTATGTTAAAACATATGAAAAAAGCAGGATGTTACATGTTATCATTAGGCATAGAATCTGGGAACCAGGAAATTTTAGACAAGATGAGAAAAGCAGAAAAATTAGAAGATATAAAAAATGCTGCTAGATGGTGCAGACAAGCAGGAATAGAAACTCGCGGATTATTTATTTTTGGAAATTTAGGAGAAAATGAAAAAACAATGAAAAATACAATTGATTTTGCTAAAAATCTTCCTCTAGACACAGCAACATTTCATATTTGTATACCAATGCCAAAAACAGAGTACTGGGAAATAATTAAAAGAGAGGGTAAGTTTTTAGATGTTGGGTGGGAAAAATATACTGCTTATTCTGATGGAGCTTTTATTCACGGAGATGTAACCCCTGAACTAATGTCTAGAATGCAGAAAAAAGCCTATAAAGAGTTTTATCTTAGGCCTAAATTTGTAATGAGAAGATTAAAAAGGATTAAGACATTAAAAGACATAAAACAAACTATTAAAGGTGGTATAGAAATTTTGAAGTTCGCGAGTGCTTAATTTCTACATTAAAAATTCATTTGCAACAAGTAGTTAGAAGGATTTATAATAAATCGAACCCTGCAAAAATGATGAAAGGGGTAATTATCTCCTATATTTTTTTAGTTCTTCCTTCTGTACTGGCTGTTTCTGAAGAAAGATATATCATCGAATTAAAAGACAATAAAATTGACAAACATATTGAAGATAGTATTATAGCTGAATTGTATATTGGAAGATTAAATCAAGTTGGGGGCGCAAGAGTTGGTTTAGGAAAAAATAGAATAGTTGTAATTAATATTTCAAGAGAAATATTAGAATCTGAGGATTCTGTTATAAATTTAGAGCCAGATTATAGGGTTTATTCATTAGGAAATGAAAATTGGAATTACAATGCAATAGGATTAAATTTCTCGGTTATTGATTCTAATTTTGGGGAAGAAGTTAAAATGGCAGTTTTGGATACCGGCGTTAATTATAATATTTTGTCTATAAATTCAGGATATGATTTTGTAAATGAAGATAGCGATGCCTTCGATGATAATAGTCATGGAACTTTAGTTAGTCAAATACTTAGAAATCCAGGAACCAATTTCCCCCTTATAGAATCTCAAGTATACTCTATAAAGGTTCTCGATAGTAATGGAGAAGGATATGTTAGTGATATTATAGAAGGTATAAATTGGGCAGGAGATAAAATATTGGCTTGAACTTAAAGACATAATCGGAAATATGGACTCTTCAAGGCCAACTTCTTTAGATGTTGACACAACTAACCCAGTAATAAACTCATTTAATTATTCTATAGATAGAAGAAAAGTTAACTTTGTATTTAATATCATAGAAAATAATTTTGATGAAGTGGATTATATTGATTGGAACGATAGCAAACCAAGAGAAACACGAATTTGTTCAAGATTAAGAGATGGAATTTGCGAAGTGAGAAGAAGCTTCAAGATTGGAGAACATAATTTAACAATAAAAATTTTGAATGAAGCAGGAAATTTTATAGAAACAACCGTTCAATTTACAATTATTTAATATCCTCTTGTCTTAAACTTACTCTATACCAACAACCTGAAGAAATCCTATCTCACCATCTGTAACGGAATTTGTGAAATAACTTCAACTTCATCAATATGTTTATATGGAATTGGTTTAGTTGTTCCTACTTTTATTGCAACTAAATCTTGTCTTGGATTATGCAAATTAGCCATCATTCTTGCAACTTGTTCTGGAGTTAATAATTCATTTTTATTTCTTTGAATTTCTGGTTTTCTACTAAAATCTTTTAAATGTCCGATAACTGAAGTAAAACCCTCAAAAGTATATTTAAGATCTTCTAAACTCCTAATTCTTGATTTTGCGTGCTGCCACATATATCTAGGATCAAGATAGATTTTGTAATTTAGTTTGCATAAATCTTGTACTTCTTCTGGTGTCATTTCAATTGTTTTCATAGCTGGCTGGTCCATTGCTAATTTTTCATAATCTGATTTTTCAAATCTTAACCACCCCTCTTTTGCAGCTTCTTCATATAGAGGGGTGCCAGGATAAGGCATTACAACAGTAGATTGATGAATATCAACAAGTCCATTAATCATTAGATCTTTAGCTAATTTAAATGTCTTTAATGCATCTTCTCTTGTTTCCCAAGGATAACCAACCATCATTGTTATATGAACAATCAAACCAGCATCTTTAGCGTCTTTACAATGTTGAAAAACAAGCGAGACATTAGTTCCTTTATCTAATTTATCAATTGTTTTCTGAGAGCCAGACTCTAAACCAAATTTCAATAGTCTAAATCCAGCTTTTTTCATAAGCTTATACATATCAGCATCAACCCAACCAAATCTCATATTACAGGAATACATTACTTTTTTATTATATCTAGATTCTATCATTAGTTTGCAAAAATCTTTTAACCAAGCTCCGGGAGGAATAGTTCCTGCATCGTCAAATATTTCCCTTGCTCCAAAATTATCAACTAAATTTTTTACTTCTGCAAAAGTATTTTCGGGAGTTCTTTGTTTATATGCTCCTTTAGGATAAAGAGCATGGTCCCAGACACAAAAAGTGCACTTTCCCCATGCACAATCTCTCGCTGACATAATATAAAATTGAGGTCTTCCTTTAAGATTAAATTCATCTTGATAATTCCAATATTTAGTCAATTTTCTGTCTGGAAATGGGGCATCATTAATATCTTTATCTTCTCTATTAAATTCATATCTTCCATTTTCTATAATTTTTCCATTTTCTTTGTACCATATCCCGTTTGGAACCTTCCCTTTTTTATTCTCTAACCATTCAACTAATTCCATAAAGGCAAAATCAAAATAACCCCCATTAATTACATAATCTACATTAGAATTTTCAAATGTTTCTCCAGGAAGATAACTAACATGGTCTCCGCAAATTACTATTTTTATATTCGGGAATTTTTTCTTGATATGATCAATTGCTTGCCAATGTTTTTTTACTACCGGAGCTTTTGTTTCAAAAAAGAATAAATCTGGTTTTTCTTTTTCAAGCATTTTATCATGATCATTCCAATCCATGTTTTGAGCGATTGCATCTTCCCATATTACCTCATGTCCAGCATTTTTAGCCATAGTGGCTGCAGTGCCAAGAACTACTGGATAAAGAAATGTTGGTTTTTCAAAATATTGAAACTGCCTATTTTGACTTAAAAGAGGCGTGCCTAAAGGACTTAGTGTCGGCGGAAATCCTACTATGATTTTCATTTTTTATTTTTACCTCTTTCTAAAGAAAGTATATTAACCTTTAAACATTTATTTGATATAGAATAATCTTTTATAGTTTTTATTCTCTTTTTCATAAATAATAGAGTCTATTCGTATTTAAAAAACTTTCTAATTTTAAACTATTGTTAATTTTTTATTTAATAATTTTAACTGCGTTTTGCAAGTGCTTCTACCAAAAAACCCTTCTCATCCACCCCCAAATCATCCCTGCTCCATAAGATAAATGGATAGTAGGATAGATAAATGGTAAAACGAAAATAGCTTTAATATCTTTATTTTTAATAGAATCATAGAAACTAAATAAAATTATAAGCAAAATATACGCTATTAAAGGTAAAAACCATAAAAAAGCTAAGTTAATTGATACATTTTCACCAGAATAAATTGCATAACCAGCAAAACCTCTTCGATCTGCTGAAGAGCCGATATCATCTGAATTTAAATTATTAATTAAACTATTAAAATTAACAACATTTCCAGTTATCGAAGGATTTACTAAAATACTTCCTATTAATAAAACAAAATAAACAAGAAACGAGCTAGGAATTAAGAAAAAAGGTTTTTTTAGTGTTTCAAAAAAACTTTCTTTTTCGGGCCTGGCCTTCCCATAATTAAATATTTGTTTAACAAATGAACTAAAATTCGGCCTTCTTTTATGATAAACAATGATTTCAGGACTATAAGCAATTTTAAATCCTTGTTTTTTAACATCTGCTACAAATTTAGGATCTTCTCCAGGAAATAGTTTTTCATCAAATCTTACTTTTTCAACTACTTTTTTTTTACAAATTAAATTAGCAGAAGTTAATGCTGTTTCATCAACGTCAAGACTTTCTTTATTTGTAGAATACCTATTAGATAATTTCCAGGCACCAAATTTACTACTTAATGCGTATCCAGAAATTCTTGCAAATCCTTTATCATCGTAGAAGGTTAATTGTGGCCCCCCTACCATATCAATTTCAGGATGATTTTCAAGAAACTTCTCAACTTTATTTAAATAATTATTCTCAATTATGGCATCATCATCAAGAAAAACCACGAAATCTCCTTTTGCTTTATCAATTCCTCTATTTCTATTTAAAGAAGGATTTTTTCCTATTGGCACAACAACATGAAACTTATTTTTGTTATAATCAAGATTTTTAATAGCTTCCAAAATTTCAGCATTTCTTTCGGGCGCAAGAGGAACAATAAGGGTGAATTTCATTCACAAAACTAACTAGAATTAGTTATAAATATTTATATGATTTATCTTAATATTTATTTAGCTTAGCAATTAAGAAATTGGGGGTTGGTTTTAACATCTAATTAAACAAATCTACTTCTATAGATAAATTAAAATTGCTTTTTATAATATATTTCTTATGAAATATATGAAATCTAAGCTAATTTAAGAGATCTAGATTAATTTTATAAGTTATTAACAATCCTAAAATCTGTTACTTTAAATAATATATTTTTAATTTTATATATGTTTTTTAATGGAAGAAGTAGTTTAAATTTATGAAAGTATCAATTGTAATTCCAGCTCATAATGAAGAGAAACGTATCAGAAAAACTTTAGAAGAATATCTTTCTTTTTTTAATAATTTAAAAGAAAAAGAAGTTTTGGATTATGAAATTATAGTCGTGTTAAATGCATGTGTAGATAATACTAAGCAAATCGTTGAAAGATTTAATTGTGAGGAGTTAATTATTTTGGATTTTGAACAAGGAGGAAAGGGATTTGCTGTTGTAGAGGGTTTTAAAAATGCTTTAATGAGAAATAATGATCTAATTGGTTTTATTGATGCAGACAATGCAACCTCTCCAAAAGCTTTTTATGATTTAATAAAAGGTATTAGAAACTATGATGGTATAATTGCAAATAGGTGGGATAAAAAAAGCACTATAAGTCCAAAACAAACTTTATTCAGAAGATTTATTGGCAGAGTTTTTAATTTTGTTGTTAGAAGTTTGTTTATTTTCCAACATCAAGATACTCAGTGCGGTGCAAAACTATTTAATAGAAGAGTGATTGAAAAAATTTATCCTGAACTAGGAAACAGTGAGTGGAGTTTTGATGTTGATTTGTTGTATTATGGTAAATATTTTGGATTTAAAATAAAATCAATATATACTGAATGGCACGACAAAAAGGGTTCAAAAGTTAGCAAAAAAACCCCAGGAAGGATGTTTTTTTCTGTTGTAAGATTAAGATTAGTTCACTCTCCTTTTGATTTTATTTTAAAATTTCATCAGAAACTTCCGAGAAAATTGCAAGTTGGATATTGGTTTGGAAGATAAAAACTATCCGTTTCTCCACAAAAGAAATAAAGTTATGATTGAAGGAATAACCCCCACAATAAAATAATCTATAACAGACATTGAAAAAACCTTAGCAGAACTGACATTAAATAATCCAAATAAACTTATTAAAGCAGCTTCTCTTGTTCCTAAACCGCCAATACTTATAGGAATCATGGAAACTAATGTCCCTAACGGAAGAATAGCCATATAATATAAAAAACTTATTTTAATTCCTAAAGACAATCCGATAAAATAATATATTAAATAAATAAACAACCAACTAATTAAGTTCAATAAAAAAAATAAGATAAAGTATCTTTTTTTAGGAATATGCTCGTAAAAAGAGTTAAAAGTATTTTTTGTTTTATCTTTAATTTTTTCATTAATAAACTTTCTATAAAAAAATCTTAATACAATTTTACTTCTTTCCTTTTTTATAAAAAATAAAGTCAATAAAACAAACGCAAGAAATAATCCAGTAAAAAAACCAATAGGAAGATTTATCTCGTCTTTAAAAACAAAAGAGAATAAAACAGCCATAAAAATTACGCTAGTAATATCTAAAACTTTGTCAATTGTAAAATTAAACAATCCTTTGCCAATATTTTTGTTTTTTGTATATTTTTTTAAATATTCTGCTCTGATTACAGAACCTAGTTTAGATGGGGTTATAAGGCCATAAAAATTACTTATTAAATTAATTTTAAAAGATTCTTTAAAAGGAACTTTTATGTCTTGAAAAACAGCTACGATATGCCATTTAAAAGTCTGAACAACTAACATTATAATCAAAAAAACTAATGTTATTAATAAAAAATAAATATTAACTTTTTTAATTTCTTCTAGAACATTAACAAAATTTATTTTAATTAAAATATAAAAAAATAACAAAATTCCAATTAATGGCAGGAATTTTTTCCAGTTTTTTGTTGTGTTTTTCATTGTCTCGCTCATTTTTTAAATTTAGTGATTTTATAAAAACAGCAATTTTTTCTGGATTTAGCAAATTTCGGCTTATCCTTCTTCTATAAGTTTGATTAATCTATCTACTAATTTATTTAGAGCTATTAAGCTTTATTTAATAATCTCTCCTTTATCATGTTAACTTTATTATTTGTGTAATATCACACAAACAAAACATCTCTAAAAATAATTAAAGCTAATAAGCAAATAACTATTTGATATACAAAAATTAAATAAACAACATCTTTCTCATAAACTTTTTTCTTAAATTTTTTCAAAACAAATAAAGACAAATGAGTAGTGCCATAAATTTTTTCATATGGAACTTCTAGGCTATTATCTTCATTCACTTTTCCAAAAGACGGTTTTTCTAATTTTCCTCTTAATTTCAAAAAAGTTTCTATAATATAGGGAATAAATATAAAAACAGCAATTTTTTCAAAATTTCCTAAAATAGCAATTCCAGCTATTAGTGCTCCTATAGAATAAGTTAAAATATCTCCTGGGAAAACTCTTGCTGGAAATTTATTATAAAAATAAAAAACTAGTAGACTAGCTACCATACACAAACCAACAATCATTAACCAAAAATTTCCAGTTAAATAACTAACTAAACTTAAAAAACTTAGGATTATGATTCCTTGTCCTGTTTCTAATCCATTAAATCCAGCTAAAAAATTATAAGTTGTAGCGGCTCCTGCTATCCCTACTGGAATTAAAATTAGTGGATAAAAAATTCCTAAATTAACTGCTCCAAAAAAAGGGAGATTAATTATATTTGATCCAGCATTTATTACAACTAGGGGAACTGAAGCAACAAAAGCAAGAAATAATCTAAATCTAATTGACAATCCTCTATGTGTCCATCCTAAAACATCATCAACAAAACCAACTAAAGCTAGTATTAAAATAACATTTAATAACGCAAAAATTTCTAAACTTCCATTATTCCCATCTAAAATAAAAGTTTTAATTGCTATATAACTTAAAACTCCTAAAATAAAACTAATTACTACAATAATTCCTCCAGACGCGGCAATATTCTTAGCTTTATGGAATTTATTCATATCTTCCCATAAATAACCAACCTGTCTGCATTTTTTAATCCATTTTGGCAATGCGTAACTAGTTAATAAAAAGCTTAAAATAATAGGTATTAATAATAATGGTTCCATTGATTATTTAATCTTTTTAAGTTTTTAAAGATATTTCTAATGCATTGAAGCTCCAAAGAACTTAGTAAGTATTTTATAACATCTCTTTCCTTAATAAAAATTTGTTAGAAGTGTTGATATGATAACAATTTCACAACAACCAATCTAAATACTTAGTTTCGTCTGTATCAAGATATTCTTGCTTTATTTGTTCTTTTCCGGTATAATACACTTCCCAAATCTTAACGGGTCCTTGAACTCCTTGAAAATAAACAAAATCAGGCAAATTTGTTCCTCTACTTCTTATATTGTCTATAATTAATGTTGGTTCTGCATGAACTAATTTAAAATTCTTAAATTTATTAAAAGGATCGTTCATTAAATAAACCTGGCTTAAAAATCCTCTCATTAATCTTGGAGATAAATAAAACGCAGTTCCCATTTGATTTAACTGGACTGTTCCTTCGCTTGTTTGGTCTAATCTCGGAAAAATAAAAGCAGCCGCCTCTATTCCATTTTTGAAGTCCGTTAATTCTTTATTATTTAAATTGTATGAGTATCTTAAATTAACATTAAACTGCTGATTTTGGTAAACTACTATGATATAAGGTTGATAATATCTACTATTTTGAGTAGGCAATACTATCGCTCCAACAGCAGCCGAATTAGCTGGAAGAAGAATGTCTTTTCCATTTTGATTAATTACTAAATCTTCATCTAACCCAACTCCTCCAGCATAAACTAAAAGAGTCTGATTTTTGGTTTCTTGAGTTTTGGTTTCATCTAATAAAAATGTTCCGATAAAAGAATATCTATCAAAATCTTTATTACTACCAATACTTGAAAAAGCTCCGTATTTTCCTATGTCTGTAGAGTCTATTAAAAGGTAAGTTGTATCATGGTTGTAAAGAAATTCCAAAGCATCATTTTCATTATCTCCAGTTAAAACATGCCTTCCCATTAAATAATTCCAATAAACAATTGCATTACCTCCATCAACAGTAGTTGCTCTATTACCTATACTTTGAACCCAATAACCATAATCCCACCAGTGGGAGAAAACCGCGTTTTCCGGTGTATTCTTTCTCGCCCAATCCATTGCTTTTTGCCATTGAATGTTATAACTACTTGGCACGAATCCAAAAGACTGGGCTTTAACACTTTGATAAAAAACAGAAAAACTATAAACACTTGAAATTAAAATTATTATTAATAAAATTCCAATCAAAATTTTAGACAATTTTCTGTATTTGAAAAATTTGTCACTCAAATCAACAATTAGAAATCCGACAAAAATTGGAGCAATTGGACCCAAAACCATAATTAATCTTATAGCTCCTCTTGCAGTAAAAAGAGTTAAAATAAACAAAGAAAACAATAACAAATATTCAAATCTTATTTTCTCGAAACTATCATCTTTTAGTTTATAATATCTATTATAATAATAAATAAAAGCTCCCAGAAATAATAAAATAGAGATATAATAAAAGAACTTGCTGATAAAATTCTCTCCATTAAACAAACTTCCAGTAGAATACCTAGAGAATATTATTCCTAGTAAAAAGAAAATATAAAAAGAAGTTAAAATCAAAGTATCCTTATTTTTTAATCTTAATAACATTTTTCTAAATAAGACAACTGAACCAATAAAAAACATCCAAAAAATTAGAGGTATGTTTTTAACAAAAGGCCCAAAATTCTGACTCCATTCTCGAAAATCAGGTTGTTTATTCTCGGCAACAGTTATATTCCATCTTCCAATAACTGGTTTAAAAATTGTTTGATGAACTGCCTTCGCTTTACTTGTAATAAAACTAGGCCCTAAAAAGATTAAGCTTATTACTATTAATATAATAATAGTAGCAATTAAAGAAAGGATGGTTTTTGGAATTTTTGTTTCTCTATTGATAAATTTATTAAATTTAGTATTCCAAATTAAGTAATGTACAATTATAATAAGTAAAACTAAAAAAGCTAAACCAGAAGATAAAGAAGTGAACATTTCATTAAAATCATATCTCTTACCAGAAAAATACATAAGTATAAGAAAACTAAAAAAAATCCAGAAAAAATAAGCTAAAAATTCTTTTTTACTAACTTTGTTTAAAATAAATGCTATTAGTACTGCTAGTCCTAATGGAATAAATATATAGATAACTCCGCCCCAAACCAATCCTGTCATGCCAGTAAAAACTCCAGCCAAACTTCCCAATATAATTGAATTAATTAATTGTTCAGCTTTCCAAGATTTTAAAAATAAATAAAAACTTAAAAATATAAAAAAGAATGCGGCGCTTTCTTTTTCAGGAATTCCTGCGACAGTTCTTGATAAAAAAACAGGAATAACAATCATAAAAAAAGTAGATATTATTGCAATAATATTGGCTTTTAGAATACTTTTTTCTGACTTTCTTACAAAAATTTCTCTTACAAATAAAAAAAAACTTATTATGGTTAAACCAAACATTATAACTGGAAAAACCACTCCTGCAAATTCAATTCCTTTATCTACTCCAATAAACTTGAGAATTTTATAAGTCCAGGCAATCATATAAGCAAGTAATGGGACTTCAATTGAATTATCAAAACCTAAAGGAACATTTCTCATATAGTCTCTTTCAGGCAGACTGCCTTGTTCAACAATAGTTTTTGCATTTCTAAAAAACAACCAGGGATCTAAATCAGGACCTAATGTCCAAGTATTAGTAGTGATATCCCATAATCCAGGCCTTCCTCCATGATCTGCCATAGGTAAACTTCTTATATACGCCCCTAAAATTACGGCGATAACTAAAACAACTAAAACCCACCACCTGCCTTTAAAAAAGTTTAAGAACTTTTGTTTTCTTAAAACAATAAAATCTTCATTTATTGTTTCATCATCAACATTTGAAACTTCCATTAACTAATTTATCTCAATATATTTTTAAAGTTATAGCAAATGATTTATACAATTGAAAAGTTGTCATTTGCTATATCAAAAATTCATTGTGTTATTTTTTAGAATTTTTGAGCCAGAAAAAAATTTCTTTTTTTCTACATTCGGAAAACCTAAATGATATTTCTCGACATTTAAGTTTTACGTTATATTTAAGTTTGTTTGGTATGTTTTATAGAAGCTTTGTTAAACAATAAACATACTTATTTCAAATAATATAATTTAAAGATGCCACTCTTTCTTAGGCGGCATAATTAAACCAATGATATCAGAATTAGATTATTTGAATAATCTTTACTAAATTATTACTAAATTATTACTAAATTATTACTAAATTATTACTAAAAATTATTCACTTAACATTCTATCAACGTCGTCTAATAATTCAGTTGCAGATTTCTCTATCTCAATAGAGTTTTTTCCGCAATAACCACATTCAGTAGCCCCTCTTTCTGAACTAAATCTGTAATTACAATTGGTACATATGTATCTTGACATTTTTAATTATTCTTAGTTTTTTATTTTTTTGTTAATCATAACTATTGACAATGACTCGACAATTATAACCTATAATCCTAGTTTTAGCTTGGTTATGATTATTATTAAACCTTTATTTCATTTATCATCATTGATTAATTACTATTACTAGTCATTATCAAAGCTTTTTTATAAAAAAGGTAAGTATTCATAATTTTTAAATTTAGCGGTTTTTTAATAGATCTCTTGGGAAGAAATTATACCTATATTAGTGGTATAAAAGGAGATAGAAGTAGAATGGAGCAAGGATATTTTAAAATTCCTAACTTAAATTTCTAAAAAACCCAAAAATTTAAATACATATCAATTGATATGTATATATGAATCAAGAGTTAAGATCTCCAACTTTAGAAACTGTAAAAATGGTTGAGAAAACAATTAAAGAATATAGCGGAGAATTTAACAAAACTCAATTATGGGAAAAATTACCAAGAAAAGTTATGTGGTCTACCTATCTTATAATTTTAGAATATTTAGAAGAAATAAATAAAATAATAACTTCTGGCAACAGAGTCATTACTTATATTTGGAATCCTGAATTAGCTAGAAAAGTCCTTTTTAGAAAATCTTATTAATTACTTTCTTTGTATCATTCTATGTCAAAAATAGTGAAAGTAAAATTTGTTAGTGATAAATTAGAAAATGAATATATTAATTTGTCAGAGAATGATAGGAGTAAGAAAAAAATAAATTGGGTTATAGAGAGAATTAAAGAAAATCCAACCTATGACCAGTCTATTGCAAAAAGATTAATTCCAGTAGAATACAAACAACTATGAGTTAATAATGCTTATTGGGTTGAATTAAGCAAAGATTCTAGACTTATTTATACTCTAACTTCAGAAGACAAGGTGGAGGTTATAGCAATTATTCTAGAATGGTTCACTAGGCATAAAGACTATGAAAAAAGATTTGGTTATTAATTAAAACAAAACCGGCGTAATAAAAACTTCAATTAAAGCAGCAACAAACAATAAGACTATAGCAAAAATTATTAAATTTAAAGAATCTTGCAGAATTATCCAAAATTTTTCAGATTTTAAATCGTGTTTTATAACTGCTATACTTATTATTCCTCCTGCCAAAGCCACAGCAAAATATGATCCTATTTCAGGAATTCCATGAATCATATATCTAACAAGCCCTAGAGGAATATTAGATAAACTGGACTCAGAAAAAATTCCAATGGCAGCGCTAATAACGCTTGCATTCCAAGCTAAAATAAATATTGCCCCTGCACCAAAAATCAGAGAAAATATTAAAGTAAATATCAAAACATATATATTATTAACAAAAATATTAACTATTCTTTCTTTAGCTGTTAAAAAAGCAGTTGTTTTTTGAACTCCTAAACCATAGCCGGCAACACAATCATTAAATCTATTTGGTTGATTTATTAAACAATAAGTTTCAATCTGCGCCCTAAAATTTTCATTGCCATCTTCAAAAACAATATACCAAAATGAAAATGCAACTAAAAAACCAAAAAATAAAAACATAAAATAGGTTAATGCTTTTCCATGCTCTTCAATTAATCTTAAAAAACCAGTGCTCTGCAAATCTTTTTCTTCTTCACGCTTTAGTGCAAAATATAAAAAAGGGATGCAAAACATAACACAAAAAGTAACTACTAAAATCCCAGAATATTTCGATAACACGGGATCTTCTGAAAACAGCCATTTAACTAAGAATAAAGAGAGAGTTGCATAAAATGCTCCTACAAAAAACATTTCCCATGGTTTTTTCTCGGCCTTTACAGGATTTATCAGCATTTCAAACATTTTTTCTTCACCATTTTTCCTAATATCTTAGTTTTAAGAGTTTTTAAATATTCTAGTATTAATTCAACGTATACTTGCTTCCAACAAACTTTTATACCAGCATCATCTTATTATTTAATGGACAAAAAGAAGCTTTTGCAATTCAATCAAATCTGCAAAGACATCAAAAATGTTAAAATTCAGGGAGCAAGAAATATAGCAAAAGCAGGACTTAAAGCTTACTCTTTAATTCCGACAAAAACTTCAAAGAAAAAACTTCTTTTTTTAAGACCAACAGAGCCAATGTTAGAAAAAGCTTTAGTTCTTGCAGATAAAATTCCTCATAATAAAATTATAAATCACTTCAATCAGGCTCAAGAAATTATTAATAAACATATTTTTAAACTAATAAAAAATAATGATATAATATTTACCCACTGTCATTCAACAAATGTTGTTAATGCTCTAGTTTATTCAAAAAAACATGGAAAAAAATTTGGGGTTTATAATACAGAAACAAGGCCTTTATTACAAGGAAGAAAAACTGCTAAAGAATTAAGAAAAGCTAAAATAAAAGTATCAATGTTTGTTGATTCTGCGCTAGGAATTGCTCTTGAAGGAAAACAAGGGATTAAAAAGACCACCAAAGTATTATTGGGGGCAGATGCTTTACTAAAAAAAGGAATTATTAATAAAATAGGTAGTAATGTTATAGCACAAATTGCAAAAAACAATAGAATACCTGTTTATATTATTGCAGATTCTTGGAAGTACACAAATAAAAATGTTCCTTTAGAAAACAGAACTTTAAATGAAATATGGAATAAAGCTCCTAAATTAATTAAAATTCAAAATCCTGCTTTTGATTTTGTCCATAAAAGATATATAAAAAAAATAATAACAGAGCTAGGAGCTTTAAGTTATGATAAGTTTTTGAGGGGGGTGAAAACTTAAACTCTTTTTAAGTTAAAATAATATATTATAGATTACTGCTAGAAATAGTTATTTTGTTCATAGTTTTTCTGAATCAGAACTTTTAATAGTTAATTTATAATATTAGTTATTTTTTATTTATAACGATCCCTAGTCTTATTTAGTAAAATCTTTAGAAATCAATCTACTTTTTCTTACTCTGCTCCTTCTCAATCTCCACAATAAGATTATTAATTTCTTCCTGTAAAACCTCTAATCTTTTCATGATTTCCTGTTTAATCTCTGTTAATTTTTCAGTTTGATTATTGGCAATTTCTTTAGTTTCAGAAATAGTTTTCTTAACAAAATTTCCTTTGCCAACATCAACAATTAAATTATTATCTTTAATTTCAACTGGCAAGTAAACTCTTTTGCCCAAATTTGCAAGAATATCCTTGTTTTTATTGTTTTCAATTTCATTTAAACTTGATATTAATTCTCCAAATTCCCTAATATTTTCCTCAATTAACTGCAGCTGTTGATTTAACTGATTGACTTCCTGTTCCATTAACTGAATTTTAATTAGTTGTTCTTGATTCATTGAGGAAGATAAATAAATATGCTTTTAAATCTTTCTTACCCTACTCCGGTTTTACATTGCAATAATTAATATATCCTATACTTATTATAAGAACTCCAATAGAGTTTATTAAAATGTCTTTAAATGAAGAATATCTTCCTGGAACAAAATACTGATGTATCTCATCAGAAATTCCATAGATTATTGCCAAGACTACTCCCAAAATTAATAAACTCTTTGATTTCTTTCCTTTAGTTATAGAAATTAATAAAAATAGAGCTAGATATGAGAATACCGTAAAATGATAAATATAACTAAGATAACCGGTTCCTCCGCCCGCAGGAAAAGTTAAAGAGGATATATAAAAAATTAGAACAGCTATAATTACTGTTACTAGCCATGAAATACCCCTATTTTTTTCAAACCATCTAACTATGTACATGTTTTATTATAATAAAATGAAATTTAAAGATTGTTGTAGTTAAAAATATCGTTAAGAATTGCTACTAGTCAATAATCTAAATTACTGCAACCCAAAAACCTTGCTTAAAAAAATACTAAAAATTATGCTTGTTATTATATACCACCATATCCAACTTCCAGATAAACTCGTTGTTGAATAAATATCCAAAAGCCATTTAAAAAGAATTAGTAAAGGAATTAACGTAATAATCATTGGCTTGAAAGATTCTTTCATCTGTTCAGGAAAATCCTCTAGCATTTTTTTATTTAGTTCTAACATTTTCTTAGGATTATTTTTAAAATTTTTCATTTCTTCACGAAGTTTTTTCTGTCTTTCTCTAATTTCCCGCATTTTATCTCTGTCAGTCATAAAATATCTTACTATTGTAACTAATAAAGTAGCAATAAAAGAAATAATAATAATTGAAGTTTTCGGATTAGTTTGAATTAGTTCTGTTAGTGGCATTTTTATGTTTTTAGCTTTTACTCCTTTTTTTATTTATCTTTTCTTACTTAATGTTATTTATTCTAAGGATTTATTAATAATTAGTTTAATTACCTCTTTATTATGTTTATTATATTATTTATAATCAAAACTGGTTTTTAAAACTTTATAATCACCATAAAACTAATAAATACAAAACTTCTAAATTATTACGATAATCTATAAAGGATATTATTTATTTAGAAAAGCCCAAAGCAAAATAATAAAGGCGCACATTAGAATTAGTGGAATGCTTTGCGCTTTTGGCGAGAGCTACATCATTCAAGTAAAAAAAGATGACGCCTTAGAAGAACAAATTAAAACAATACTTCATGAACTAGCTCATCTTAGTTTAGAAGGCAAAAATCTTGATGAAATAGATTCTGAATTAAACAAAAGTCTTATTCTTGGCAGATTATCCTTAGAACAAAAAAAGTTAATAGTAAAAATTGAAGAGGATATTGAAAAAAGTCAGGAAGTTTTTATGAAAGAAATCTGCCTTTAGTAAACTATATTAGAAAAAAATTATTATCAAATTATAATAAATCCTTTAATCTTTAATTTTTCTAAACCCCCATCATTTTTTTCATGGCAGGATTCATGTCAAGAGCATGTTGTTGTGCTATGTTCTGGTAGAACTGAAAGGTAATCATAATTCCTAATAATAAAGCTGTTCCTCCAACCAAAGCTCCTAAAACATCTGCAAGAGCAGCAAGCAATCCAATAGCAAGTCCTCCCATAATAGTTAAAGGTGTAACATATCTTGATAAAATTGATTCTAAAATTCTTTGGTCTTTTCTAAACCCGGGAATTTGTAGTCCTGATTTTAAAATATTATTTGCTTGTGCAGAAGCGTCCATTCCAGCAGTTTTAACCCAAAATACTGAGAATAATGCCGCAAAAAACATATAGAAAGCAATATGCCCAAAAGTCTGCCATAATAGATTAATTTCCCAACTTCCAGTAATTATTCTTCCAACTATATCTGTTGAACTTATCCAAAATAAAAAACCGCTTACAGGCTGTCCATTAACAACACTTCCCAAAAAAGTCGGTCTTCCAAGCCAATTTTGTAGCAAACCACCAAATAATTGAATGTTAGCAATTAAAGCACCTGTTAAGATTATAGGAATTACCGATGCATAAAAAAACTGCAGGGGCCACTTAAGACTATATCCTCTTAATCTGTCATAACTTAAAGGAATCTCAATTTTCAAACTTTGAGCCCAGACAACAACTAAAAACAAAATAATAGTTACAGCAATTGCAGAAAAAGCTAGCATTGCTCCTTGACTATCTGCATTCATTAAACTAACTATCAAAGCTATAACTTTTCCAGAAGGTTGGAAATTACCTTCAGGACCTAAAAAACCAAAACTAGCTGCAATTAACTGCCAACCAACTCCTGCTGCGATAAATAAGCTAACTCCTGATCCAAATCCCCATTTTTGACAGACTTCATCCATAAACAAAATAGCTAGTCCTCCTAAAACTAACTGAAAAATAACTATATAAGTAAAACCAGGAGCAGCCCTAATTCCTCCCATTGAAACATAAATAATAGATTCAAATAATATAAAGAAAAAAACTAGTAATTTCTGTAATCCTTGAAAAAATCTTTTTCCTTCTACACTAGAAAGATCAATATTAAGAATCTGGCTTCCAACTAATAATTGCAAAATAATACTAGCCATAACAATAGGTCCAATTCCAAGCGAGATAATTGATCCAAAACTTGCTCCAAGAATTACTGCAAAAAATTTAAACTGTTCTAAAAATCCCGGGTCTGCTCCATAAAGAAAAATATTAGACATAAGAAAAAATGCGGCTAAAATAATAAGAGTCCATTTTAGCTTAGTATTAAAACTTAGTTTCTTTTCAATTGGCCCTTTTACTTCAGGAAGATTTTTTAAAATATTTTTAAATTCCATTTTTATTTTTCAATTATTTCCGTCTTTTGCTATACATTAAAAGCCTTCACTTTTAACTACTTATTTAAATTATTTAATATTTAATTCTTATTTACTAATAGTTTTGCTGGTTTTCCTTAAAATCTCGACTTCTCCGCCAATTTTTTTAATCTTTTCTCTAGCCCTCTCACTGACATCTAAAACTCTTATTTTAATTTTTTTGTTTATTTCTCCATCTCCTAAAACTTTATATTCTTTTAAATCCAGCCAACCATCTTTCTCAAATTTTTTTAAAGAATCAAAATTTTTTTCAATGTCTCTTAAATTAATCACTTTATTTTTTTTCTTAAATGTACTCTTGCTTGTTATTCCCTGTTTTCCAAAATACTTATTTCCATAAAGTTTTATAACCAAAGTTTTTTTTTGGTCAGCTCTTTTTCCTGTTCCTGCCATGCCCTTTCCGCCCTTATGTCCACTGCCCTTCCATTTTTTTCTAGAACCATGTCCATGAGTACTTCCGCCTCTGAATCTTCTAGATCTTCTTTTTTTCTTAGTTTTCATTTTTTATCTTGCTTCATTAAAAAATGAAGATTAAAAATTTTTAATTTTTTTATTTTTATTACCATAATTTAGCTTCTTCTAATTTTTGTTTATATAGTTCATATTTATCGCCAGGATATATAAAATCAAAACCTTTATTATATATCTCACACATTTTCCTATTAATAGCATCGATACAATATCTAAAACTCCAATCATCTTAAAATTTAAATCCTTTTTTATAGTTACTATTTCATTATTAGAAACACTAATTATTAGACTATCTAAAAGAAATATTTTACCCTCTGCTAAATCTTCAAATCTAAAGTTTATTTTTTTAACCATCTCACAACATCCTCTCAATAAGTTTATTTATATCTTTTCCGTTATTTCCCAATACCCCTTTAGGATAAACCAGTTTACTTTTTATTCCTTTTCTAGGAGGATGAAGCCTAAAAAAAGGCTTTAATTCAAAATCAGAAAGTTTTTTTCCTTTGATTAGATTATCAGCAACCTCTTCGACATTAATTTTTATTTTATTTTTATCGCCTTCGACAGATTTTGCCCTTTCTTTAATTAATTTAACTAGAATATTCTTATCAATCTCGCCATAAGCGATATAAAACTTTACCTTTTTCAACATTCCTTCATTATTTTTATTTCTAGTAATTAAGATACAAGCATATTTTCTTCTTAATCTCAATCTATCTAAAGTTCCAGCAATATCTTTTTTTACATCAACCATTCCAGAAATTCTAATTACTGCTAATAACTTATTCTCTGAAAGTAATTTTTCTTTTTTTGTATCTGCCATTTTTTTAGTAACGTAAGCCCCTATTTCTTGCTTGCTGTTGCTATCTTCTAGTTCTTTATTAATTATTTTTTGTTCTCAATTAGATTTTATTTTTTTTATTAATACCTGCTAACTCAACTTGAGAGCTATAGCTACTCATTACTCTATTATTTTCATTAAGTTTAATATTACTAATATCATCATTCATTTTTTCTATTTTTATTTTTTAGATATGGGATTAAGCTAATTCAATGCTTTCATCAGAAAATCCAAGTTTTACCAGAACTTTTTTAACGTTCACTGAATGTTTTCCTTGGAGTTCAATAGCATTTCTTTTAACTGTCCCGCCACAAGCTAGTTTGTGTTTAAGCTCTTTTGCCAGAGACTTCAAATCAACTCCCTGAAAACCTAAGATGACTGTTATAATTTTCCCAAATTTCTTGATTTCTGTTTTTATCTGTATTCGCTGTTCTGTTTTTGCAATTTCTTGGCAAACACAAGCTTGCAAAGGCAATCCACATTTAGGACATATACTCATTTGTTTATTTTTTTGTTTTTATCCTCAATAGATTTATTTAATAGTTTTAACTTATTTAAAGATTTTTTTGATTTTAAATTTTTGTTGTGTTTCGTTTTGCGCTTTTTATTGAGCAAAATGAAATGCTCAAAAATCTTTCGATTTTGTTGTGCTTCATTTTACAATTCTAGCTTGCTTAAGGCTTTCAAAACCTTCATAAAATTTATTTTTGTTTAGTTTTATTTATGTCAAGATTCTAGAAAACCACGCACTTTAGTGCGTGGGAATCTTGAGCACCTCAAGAATTCTGACAATTGAATTCTTGATGGTCATCAGGAATTTTATTCCTGAGACAAGAAAATTTCTTACAAAGGAAATTTTCTGTACAGAAAATTCCAAACAACAAAAGGAATTTTCTTGCATCCAAAAGTCCTAAACAAACCTCGGCTTTTAAGCCGAGGTAAAACTCAAGGACTTTTTGATTTTATTAAATGTTAGCAATCTTGCAATTGTTTTTTTTAATTCTCTAATTTTTGTTTTTCCACCTTTAGTCAACTTAACTCTTTCTCTGATTAATTCATTTTTTAATTCTTTAATTTTTTCTTTTATTTCATTTACAGCCATTTTTGAAATATCTTTTGATTTTAATATTGCCATCTTGTTAAGTTTTGGTTTACTTAAAGATTCAGAAAATTTTTCATGTTAAAATTTTCTGCGCTCAAAAATCTTTTGATTTTTGTTGTTTTTAAAACCATCTATAAATTTTAGTTTTAGGTAATCAAAGATTTTTAATCTTTTAGTCTTTATCACCATATTTAATAATTTTTATTTAATAAATTTATCATTCTTTTGATTTTATATCAATAATTTCTTGAGGAGCTTCTTTAATATCTTTTTCCATCGGCTTTTTTATATCCTTATTTTTCACTTTTTCTTTTTTCTCTTCAGTTTCTTTGATTTTTTCTTCAACTTTTTTTTCGGGTTTTTCTTTTTTTTCCTGAATGCTTTCTTTGATTTTTTCTTTTACCAATTCATTAATCTCAATTTTATCATAAATTCTAGCCCATGGGGGCATAATAGCAACTTTCACTCCAATAACTCCGCTTTTTGTTAGTGCTGTTGATTGCGCTCTATCAACTTCTTTTCTTGAATCTCCAGCTTTCTTTAAATAACCTTCTGAAAATCTCCATGATTTAGCTCTATCACTAGGCAGTTTTCCGCTTAATCTTATTTCACAACCTAAAACTCCGGCAGCCATTATTTCTTGCAATTTTTTATAAGCAATTACTTTAAACTTCAAATTACCAGTTCTTTCTAAAGCAAGTGCGATCTCATCGGCAACTGTTTGTGCGTCAAACAAAGGATCTTTAATTTCTTTTATTTCAATGTGTGGGTTTTCTAGTTTAAATCTTTTTTTTAAAATTTCTGTTAAATCTTCAATTTTCCCTCCCCCCCTACCTATAACTAAACCAGGTTTACTAGTAGAAATAATTATTTTCTCTCCGACTGGCGTATACTCAATGTTCAATTTACTAATTTTTCCTCTTCCTAGATCCCTTTTAATATATTCTTTAATTCCAAACTCTTCTTTCTTCAGTTTTATAAATTTTTGTTCTTCCATTTTTAATTAGGTTCCTCCCACATTCCATTTAATTGCAGCATTTTTAACAATTTTGGATATCTTGAGTCAGAAGATTTATATATATTATAACGAACAACTTTCCCAAAATCATTTAAAAATCCTAACGAGATAACACGATCTTCAAAAATTAGTTTTTCTTTTAAAATTCTATAAGCTATTATTTTATCATCAGCTATTTTAGTCAGAAATTCTTTAACACCATAGATTTCAGATACTTTATTCTGTAAGATAACCTCATAAAATTCTTTTTTATTTTCTTTAATAATTCCAGAATAAACCATTTGCTTACTTATTGTTTCTAAAGTTACTAAACTTTTATGTTCAACTATTACTTTTTTTCCAATTAAATTTTCTAGTTCTTCATGAATTCTAGGTTTTTCATATATAATTGCTTTTTGCATTTTCATTTACATCTCCATAGTCTTTTTTAAAGCATTAATACAAGCCTTTGCTAAATTTATAGTTGTTCTTTTCTGCCCATCTGTATAACTATAAACATCTTTTATTCCAGATATTCTTAAAATTTTCTTTAGCTCATCTCCAATGACTAATCCTGTACCTTGCGGGGCTGGAATTAATTTAACCTTACAACTCCCACATTTTCCCTCAACAACAAATGGAACTGTATGCGATTCTCCACAATTACAATCAAAACTACCACAAGCCCTTTTAATTTTAATAAGATTAAGTTTAGCTTTTCTTAATGCTTTTGCGTTTGCTGGCAAAGTTTCTTTTGCTTTTCCATATCCAATACCAATATAACCATCGCTTCCTACAACAAGTGCACATGAGAAGGTTGGAACATTTCCTTCAGCAGTTTTTCTTTGAGTTTGTCTCCAAGCTCTTCTTTTTCCACCGCCAAATTTTCCTTTTGCCTGTCCGATATTAAGGATTTCTGACTTTAGCCCCAATAATGAATCAACAATTTCTGGCTCTAATATTCTATATTTCAACACTTCATCAATTTCTTTAATTTTTCCTTCTTTCACAAGTTTGCCAAGTTTTGTTTTTGGATTCCACTCTTCTAATTTTTTAATTTTTTGTTCTATCGCTCTATCTTCTCTGATTTTTTTAAAGTCTCTAGTTTTCCAAGCTTCATTCATTTTTTTATTTAATCCAATTTGTTTTTTCATTGTTATTTTAATACTTTATATTTATATTTATATTTATTTAAAAAATCTTTAATTAAATCACTGTCTAAAGCAACAGTCCAATACTCTTTCACTGGTTTATTTGGAACCCCTATAACATAATAATTTTTTGTTTCAGATAAATTAGTAACATTAAACTTTTTAGCTATTTCATGGAAAACATCGATATCACTAACCTGTATCATTCTTTTATGTGGCCAAAATACTAATTTATCTTCATTTGATATTTTATCCTCTAAATATTTTCTACATCTTTGTCCAGCTTCAGTTTTATCCATCATTACCATTTTACTTTACCTTTTCAATTTCATTTTTAACTTTATTAAAAAAATCATATCTTTGAATTTTTTCATTGTCAGGGAAGACTTTTTCGTTACAAGGGATATTTAATCCAGCATCTCTAGCTCCTTTAACTATGGCATAAACTCTTGAACCCTTTGTATTTGGAATTAATCCAGAATCTAAAATGGCTTTTTTAATTTTTACTTTTTTTCCTATTAATAATCCAGCTAAATAACTTGCTGATAATGACTTTAAACTTCCGATTTTCTCTTTGGGCCATCCAAATTTCAGAAGTTCTTTAGTAGTTATCGTTTTTAAAACTTTGTCTTGTGCATGTTCACTTTCAGCAATCTGCAAAATTATATACTTATTAGTTTTCCTAACAACTAATCTAGGAGAATTAGATTTAAGCAAAATTAATCTTTTTCTATAATTCGTTTTGCTTTCCCTTCTTCGTCTTTTATGCAATCTTCTTGGATGTTTCATTTTATCTACTGCTTGCTTCCTCTTAATTTTTTACTAACTTTCTCTTTAGTCTTTTTTTCAAATTCTTTTTCAGTTTGATATATTGGTTTAACAAAATTATCTGCTATAATTCCAATGCCATTTAAATATTCTCTAAAATTAGACTTGCTTTTAAACTCTTTCATTTTTATTTTTTTTCTTAATCTGATATATAACTCTTTATTGACAACCCCAACATTTTTTAATTCAATTAAATATTTCCTTAATTTCCTAGTTATCTTTACATATTCTTTTTTTCTATCTTTAATCTTCATTTTAATTTTTCCAGCCCCTCTTTTAGTTTTTCTTCTTCTTACCTTTTTTCTTCCTTTAACTGGTTTAATTGTTATTATCTCTTCTTGATATAATGTTTTAATGTCTTGTCTTGTAATAGCTTCTTTTATCTCAGCCAAATTTGCTTGATTAAAGACGATTCTATTTTTTCCAACACCCAAAACCCTTGCAGCAAGCATCTTTTTCTTATTGAGGTTCATTTTTATCTTTTGATAAGTTTATTTCTTGAATTATTTTGGCGCTTGCTACCATTTTTTCTAAGTTAGTTTTACATAAATTAATTGATCTATCAATTCTTATTTTTTCTTCATTTGATAATGTTTTTTTTCTTTTATCTAATAACTGATTGCATTCTCTATATGTATCTTCATAAAGTAGCTGATTAATTCTTAAAGCTTCTTCATAATTATCTCTACGAACTGCTTCAAAGAGTTTTTTATAAGTTTGCTCAATTTCTTCTTTATTCATAGTATTATTCATTTTTTTCCTCCATCTCTTCCTTTTTAATTTCCTGTTTATTTAAATTTGATTCAGTTTTCTCTTCAATTTTCTCCTCTAGTTTTTGATCAGTTTTTTCTTTTAGTTCTTCTTCTTTCTTTTCTTCAACTATTTTTTCCTTAACTACCATTTTCTTTTCTTTTTCAATTTTTTCTTCTTTTGTTTTTTTCTTTTTTTTCTCTAGTCCGGCCAAAAATTTTTTTGGATTAAGATTTAATAAATAAACTTTATTATGCAATGCGTATTCAGAAATCTCTTTCTTTTTCTTGTCTCCTATATTAGCTATTATCCCGATGTTATTTTCTCTAATTTTTTTTAAATCCTTAATATTATAAATCATAAATGGAAATTTTTTTTGACCATTTTTTTTTATTAATCCTCTTTCTTCCTTACTGCTTTTAAACCCAACCTTGACTTTTCTAAGTTTTCCCTTCATATTTAATCTAATTTTATTGTCTCTGCCTCTGGGTTTTCTATAGACTACTTTTTTCTTTCTTCTTAATCCTAGTTTTGAGTATTTATGAGAATCAACTACTCTAAATATTGTCTTTTTTGACATTTACAAATAAACCCTCCCAGGTTTTTCAATTATGAAAATTCCGTCTTGATATATTCTCCTATCTTTATTTCTTATTTTAGTTCCTTTTTCAATATTAGTTGCTATCTGCCCGGCTTTTTCAATATCAAAACTTTTTAATTCTACAATGTCCTTATCTATCTTAATTTCAACCTCAGGAACCGATTTTATTATTCTATCTTTATTTTCCCCTAAAAAGTTTTTAACAATAATTTCATTATTTTCTTTGTTGTAGATGACATTCATTGGAAAATGAACATTTGCGATCTGTAGTTTGTAGATAAATCCCTTTATTAGTCCATTAATCATATTTTTAATATGGGCTGAAAATGTTCCAAAAAGCCTTTTTTCAATTCTTCTATCTCTTTCAGAACTTATAATTATCTTATTTACTTCTATTTTAAAATTAATTAAATCGTTTAGCTTTCTTTTCAATTCTTTATCATTTTTCCTGATAATTAAAAAATTTTCTCTGATCTCAACAGAAATTTCTTTTGGTATTTCAATTTCTTCATATAATTTTTTCTGATTATCTTTTTTTCTAACTTTACTAATCTTAACCGATTTCCTTTGAGAGCTAGAACCACCATCGCTTTCATTTGATTTGATATTATCGATAGTTTTTTTATCTAATCTTTCTTTATTTTGGTAGCTATTCTGGTTTATTTCAGCTTTACTAACTTTTCTTTGTTTTAAACTACTAATATTTTCTTCGGCCATTTCAATACATATATGCTATTAAACATCCTCCTAAATTTTGTTCTTCGGCTTCAATATGTTTAACTATCCCCTTATTTGTGGAAACTATAATAAAACCAAAATTTTTTGCTGGCAAAAATCTTCTTACATAAAATTTTATTTTTTTAACAGAAACTGTATATCTTGGTTTAATTACTTTAATCATATTTAAGTCTATTATTCTAACCTTTAACTCACTATCTTGAATTTTATAATCTAAATATCCAGATTCTTTTGCAATATCTAATATACTTCTAAGTAATTTTGAATGCTTTTTTATATTTATTTCTGTTTTTTTTGCTCTTTTAGCATTCATTATTTCATTCAATCCATCAGCTACAATGTCTTGACCCATTTTAAGAATATTTTTTAAAGCCTAATTCTTCAGCAATTTCTCTAAAGCAGTGCCTGCATAAATTTAATCCGTAAGAATTGATCATCGCGCCAAATCTTCCACATCTTTCACATTTTTTCCTAGCTATCCCAGCACCTCTTTCTTTTGGTTTATTATGTTTTAAATACTTAGCTCTAATTGCAGGCTTTCCAGCAAGCTGTTTCAACATCTTTCTCCAATCACTTGCGGTCATTTTATTTCCTCCAATAGTTTATGATAATCTTTAGAATTTCTTTTGTAAGCATTTACTTCAAAACTGTAGCCGTCAAGTCCCATATATCTAAACTCTCCAACGAATTTATCACTGACATTTTTATCATTAAAAGTATAAACCATTGTGTTAATACAACGTCCTGATATAACATCAAATACAATTTCCTCAGTAATACAAAGGACAGAACCACTCTTATTAACTCTAAATCTATCTCCAACTTTTACATCATTATCAATTATCAATTTATACATTTCGCCAAGTCTTACATCTCTAGTTATTTGTTCTAATACCATCACACAATCTCCACCCCAAAATTTTTACTTAAAAAACTTACAATTTCTTCTTGACTAACCAATTGTTTTTTTGGCAATTTTCCACGCTTAATTTTTTTAAATTTAACCCTTTTCCCTCTTCTTTTAAAAACAATTCTTACTTCAAAGCCCAAAATACCAATATCTCTTTCATAATCTAATCCAGGCACTTCAATATATTCTTTAATACCAAAACAAAATTGATTTTCAGTTATTTGCTGTCTTTTTATTGTATTGTCGAAGGCAGAAAAAAACCTTTTTAATAGTCCATATATTTTATCTTTATCGCGAATTGTAACCTTACACCCACTCTGTTTTCCAGGGCTAATCCCAAATTCAGGCACTCTTTTTGTAGATTTTTTGATATAAACTTTTTTGTTGGTTATTTTTTTCAATAATTTTACAGATTTTTCTAGTTTATCGTCTATCCCTCCGCAATGTAGGACTAATTTTTCTATCTCAACATCTCTCATTTTATTTTGCATTTTATTTTCATTTCTTGGTTTTGATAATTTCTTACTATCAGTAGTTTGAACTTCTGTTGCTTTTTTAGCTAATTCTTTTACCATAATATTTTGTTTATTATCAACATCCAAAATTTTCTGATTCTGTATTAGTTCCATTTTAAAATTTCAGTTTTGTTATAACTTTTTTAAAAAGCTTCATCTTAAATTTCCTCCATCGCAATTATATTTTTAACCCAAACATTTATCTTTTTGCCAATGTTAATTTTTGCAAGTTTTTTACCGCCTCTTTCAATAATATCCTCAATTTTTCCTTTTTGACCTATATGCTTGCCTCTTATAATGAACCCTATTTTCCCAACTTCCATTTTAATTACCTTTTCAATATTTCTATTATTAAAATTAAAAACGACAGAGTCTCCAACATTCGCTTTTTCTTTATAAATAACATTTCTTCCATCAATTAAGTTTAGCTGAATTTTATTTCCTTTAATTATTTTTTTTCCAGTAATTTTTATAGTCTTTTTATCAAAATTGTCAGAAATATTATCGAGCATGATTTTTTTATGTTTAGACAAACCAACCCTATAATTTTTATCATTTAATAAAAGAACATCAAATAATCTAAGGGGATAATTTGTTTCTGTAATAACTTTTCCATTAATTTTAATTTTTTTTTCTTTTAGTAAATTTTTTAATTCTTTTTTAGTCCTAACTAGTCCTAAAACATCTCTTACTACTATTATCAATGGGATAGAATTTTTTTGGTCGTGCGTACTTACAGCCAAATACTTTGTTCCTTTCCTTGGAACTGGCCAAAATTTTCCAATATTTTGTCTTTTAAGATGCATATTTTTTCTCCTGTTTTAATCTATCTAAAACTTTTTTCTCTAGAGCAAAAATTTTGATATCATCATCTTCTATTAAGTATCTTTGACCTTCTGCTAAATCTTCATACCTACTATAAAAATAACTGTCCTTGGATAATGGTATTTCATGATACTGATAAAACCCTTCTACAGATCCATAACTCTTTCTAATCTTTTTAGCAATAAATTTTAATGCTGTTTTTCTTAATTTTTTTATTAACATTTTCTTACCTTATTTACTAATTGTTTTATCTCCTCCAGCTTTTCTTTCAAGGGACTCTTTTCTTTTTTTATCTTCTAAATTTAGTTCTTTAATTTGTAATTTTGATGGATCAAATTTAACTGCAATTTTTGTTCCATCTTTTTTGGTTCTATAAATTCCATCAATCGTTACTTTTAATTTTTTTAAATTAACTATATTCACTTTTCCTATTTTATCTTTAAACTCTCCCGCCAATACTTTAACTAAATCGTCCTTAACTACCGAAAAATTCCTCTTCCCATATTTTTTTCTCAGTTCTTTGCTTAAATTAACACTCATCATTTTTCTTCTAATATGCAAACTAGCATTATACCTATACTTTCTCTGCTTTCTAGGTTGTTTGCTTGCCTTCCAATGTTTTGAAAATTTTTTTTTCATCTTAAAAAGATTCCAACATTTTTACAGATTTAACAAGAAATTCTTTATATCTTTCTTTAGCTAAATCAAATAAAGATTGATAATAATCAGGAATTCCATTTTTTAAAAAAGAGGAGTTAAAATAAATAGAAGCAATTCTATCCAAACTTAATATGCCGTCAGCAAGGCTTTTTCCAACACGTTCAATGTCTCCTTGTTGAGCAAAAGCAGCTGATTCTATTGATGTAAAATTTATGAGACATAATTCTTCTAAATAACTTCCCAGTCTTTTACTTATAAATTTCTGTTTAACTATATTGTTTATTCTGTTAGAATAATCTCTAAGATTATTTAATTCTCTTGTCATTAAATTATTAATTTCATTATTCATTTTCATGTTTTTCTTTCCTCAAAAATATTATCGCATTTATTTCTCAATTCAACATATTTTTCTGCATAAAGCCTTGGATTAAAAGATAATCCCATTAAACCAGAACAATAATTCTTAAAAGCTTCATCGGTTTCTTCTACTTCCCAATAAGAAACTTTTCCTCTTCGTTCACTAAGATTTTGATCATATCCATCATCAACAACTATTGATGGGCTAACTATAGTTACTTCTTCATCATTGATATACACATCTAATGTTTTTATGCAAGATTCTATTTCTCTTATTAATATTTTTTTTACGTCTTTCATTTTACATCACAAATTTAGCAATTTTACTTACAAATGGGTATCTGTCTGCGGCTTCTTTAGCAATTGGTCCTTTAATCTGCGTACCTTTTGTATTTCCTTTTTCGTCTTTTAATAAAACAACGGCATTGTTTGTAAAAGCAACTCTTTCTCCAGTTTTTCTTCTATATGACTTTTTCTGCCTTATTACAACTGCATCAAAAACCTCTCCAATCATTTCATGATTTCCTTTTCTTACAGATACTTTAACCCAATCACCAACTTTAGCATACTGCTGTCTACCTCTTCTTGTTTTTCCACCTTTAACGCTAACTATTCTTACAACAGTTGCTCCACTGTTATCACTAGCTAAAACTAAACTTCCTAAATTCAATCCTCTAGTTATTTTTGCTGCAACGCCTTTCATTTTAAAATTTTCATTCTCCTTTTTCCTTAGTTTTACTTTCTTTACCAACCTTTCTGACAACAATAAAATGAATTATCTTGCTAATAGGCCTGCATTCTTTAATTTCAATATAATCTCCAATACTGATTTCTTTTGACATGCAATCAGGAAGTCTTGCATGAAGTTTTGTTTTCCTTTTAGCATATCTTTCATATTTTCTAACAAAAATTGTCCTTTCAAATTCAATTACAACCCTTTTTGGAAATTTCTTTCTTACAGTTCCATAAAAACTTCTACCTCTAAGACTTATACTGCCATGTTTTGGACATGCAAAATCATTGCATTCCTTTTCCGTTATGTTTTTTTGTTCTGCCATTTTAATTCTATATTCCTTTTAAATAATTTGGTAACCATTTATCAACTAATTCTTGATAGAGTTTTATTTTAACCTCAATATCATTATCATTTCTTACTCTAACAAAATCTTTTAATTCTAATAGTCCTGCTCCAATATTGATCACTGCATCTTTTTTCCCAAGACTATAACTATTATCCCAAAAAAAATTGAAATCTTCTAAATATTTGTTTAACCCAATCAATAATGCATTTTTCCTTATTTCATAATTTTCAAATTTCATTTTAATTTTTATCTCAGATTAGGAACTAATTTAATTAAAACATGACTTCTCTTAAATCTCCCTTGCCCAAATCTTTTCTGTGGTTTAGAAGCAATATTAGCCATGCAAAAAATTTTAAATTTTTCTAATTCTAGCTCATTATAAATTGCATTTGCTCTTAAACTTTTTAATAATTTTAAAAATTCATTAACAGCATTTATAGGATATCTCCCTCTTCCAGAAGCGATACTAATTCCTTTTTTATGCGGTATTTCTCCTTTCATTGGAATGGCAATTTCTATTTTTTTGACTTTTTCAAGATTTCTAATAGACTGATCAATTTCTTTATTTCTGATAAAATTACAAACAGCAACAGCCTGTTTTGTAGAAATCCTCAAATCCTCTCCTTTAACAACAGCTTCTGTTTTTTTTATTCTTTTAATTTCTGCTTTAGGTTCTCTTTTTTCTTTAGTTTTTTCTTTTTTAATATCTAACTTATCGCCTTTATTATATTGAACCTCTGTTGCTTGCTTGGCGTTACTATAACTACTATTGCTAATTTTTTCTTCTTTAAAACTTTCTTTTATATTTCCTTTAATTTTATTATCTAATTTTTCATCCATTTTATTTTACAGACTTAGATGCACTAGATCTTGTAGCGCCGATTCCAGCTGCGCCATGTTTAACTTTAGATCGAGTAACTGAAAATTCTCCTAACCTATGACCCAACATTTCTTTTTCAATCTGAATAGGAACAAATGTCTTGCCATTATGAATATGTATTTTCATGCCTATCAATTGCGGAACAATAATAAGACTTCTTAAATGAGTCCTTATAAGTTTTTTATTCTCAATTTTTTTATCGCATCTTATAACAAATTTCTGTATCTTGTCATATTGCCTTAATATAGTTCTTTTTTCGTTGCTTTTCAATAATTTTGCAAATTCTCTAATGTCCATTTTTTTTAATTCCTCTAGAGTGTTGCCTCTATATGTGAATTCCTTTTTCTTTATTTCAAATGTTTGATCTGTCATTTTTTATTTTTATTTTGTGTTTATTTGTTTACTTGATTAATAATCATAAACCTATTAAGCGAGAACTTCTGTTCCAGCTTATCTAACTTATTATTAATCTTCATTATACGTTTTTTGTTTAATTTTTTATTTTTAAAATATTATCATACTAAAATTCCTTTCCCCCTGCCAGTCTTCCTAGGCCTTATATGGCCAACTTTTGCTCCTGGAGGAGCATTTCTTTTTGCTATTTTGCTTTTGATTCTTTTTCCTCTACCACTTCCAAAAGGATGGTCTACAATATTCATTTTTACTGCAGAGGTTCTATGCCATTTTCTTCCTACAGATTTCATTTTATAATATTTCTTGCCTGCTTTAACAAACGGTTTTATTATTCTGCCATCTCCTCCAACAACACCTATAATTGCTCTACAATTTTCATGCAGTTTTATCTTTCTTCTTTTAACTTGTATTTCAACTTTATCATCTTTTGTTGTTATAATTCCAAAACTTCCAGAACTCCTAAAATACTTACCGCCATTTCCAGGAACAGCCTCAACATTAAAGACCGTCGTACCTTGCTTAATGTCTTTTAGTTTTAAAATATCCCCAGTTTCAGAAATTCTGCTTTCGGGCCTTTTTCCAATATAAATTTCTTTTCCCTCATAAATACCATCAACAGCAGGCACGAAAAATCTTATTTTTTTATTTTTGTCTTTTTGTATATTAACATCTAATGAAGTTTGATCGCTCTTACTAACTTGCTGTTTATTTTTATTCTCAAGTTCTTTTTTAAAGCTAATAATATTTCTAACTTTTTCTTCTTTAGGATTAATACTACTTATATTACTGCTAACAACCTCAATTTCAGCAAGAGGAGCTGTATGCCCAAGAGAATTAATTAACCTAATAACCTTACCGATACCTTCTATGTTTAGACTAGGGTAACTTATTTTATATATATAAGCTCTTGGTCTAACTCTATACGTTAAACTTCCTTTTCCTCTTGCTTGCGAATATATTCTTTTTCCCATTTTATATCATTCCTAGTTTAGTAACAACATCAATTGCAGGATCTCTTGCATTTAATTTAGCATAAACATACTTTTCATTTTTTCTTATTAAGCTATTAATTTTATCTACCTTAACATTAAACATATTCTCAATTTCCTTTTTAATTTCATCTTTGGAATTTCTCATATCTGTCTTAAAAACCAAAGTATTATTAAGTTCGATTAGCCTAACTGCTTTTTCAGACATAACTAGTTTGAGCATTTTTCCTCCCTGTTTATAGGCTTTTTATTTATTTTATTAGTAATCCTATAAAGATTAAGAATGCTAGAAACTCTATTGTTATTTCTTTCTCCAATATTACCTAAGTTTATTAATATTTTAATTATCATTTTAAGTTTTGGTTTTTTATTTCTCCTTACTATTTTCTTTAAAAAAATCTTCAAGTTCTTTAATCGCATTTTCGCTAAACATAGTTAATCTTGCTCCGTTTTCGGCTAGATCATTCACACTTAATTTTTTAACTTTAATAGTTTCAATTCCTCTAATTTTCTTATTTTCATCATTGCTTACGATAAACAATAATCCTGCATTTTTTTTATATTTCCTGCCCCTCATTTTTCCAATCCCGGCTCTCACCGTCTTTTTTTGTATAGCTATTCCATATAATTCGCCTAAAATTTTTTTTAAACTTTCCAATAATTCTTTTGTTTTTAGCTGAAAAATTTTATTTTCAACAACCAAAGGCAGCTTATTATTAATTTTATTAAGATTGTTTAAAGAATCATATTTTTTCTTTAGCTCTTCAAAATTAGAAATATAACTTAATGCTGATAATAATGCTTTTTTTAGTTCTTTTTTATTTATTTTTTTTATTTTATAAAGCCCTCTTGGAGGGTGGGCTCTTCTACCCCCTCTTGCGAAAGGTACTATTGCTCCTTGCCATGAAAATTGAGTTCCTCTTCTCCAAAAAGCTTTTTTTGGTATTCTTGCAAGCCCTCTTCCTCTGTCAGATTTCCACGAATGTCTTTTATGTCTAACATTTCCACTTGCAGATCTATCCATTCCAGCATAAAGCTTTGTAGAATAAGGGTGTTCTGCTCTATTATTCATCTTTTCAGCTTCAACAACTTTAAAAATAATATCTTCTCTTATTGGTTCTTCGAATAATTCTGTCTCTATTTCTCTTATCTTTTCTCCATTAATATTTAAAATTGGGATTTTCATTTATATTTCTCCTGATCTTTTGCTAGTTCTGTTTCTAATCTATCTACATAGGCTTCCCCTCTTTCTAAAAATCTAGCCCAATCCACCTCGGCCATCAAATCTAATCCAGAAAAAGTATTTTCTAGATCATGAAGAATAATCTCTGTTTTTATTTGATAATTTTCTAAAACCTTTCTATTTTCTTCTTCAGAAGGACTTACAACAACTAATGCTGTATTATTTTTTAATTCTGAGCGATAATGATGACATAAAATAGCCTCTGTTAATAGAAACTTATCTGAATTATGATTAACATAACGATAAGGAGGTTCATTATCAAAAACCTTAGGCTTAGGCATCTTTCTAAAATTTCCATTTCTACTGATAATCTCTGCAAATCTATGCGATTCTTCTAAAGATCCTACTCCAAATAAAAACTTAGCTCTTAATCTCTGTTCCATTTTCATCTCAACTCAATAAACTCATAATTTTTTTTAATTTGATCTTTTGAGGGTCTTAAGGAAACAGTTACAATTAATTGCCTTTTTGCAGGACCTTGAACACTTCCATAAATTAAAGCATAGTCTTCTTTTATTTTACCAAAATTTTTAAAACCTTGTTCAGGATTAATATCTTCTTCTTTAAGGTTAGAAATAAAAATGATTTTATTATTATAAATAACTCTAGTAAAATAACCCATCTGACCAGCCATCGGTTGTGTAAATTCAACTCTTGCTGGATGCCACGGCCCCCCTGACCCAGGCCCTCTTATTCCTTTTTCAGATTTATGGGCCTGCAAACTTAATCCGAATCTTTTAGTCGATCCTTGGAAGCCCTTTCCTTTTGTTATTCCTCTAACATCAACTAAACCATCTTTTAAAAATTCTTTATTTAAAAAATCCACAATTCTTATTTCTTTATTTAAATTCTCTTTAATAAAATTTAATTTTTCTTCAATTGTTCCAGAAAGTCCAATTTCAGCAATATCAGGAGTTTTTTTAATTCCTGTTTTTTTAGTTTGAGAATAAATAACTACTCTAATATCATTATATTTTCCTTTATATTTATCAAAATCAACTTTATTTTTTATTTGTTTAGGAAGTTTGATTTTCTTTTTTAATTCTTTATCTAAATTTTGATTTAAGATCCCTCCTATCAAATTATTATCTTTATAAAATCTGACTGATAAAATTTTTATTGTTGGAAACTCTATTATTGTAACGGGGATGGTAATCCTTTTTCCTTTTGTTAAAGAATTAGGAGTGTTATCTTTAACATAAGCAGAAGCCATTCCAACTTTATATCCTATAAATCCTAGTAATCCTAGATCTTTTCTAGAAAGAGAACTCCAGTTAACCCTAGGTAAAATCTTGTTGGCTTTTTTCCTAGGATAAAACTGCAAACTTCCATGCCGAATATGTCCGCGCCTCATCTTATAGTTATTTAATTATATTTTTTATTTTTGTTGATAATATATTAATAAAATAGCTAGTATTCCGTATTTAAGCAGTTTTAATACTTACTAATCTTATTAATTATATTAATATTCTTGCTAATTTATTAGTAATTTACAATAATAAGCCAGAACTAAATAAATTAGCTTTTGGACAATCGTAACTTAACAGCTATTAGTTTATTACCCTGATTATTGCTTTAACTTCCCCTTACTAATAATTATTTTTCTTAATTATTAACTTGATAGCAAAAAAGCTAAGAACTAATGTTCTTGGGCCTGTTAGTAAAAACCAACCGCTATCAAAAACCTATTTATAAGTTTCAGATTTATCTATATGTAAATTAGCAAGAAAAAAAGAGTTTTTAAAGATTTCGTTATTTCTAACACATCTAATTATTAATCGAATAAGTTATTAATAATTTTTAATAGATAATCTAAAGGTAGTTTAATATTTTAGAAAAGCTTTTAACTTGGTTTTAAGAAGTTTGTAGATGGGCAAATATACAGTATATGAAGAAAAAGTTGACGAGTTTATTGAAAAATATTATCTACAGAAAATTGTCTCCAGTTTTCTGAAAGATATTAAAGCAATGAATAATAAGATGATTTCTATAATATTATTTGGAGGATTTGGAAAAGGAGAAGGGAGTATACAGTTTATTAACAATAAATTTGTTCCTTATAATGATTTTGATTTTTATATTATAACAGAAAAAAAACTTAGTGATAAGGAACTAAACAAAATTTCTATGAATGCTTCAAAAGAAATTGGAATGGGTGGATTAGAGATAGCTTATTTTCCAGAGCAAGAGTATGATTCTAAAAAATTTTTTCATATAGATGTTAGATGTATCCCTTATGATCATCTAAGTAAATTAATGAAAATTCAAAGATATTATGAATTAAAGTATGGAAGCAGAGTTATCTATGGAGATAAAACCGTTCTTCACAAAATTAAAGAAATAAAACCAGAAGAAATTCCTTTCTCAGAAGGTTTAAGGAACTTATTTAATAAATTACATACTATGTTATTAGGTTTAAGCAAGAGCTATAATAAAGAGCAAGAAAAAATTAAAATATTTTGGAGTTATAAATGTTATTTATCAATTTGTGAGGCTTTATTACTCCTTGACAGAAAGTTTGCTCCAACTTCTGTGGAAAGAGCTAATCTTTTTATTAACAACTATAAAAAAGATTTTCCTGATTTGTATGAAATAATTCCAAACCTGCCAGAAAAAGTTAGAAAAGCAACTAGATTTAAATTAAAACTAGACTTTAATATTAATCATAAAAAATTATGGGATATCGCTTTAAAAGATATTTTAATTGTTTTTAAATATTATCTAAAAAAATTTGTTGGTGGTGATAATAATGGTGCTGAAGATATTGGGTCTGGAATTATTAATTACGTCGAGAATGGTGATATCAAAGATATAATTAATAACAAACTGCCTTATACTTATTTCAAACCTTATTTAAATGAAAGAATTGGATTTAACTTCTTTTTATCTCAATATTTATTAAATTTTGGTTATTTTAATGTTTTAAGAAAAAAAGACAAGATTTATTTTAAACCGTTACTTAATTGGAAAGATGTTGGATTAAGAATGATTCTTCCTGTTTATTATTTGTTAAAAGCTTATCAAGAAGTAGAGCAAGAGATAAAGCAAGAAAACATTCAAGAAATACCAAAATCTCACACGAATCAAATAATGAATTCTAGATTAAATAAAAAAATAATAAAGACTACTTTAAATAATCATAATTTAACTCATTCAATTAATTTAATATCAGTTAATTCTAACTCAAATAATTCTGATGATGAAAATTTAATAATTAATTCTGAATATTTAAACAAAACTTATAATGAATTAAAAAAATTCATTAAGTTAGATAATAAAGATTTTTGGTATTTAAGAGAGAAAGCTCTAAAGGCTTATGGTTTATACTATCAACAGAGGTTGTTGTAAATTTTTAATTAGAATTCAATATTAGTTGGTTCTGTTTAATCGAATGGGATAAACTCTCTCTAAACCATGGTTTTCTAAGATAAATTAATTATTTTATTAATCAAAAATTTCTTGTGTTTTTGATAGAAATTTTTAAGACAGAAAAAATTAGATTTTTCTGTATTAATGATAATTTTAATAAATAGTAGCATTTATTCTTGGTAAAAACTTGTTTTATTATAGTAGGCGTAACAATATCATTAAAGCTAAATTATTTATATTTAAGATTATTCTATAATAAATGGGACAGTTTTACTTAGACATAGAAACTACTGGGTTAAATCCAACAAAAGACAAAATTATTACAATTCAGTTTCAGGAATTAGACAGATATACTGGGGAGCCTATAGGAGAGTTAATAATACTTAAAGAGTGGGAATCTTCTGAAAAAGAAATTTTAAAACAATTTATATCAAAAACAGATATTTTAACTGGAGATTTTAATTTTGTTCCGGTGGGTTATAATTTAAACTTTGAACACAATTTTCTAAAAATAAGAACTACGATTAATAATCTACCGTTAATAGATATTCTTAATAACCCTTTTATTGATTTAAGGGCAATTGGAATTTTAATGAATAAAGGGCAGTTTAAAGGATCAAAACTAAGCAATTTAACAGGAAAACAAGAAGATGGAATAAATATTCCTTTATGGTATGAAAATAAAAAATATGATAGAATAATCGATTATATAATAAATGAAACAAAAGAATTCGTAAAATTTAATGCTTGGCTTTATAAAAAAATGCCATTTTTGTTTGCTGAATTCAGAAATTCGAGTTGGAAGTGAATTAAATGTTGCTGTGATAAGAATTTAATATAAGTTTTATGACTTTTTTTACAACTCAAGGTTCTGTTAGCTTAAAGGGTCATGAACTGCTTCTCTTTCTCTAGTTTATCCATAATATTTGAGATTTTAAATAAATAATTAATATCTGTTATAATGAAACTTATCGACAAGAATTGGTAGTATGCTCATTAACAGTGCCTAACTCAAAAAAATTTAATCATATAATTTTTTTATTCCAGCAATATCTCCGCTATTCAGTGTTCTTTTTTTTGTTTCTCCTATTCCAGCAAATCTATACATTGTTTCTTCAGTACAGGAATCAGAAGGATGAGCCATTCCAGCAGTATGTCCTTTTTCGTGTGTTGCAATATTCAGAAAATCCATTACGTTTGGATTTATTGTTGCGTCGCCCCAGACAAAATCAGGATCGTTATAAACAACATCAAATTCTACAATTTTTCTATTAAATGTTGGTCCTGAAAAAACTCCCCAAACTATTGCTACTGCAATTACTCTTGGATCTAAAATACTTCCAAATAAAACCTCGTTTTTTCCGTCTGGTGATAAAATATCAGCACCATTAACTATTAGACTAGTATTTCTTGTTCCAAAAACATCGAAAGCAACTTGGTCATCCCAAGCATTAAAACTTACTTCAACTGAATCAGCAACAAAACTATCACTCAAACCATCTGAATTTGTTGTATCTAAAACATATTGTTCTGTTGTTTTCCATTTTGCTCCTTTTGCAAGAAAAGCATAGCAAGTAGTATCACCTAGATGTGAACTACCTCCACGATGGCTTGCTTCGTCTTTTTTCTTTATTATCATATATCCTTCAACTACCTCTCCATTAACATCAACTGCGCTTCCAAGACTAAAAAGCCCTGGAGCAAGTTCTACAGCATGGCTTGGAACAATAACCTCTGCTCCTCCATTAGAAACAGCAGTTGTAAAATTTGGTATAGCCATAACTATTGAGAACATTACTATTAATAATAAAACGCTAATTAATCCAATAAATAAATGTTTTTTCATCTTATTATAAAAAGGTTTATATTTTTAAACTTTGTTATATTGAAATATAAAGGTTCAATAAATAAACTTTTTAATGAAAGAAGAAACGAAATCTTGAACTCAACAAAACTTATTAATAACAACAAATACCACTAACCATTAATTATTTAAACTATTGTTAACTATATTTGTTATCTAAAATAAAAAGGTGTAAATTGAAAAAAGAAAAATGAAAGTCCTATTAATAGCTCCAAATTATCTGAAAGTGTATAGTTATGTTTCTGAAGAGGCGACAATGATTTTGCCTCCTTTAGGATTAGTTTATATTGCTAGTTATTTAAGAGCAAAGGGAGTTGAGATACAAGTTCTAGATTTTGCTGCGCTAAGATCAAATACAGAAATGGAAAGAAATCTTATAGCAAAAAGTAAGGCAGATCTTGTTGCAATGGCTGCTACAACTAATACTATTATGGAGGCTTATAATTTAGCGAAAATAACAAAACAAATTCTGCCAAATGCAAAAGTTGCTGTTGGCGGACCTCATCCAACCATGGAGCCAATAAAAACCTTACAAGAATGTTCTGAAATAGATTATTGTGTTATAAGCGAGGCAGAAGAAACAATGTTGGAATTATCAATAGCTTTAGAAAATGGAAAACCTATTAATACAATACTTGGTTTATCTTATAGAGACGATAAAAATAATAATGAAATTCAAGTAAATGCTTCAAGGCCTTTAATACAAGACTTAGACAGTTTGCCTTTTCCAGCTAGAGATTTACTTCCATTAAAAAAATATTGGACTCCAGGTGTAAGAAGATATCCTTTCGCGACAATAATGACCTCGCGTGGATGTCCGTACAGCTGTACTTTTTGCAGTAATTTTAAAACTCAGGGTAAGCAGTTTAGATTTAGAAGTCCTGAAAATGTTTTAGCTGAAATAGATGAGTTAGTAACTAAATATGGTGTAAAGGAAATAAATATAATTGATGATAATTTTACTTTCCTGCCTAAAAGAGTTAAAGAAATTTGCGATTTATTAATAAAAAGAAAATATGATTTAGAATTAAAAACTGGAAATGGAATAAGATCAGATAGAGTTTCTCTGCCAATGTTAAAGCACATGAAAAAAGCTGGATTTTATTTAGTTGCATTTGGTATTGAGTCTGGAAATCCAGAAATATTAAAGAAAATGAGGAAAGGAGAGACTAAAGAACAATTAAGAAATTCGGTTAAGATGGCCAAGCAAGCTGGTTTAATAACAGAAGGATTTTTTATGTTTGGAAATGAAGGAGAGGGTAGGAAAGAGATGCTAGACACAATAGAATTCGCTAAAGAACTTGATTTGAATATTGCTCAATTCCAAGTTTATACGCCTGTTCCAGGAAGTCCTTATTATGAGAAAATAGCAAAAGAAGGTAAGGTATTTTCAACAAAATGGGAAGACTTTAATGCTTTTAATGAACCTTTATTTGAGTATGGAGAAAGCAAATATGACTTAATGATTGAAATGCAGAGAAGAGCTTACAGAGAATATTATTTCAGACCTAAAATGATTGTAAAGAAATTATTAGAAGTTAGAAATTTAAAACAATTTCATGCTTATGTTAAAGCAGGAATGGCTGTTGCGAAGATGAGTGTGGGGAAGGCGACGTAGATTTATGATATTGATTAAATAATATAAGTATATATCATGAAACACAAAATTAATGATCTTAATCGAGAGATGGCAGATCTAGATGCAACACTAGAAGAATTTAGCGAATCGGTTGATCTTCTTTCGAGAGATCGTAATTTAGAGAATGCTAGGCAAGCGCAATGGAGAAATATGGAGTCTTTTCACTTATTATATGATTTGTATTTAATGGTCGGTTATGTTTATAACGTTACCGAAAAATTTTTACGTGACTCGCATGATTGTGTTGCTGCTTTAAGTTTAGTAAAAGAAGAAGATGAATTCTCTTTAATAAATTATGGTCCTGGAAATTATATCCCACTTCTAATAAAAAATGTGGAAAGACGAATTGATTTATCCGATGGTTATAGAAATCATGGTAATTATTATGTAAAGAGAAAATTAAGTGAGCTATTAGATGAACATCTGAATAAGAGATTTGGATAGATTATATCAAACAAAAGAATTCTACTTTCTTCATACTATTTTTACCAATAGTTTAACTCCCAACCACCTCATCTAAATCCGGCACAAATTCATCAAGTTCTTGAAAATGCCCTCCAGACATTGCAGCTGTTGTAAAAGAATGAACAGCTAGCGCCACATCAACCATTTTTTGAGATAAGATTTCACGTTTTTTATAATATAACTCGTCTGATAATCTATTAAGCTTTTCATTGACTGATTTTTTATTACTAGAATTAGTATATTCGCTAATCAAAGCCAGCATTTCTTTCGCTTTTTCTTTTTCGTACTTAATATCTTTCATAATGAAAGCTTGTATAGATGGTTTATAAGTTTTATTAGTATAAATTATAGGAAATATAATCTTTTAAATCCATTTTTATAAATGATAAGATGAAGAACATGAAAGTAATAATGATTGATGCTTTTAAACCCAGCTATCTAGAACATGCGCCATATTTAAAATCTTTAACAGAAAAATACCAATATGGAGAATTAGATATGGGAATTGGGCATTGGAACGGTGTAGAGACTTTATTTAGTGGCAAGTCGGAAATTATTTCTCTTTTTTATAAGAGTAATAATAATTCTTTAAAATTTATTAGATATTTTTTATGGCTAAAAATATTTGGAAAAATTGGAAGATTTTTAGTAGAAGCTTTAGTTAATTTTCCTAGATTGATGAATGGATATGAATTAGTTAAAACAAGAAATATTCCTCTAAATATATTATATAAATTTAATATAAGTGTGAAAAGACATTTCGCCAAAAAAGATGATATAGAATTTAGATATTTTGGAGAGCTTGATAAGATAGGCCATAAATATGGAACAAAAAGTCTGGAAATTATTAAAGCAATAAATGAGGTAGATAAAAAAATTTCAAAAATGGGGTGGGATTTAATTTTTTCAGATCATGGAATGGCTGATATTGAGAAAACTATAGAAGTTCCTATAACAGAAGATTGTTTTATTGACTCTGATATGGCTAGATATTGGGGTAATGAAAAAGAATTAAAAATAATAAGGGAAAAACTTCCTCTAGAATATGGAAAAATAATTAATTGGAATGAAAAATATGGAAATTTAATATTTTTAGCTAATACTGGAATTTTAATATATCCAAATTTTTGGAACGAAAAACTAGTAAAGGCAATGCATGGTTATGACGGTAAAGATAAAGATATGAAAGCTTTTTACATAATAAAAATAAACGGCAAGAGAAAAGATTTAGTTGCTGAAGAACTTTATAATGAATTAAAAAATTATGAGTTATCAAAATAAAAATGAAAAATCAGAAATTTGAAGACAACAGATTAGAGAATACTTATGAACATAAGAATTTTATTGTAAGATGGTATTTTAGATGGAAAGTTATGACGGCAATTTTATTGGCTGGATTAATAAAAGAGGATATTATTTTGGATTATGGGTGTGGAGGGGGATGGTTGGAAAAAAAGCTTGCTAATTTTAAGATTTATGGTTATGACATAAATCCTAAGAAAACTTTTATTAAAGATTATAGAAAAATAAAGCCAACAAAAATTTTTGCTTTAGATGTTTTTGAGCATATTCCTAAAAATGAGATAAAAAAAATAATAAACGGTTTTAAAAAATTAAATAATAAGTTTGAGTTAATTGTTTCTATACCGACCGAAAACCGGATTTCTAGAAAAATTAGGGGACTAGTTGGAAAGAAGGAAGTTCCTGATGAACATATAACTAAATATGAAGATATCTTAAAAATTCTTATGGAAAATTTTGAGTTAAAAAAGAAGGTGAACTTTTTTACAGTTACCCATACTTTTTTGTTTGAGCATGATTCTAGAAAATATACTGAAAAAGCTAGTGATTATAAGGAAATTAAAGAGTTGATTAAAAGAAAATAACCGTTTTTAAAATTCTTAATTACAAAAAAAAAGTAATTACATTTAGACCTCTGATATTTCTTCGCGACGCTTTTTTTCTGCAGCAGAAAATCTTTTAAAAGATTTTCTGTGCCATAAAATCCAAAAGATTTTTTGGGCTCAAAAACTTTAAACTATTATTTTAAACTTTTAATATTATCATAATCAAACTGATAAACAATTACAACTGGCTGTTGGACGTTTGGATAAGCCTGAACAGGAACTAACAAATCAGGATGTTTTTGAGGATATGCAAAAGCCCAGGGTTCTTCTCTTTCATAAGCAGAAACGACTAAATATTTAGGTCTTTTTTCTAGGATAAATTTATCTAAATCTGACTCGTTACCTTTAGCGAGGTCTCTTCTATAAGCTAGTTCAAATGGGTAAACTGAACGCTCTGAATAATAAGTTAGCTGCGGAAGTCCACTTCCTATTATAATATCTTCTAGATTTGAATTTTCTTTAATCCATAATCCTGCTTGTTTAACTTCCATATAAGAAAGTTTTTTAGATTCAATTAAACTAAACCCAAATTTATAGTTTGGTATTAAAATAATTAAAAAAATGATTAAAAAAACAATAGCAATTGTTTTAGGATTAATTTTTTCTTTTAAAAATCCGGTTATATAATAAAAAGGATAAACCGCAATAAAAAATAAAAATGGTATTACTGGCATTATATATCTTTGCTCTAATTGAGGAGCCATATATCCTAAAAATAAAAAACTTAAAACTATAAAAGATAAAATAAAAAACTTTTTCTGTATAGTATCATTTGAAAAAATTTTATCAAAACCTAAAAACAAATCTATAAAAAAAAGAAAGAACCCTATAATAAATAAAAGGTATATTGGACTTATTACGAATAAACTAGAGTATCCCTTCTGATTTGCATCTAATATATATGGCAGATTATTAATATAAAGAAACAAATCAGAAGTTTTAGCTAACTCAACACCAACCTCTCCAGTCTTAGAAACTCCTTCTATTCCAAGATAATAGTTTGTAAGATCTAAAATTGGATTTCCAAAATGCTTATTATAGAGAATAAAATGCGGGATTAAAATAATTAAAAAGATTATAATTGATATCCATAATTTTTTATTGACAAATATTTTATGTTTTTCTCTTACTAATGCTAAAAGTAAAATAGGAATTACAAACATTAAATACTGCATTCTTGTTAAAACAGTCAAAGCAGCAAAAATTCCGAATAAAATAAAATATTTAATTCCTTGATTTTTCATATAACCCTTCCAGAAAAAGATTAAAGAAGTTAAAAGAAAAAAGGTTGCTGGAATTTCTGTTAATAGCCTTCCTGTAAAAAATAAAAAAACCCAAGATAAAGTTATTCCTAAACTTGTTAATAAAGCTAATTTTTTATTAAACATTTCACTTATTAAAAAATAACTGACAAAAACAATTCCTGTTGATAGTAAAACAACTAAAATTCTCATGCCAATTTCTCCAATGCCAATTGCAAAAAATAAAGTTCCTATTAAAGCCCATAAAAAACCTCTTCTATAATACCACATATCGATTAAATTTGGATTAATGCCGGCCCATCTTTTCGCACTTGCCATGTAATCAGCAGCATCCCACCATAAAACTTGGTCATTTGTTTTTAAATAAACAAGAATTCTTATTATCAAGGCTACTAAAAAAATTAAAAGAAATAATTTATCATAACTATCCTGTATCCAACCAAAAAGTAAATGTTTAATATTTTCTTGTTTTTCCTTTTGAGTATTTTGAGTATGATTAAAAATTAGTTGTTCTGCAGATGGTAATTTATCGGTTATATCCATTATTAATTTTATAGAAGTTTGTTTTTATAGTTTGTTATTATCTGTCAAGTTTCCTTAATTCATGATATAGGTTTGTTAAAAAAATTCGGTTGTCTTCTTGAACATAATGCAATTCTCTTACCCCCATTCTGCTAAAAATCTTGCAAAATCTTAAATAATAAGAAGGATCGTCTTTAGGTGGCTCTTTCTCTGAATTCCAGTCCCACTTCCCTTCTTGTATATCATTAACAACTATAAGAAAATCTTCTATCTCTTTATTTTCTTGATATGCTAGATTTCTTGCCATCGAAGAGGCTTTTTCAAAAACCATCGGAGAAGTTATAGCAGAACCTATTGATAAATAAACGCCTCCATCTAAGTTTGAGACAGAATTAACAAATTTATAAAAATCAGTTCCAGAAGTTTTGCCTATTGCTTCAAAATCACATAAAGGATGTTCATGTATTATATCCTGGCCTAGACAAGAGTGAACTGTAAATGATATCTTATGACAATATGCTGCTTCTTGCACGCTAAATTTTTTATAGGGATGTTTTATAATTTCTTCTCCTAATTTTTCTGAACTAATAAGTTTTCCAATAGACTCGCCATAACCTAAATTATTTTTAGCTCCTTCTATAATAGCTAGATTAATATATTTTCCTGTCTCCTCCCATAACCCGAATTGGCCTTTTTGTACATAATATCTGACATCTTCTTCAGTTTTCCCTAGATAAGCAAATTCCCAATCATGAATTGAGCCAGCTCCATTTGTAGCTAGATGTGTTATATAATTTTTTTCGGCCATTTTCTTTAAAATCAGAGATAATCCGTTTTTAATTAGATGGGCACCGAAAAACATTATCACTTGTTTATCCTCTTTTTTAGATTTTAATATCTCATTTGCTATATTAGTTATTATTTCCAAGTTTTTCGATCTTTTAGGAACCTCGTCTGGATTTATCATTATATCTAAACTAGTCTTACTCTTTCTTTCAGATAAAGGCAATGTTTTTATTTTTGATTTATCGAATTCCATTTTTATTTGAGACACTTTTTTCTATTAAATTTATTTTAGTATTTTTTATTTTTGTTAAACTACAATTTATGATAGTGATAATCACTTGAGAATCTTTAATTAACTAGTATTTGTCATTCTTATTTTGCAAAGATAAAATTTTCTCTCTTAGATCTAGAAAGGTCGGGGCATAAGTACCAATATGTTTTACAGTTATCCCTGCTGCTAAATTTCCTATTTTTGCTGCGTTTATTAAAGAATCTAATGAATTATCAGACGATGCTAAAGCTAAAGCAATTGCTGCTATGGCTGTATCTCCTGCTCCAGTTTCTTCAAAAGATTCTTCTGGAATTGTTTCTATTTCTATTATGGTATTAGTTAATGGGAACAACATCATTCCTTCTTTCCCTAAGGTTATCAATATATTAGAATCAAATTTCTGTCTTAATTTACAACCAGCATCATCAATAGAATACTCTCCAGACATTTTAAGGGCCTCGTCTTTACTAGGCGTTATCAAAAAAGAATTCTTATAAATAGTATTAAAATTTTTGTTGTCTGGTTTAGGATCTATTATTATCTTATTTTTGTAAGGATGTAAATAATTTATAAGATCCTGTGTAATTGCCCCCTTTGCATAATCAGAAATAATTATTTTATCTGCTTTTTCAGCTGCTTGTAAAAGATTATCAATATCTTTAAACTTTTTTTCTGAAATTTCTTCTCTGTCGATTCTTACTATATGTTGCTTTTGGCCAGAGCTTCTTCCGATAACCCTTTCTTTCATAATTGTTGTATCACTTTTTTCAAAATAATAATTGATCCTATTATTACTTAAAATTTTTTTTAGTTCATTCCCATAAAAATCTTCTCCCACGAAACTAAAAAGATAAATCTCTCCTTTAGTAGAAAGATTTACTACATTTAGAGCTACATTTGCAGCTCCTCCTGGTTTGTAAAATTCTTCTTCTACACTAAGAACTGGCACAGGAGCTTCTGGGCTTATTCTTTTAACACGGCCAATAGTATATTTATCTAGTATAACGTCTCCTATAACAAGAATATTCTTATTGTAAAAATTATTTAAAACATCTAATAAATTTTTCATATAATCGAGATTAGAAAGCAATATAAAAAGTTTTATATTCTCCAGATCGATTCTATACCTTTCTTATTCTTTTTATAATATCACTAGTAGAATATCCTTTCTCTAACTCAAATGTTTTATACTTACCCCCACATTTTTCAATAAGTTCTTTTTCTTCGTTAATTCTTTCTTCAATCCAAGTTCCTCCTTTAACATGGATATTGGGTTTTATTCTTTCTAAATATTCCAGAGGCCTGTCTTGTGGAAAAATAACTACATAATCTACTGGTTTTAATTCAGATAAAAGATAAGCTCTTTCATTTTCAGGAATTATAGGTCTATCAAGACCTTTATTTATTCTTACAGATTCGTCGCTGTTTAACAATACAATAAGAACATCTCCTAAATCTTTTGCTTTTTTTAAAAATCTTATATGGGCTGAATGAATTAAGTCATAACTTCCATTTGTAGTAATAATTGTTTTATTTTGTAGTCTTAACTCTTTGGCCAATCCTTCAATTTCTTCTATTGTTCTTATTCCATAAGCGCTCATTTTAAAGTTTTAAATAATCTAATTTATAAGAATATAGGTTTTAGAACTTTTATTTTAGAATCAAACTTTAGCAGGATATCTTTCTTTTTCTATAACTCTATCTATCTTATCACTACTATTGCCATTATCATCAGTTGAATATAAAACATTGTCATATAGATGATGTCTGACGGCTGTAGATAATACTTTCGAGTCTAAAGTTCCGTTTAATTTTTCATTTGCATATCTTACAACCCCTTCAATAGCTAATTCTGATTTTGGCAAAACTGCGAAATAAGGTGCGAGATTCTCTAGTTCTTGAATTCCAAAATTTCTTTCTGAAATAAATTTTCTAACTCTGGCTAGATTTTTCAGAATTTCTTTTGATTCTAGATTGTTTTGATTATCTAATAATTTTCTTAAATGCTCTTCTGTTCCTTTCCCTAGGCTTTCATAACTAAACTCGCTTTTATTTAAATAGGATTCCGCGAGTTTATGTCCTTCTGGAACTAAAGTTATAAAATTGAAAATTCTTCTAAGCTCTGCATTTTTATTCCTATAATCTTCTAAAGAATCTTGATCAAGCCATACACCTAAGTCATTTTTTATTTCCTTTAATCTTGGTCCTCTCCATTCTTTTGGGAACCTTAAAACAGATCTATCAAAAAAAGTATCTGGAACATCACTATTATCTCCATTATAATGGCCGTTCTCTTCACAATAAGCTCCAAGTTTTGTTCCTTTATATGGAGCAAGGGTAGATGCCCATGCCATTGAAGGACCTCCTGATTCTTGTCTTAGTCTTACATTTAATTCAACCAATTCTAAATCTGCTTCTAGATTCATTTTTGTTGGTTTCGTAGTTGCTCCATAGGGCAATCCCGTAATTTGTTCTGTCCTTACTTTAAAGTCATTTTCTATTAAATATTTCATTCCTTCAAACATTAAATCTTCTGGCATTGCCCTGTCTAATACTTCCTCTCTTATATTTCGATCTGCAGCTTCAATTGCTAGTGTTAAACCAAAACAACCTGCTTCTCTTAAAAGATCTAATCTTTTTTTATCTTTAGTCATCTCCCATCTCATTTGAGCATGATAAGGAATTCCTACCTCATTCATATAATGATCTTTAAACTTTACAAGCCATTCTTTGATATCAAATCCGTGAACATCATCTTGACAATAAAGAACTTTTGTCGGCCATTTTTCAGCAATTTCTCTAGTCTCTCTAATAACATCATCTACACTTCTAATATTAAATGGAAATAATCTACCATAACCTAGTTTATTCAATTTAGAACTAGAACATTCAGAATTAGGTTGGTCAATAACGGGAAGCATTGATAATTTTATTTGTTCTATAATTTTTGGGGGGGCTGAAATATCCTCTGGTCCACTACTATTATAACAATAAGTGCATTTATATGGGCAGCCAGTCATAGTGATAAAACTTTTAATGTAACTGTTTGCATGTTGAGGATGTAATTTATAAAAAGTTTTTCTATCAGGATGGGGAAATTGTTCCTTTTCTTTCATTGGCATAATTCCTTTTTCTGCCTCTCCCTTCAAAATTTTTCTTAATGAATGAAAACCTTCGCTCATAACTACGTAATCTGCATGTTTTTCTGCTTCTGATGGAAAGTAAGTTGCATGGGGTCCTCCAATAACTGTGATTATATCAGGATAATCTTTTTTTAGTCTTTCATAAGCTTCAAATAATTGTAAATGATTTCCTGTATAAATATTAAAACCAATTATATCTGGCTTAAAATCTTTTATTTTTTCAAAAAATTCTTTAAAATTGTGGTCTTTTACTAAATGATAATTTCTTTCCCATCCTAAATCTCTTGCTAAACCACCTAAATGCAATAATCCAAGAGGTTCGATAACTGAATAAGTTGCACCAAAAAGTATCCTTTTTTTTGACATTTTATCTTTTTTATTTTATTAATTTTAGTAGACTAACATATATTGTTGAGACTTCTCTCGCCTATAGTTAATCTAATATTTATTATTACTTTATATTAATTTCATTTATCTATCAATTAAACTGGTATCTTCTATCAACTATAATTAACTATTGTTAATAAATGTTTTTATTTTGTGCTTTCAACTCTTTCCCAAGAATCTGAATGTCTCTTTTGAAGTACTTTAGAATTAAAAATAACATAAGACCACATAAATAGTCTTGCAAATAATAAGTTAACCCCCCATAAAAATTCTTTTAAATTAGCTGGATAAGAAAATAAATTTAAAGCTCCTTTAGTTTCATTATAAAAAGTTTTGCTTCTTGGGGTTATATCTATATCTACATAATCACCTAAGTTCTCGTGGGCGAGACTTGTTCTAACTTTTTGTTTTAGCCATTCTTCTAAGTTATTGACGTTTTTAACAAAAACTTTTGCTTTTTCAGCATAAGCTATTTTGTACCCTTTTTCCCAGAACATATAAGGAACTATTGTATCTTCTGCCGTATCTAGGGGGAAGGAGTTAATAACATTATTTCTAAATGCAAATAAATATCCTGAACACTCTAAAAATCTGTTTTCTTTAAAAGCTTGTTTTCTCATCTTATGAGCATGTTCAAAAAGAAAATTTGCCCAGTAGCCGTATTTTGTTTCTCTGGATTCTTCTGGCACTGGCCTTCCTGCCACGCAACCAATAGAGGAATCATTAAATAATTTTATTATCTCATTTATTGCATTATCATCCAGATAAACATCCCCATCTGTAAAAATTAAAATTCCTTCATTAATAGTTGGTAATAAAAGATTTAAAGCTAGACTTTTTCCTTTTCCAGGGTCTTTAAATAAAGAAATTTTTTTATATTTTTCAGAATATTTTCTGACTACATCTTGAGTTTCTTTATCTGGGGCAGATACTATAATATGAAAAGGATGGTCGATTTTTTGATTTAAAATAGATTCAATAGCCATTTCTATTTTAGGTTCTTTATAAGAAGTTATTACAATGGCAAGAGAAACCTTGCTTAATTCTTCTAATGCTTTTATAACTTCTTCTAAAGAAATTTTTTCCATGCTTTTACAATCTTTTTGCATGCATTCAGAACAATCTGATTTGGCCAATATTATTTTTCCATGCCCAAATGTTTCTTTTTCATTTTTTGGAGTTGGTCCTATTAGGCATATATTTTTCTTTTTTAAGGCAAGAGCTATATGAAGTCCAAGTGAATCGGTTGCTATAACATAATTACAAACACTAATTAATGCTGGAAAATCTATTAAATCGTTTCCTGTTCCTGCATCAATTACGGGAGAATTAGACAGAGACATTATCTCTTTATTTCTTTCTACTTCATTTGAACCTCCAAATAAAATAATTTTGCATTTAAATTTTTTATAAATTTTATCAATAAGTTTTGCGCTCAAATCAATAGGAAGTGATTTAGGCCAGCGGTCAGCTCCTCCAAGAACTAATCCTAGAACAATTTCATTGCCTATATTATATCTTTTTTTAAATTCTTCAGCTTTTTTTATTTGATAATTGCTAAGCCTTAAAAAAGGCTCGTATTTTTTCCAGTTTTTAATTTCTACAACTTCTGACATTAATTGTCTATGAGTTTTTTTGCAGGTTCTTTTAAGGTAGTCATTCTTAGAAATTTTACCAAGCTCTGAATCTATTATAGTTTTGTCTCCTAATAAACTCATATCATACCATTCTTTTGCTGTCTGGCTTGGAACAATCTTATTGTCCATCAAAAAAAAACCCAGCTTTTTACATTTAAAATAAGAGATTAACTCTGAATAAATTCTATCTTCTTCTAGATTTATTATAAGATCAAAGCTCTCTTTTTTTAAATTCTCCCTGTTAAATTCAGAATCTATTATCACTTTTTCAATATAAAGATTATTAATAAAAAGAGGTTTTGCTTTTTTGTCTGTAAGCCAAAAAATTCTTGGATTAAACTTCTTGTATTTATCTCTTAAAGCTTGAGCTATAAAACTTGTTCTAACAACGTCTCCTAGAGCTCCTATTTTTATAATTAGAATTTTCATTTTATTTTTACCAGCTTCTCATACTCTTTCATATATTTTTTATAAATAATATCCCAATCATAATTTTTTGATTTTTCTATATTTTTTTTAGCTATTTCCTCCATTAATTTTTTATTGTTAATCAAATAAAGAATTTTTTCTTCTAATTTTTCAACATCTCCATAGCTAACAAAAAATCCATTTTCAGGTTCTTTCATTTCATAAGGAACTCCATTAACTGGAGAGGCAATTATTGGAAGCCCTGAAGCCATTGCTTCAAATAAAGTTAAAGGCAACCCTTCTCTATAACTTGGCAGAACATAAATATTTGCTGCTTGGTACATTTCAGCAATTTTTTCTTTTCCCCTTATAGGCCCTAAATATTGCATATTTTCATAATTTTTTATTAAGCTCTTAATTTCTTCTGCTTTACCTTCATCAGGTCCAACCCAAATAAAAGCTATATCTTTTCTTTTTTTTGTTATGTTAATAGCTGCTTTTGCTAACATCTCAGGCCCTTTTGTTGGATTTAGTCTTCCAAAAAATAAAATTAAGTATTTTTCTTTAATACTATAATTTTTTTTAAAATTGTTGTTAACTATTTTTTTAAATAATATTTTATCTGTTCCGTTGGGAATAACAAGTATTTTATTCCGGTTTTTTTTATCTACATGTTTATTCAAAATATCTAATTCCCAGGGCGTTAATGCAATTATTTTATCAATCATATTAAAAGATAGTTTATTAAAAATTAAATCATTTATAAACAAAAATGGCTTTAAAATTTTAGGCCTGAAAGAAGCATCTGTCCAAGGACAGTGGGTTGTATGAATATGTTTAAAGCCTTTTATTCTTGACAGCAATCCTATAATTAAAACATATAAATGTCCTGAAACATGGCTATGAACAATATCAAACTTTACATTATTTTCATCAAATCTCAATAACAAAGATGGCCAGATAAAAGTATTTAAAGATAACCTAGCAATATAAGGCAATCTATGAACATGAACTCCTTCTAATATTTCTTCTTTTATTTTTATTCTTGAATTTTTATCTGAATCACAACAAAAAACATGAACTTCATGGCCTTCTTTAACTTGCCTTTGTGCAAGCTCATAAATAACTTGTTCTACTCCTCCAAAAGTGGGCAGATAAAACATATTTACATGACAAATTTTTAGTTTCAGAAATTTCATTGTGAAATGAGGATTTGAAAATCCTTGATTTCCATTATTTTCATTGTTTATTCAACAAAAACTTTCTCTCCATTTTTAATTTTATCAATTATTATTTTTGAAATTTTTGGTCTCATAAACCAATTAGGAATCGGCTTTCCTGCTTGTAAAAGTTTTCTAATTTCGGTTCCTGAAATATTCATTTTATAATCTTCTGGATGATCCACAAAATCTAATTCATGAACATATTTATTTTCCAGATTAGAGTAGAATACATTGCCAAACTTTATCGGAATTATTCCAAGCTCTTCTTGATTAAATTTATCAAAAATTTCATGTGAGGATTTAGGGTGGTAAAAATTTCCTACGCCCGTGTGATCTCTCCCAACAATAAAATGAGAACATCCAAAATTTTTTCTTACTAAAGCAGTGAATAAAGCTTCTCTTGGACCAGCATACCTAGAATGTGTTAAAAAAGTTCCCATAACTACTTTTGATTTTGGATATAAGTTCATCATCTCTTCATAAGTTTTTATTATAATATGCGGTTGAAAATCACCAGATTTTTTACTTCCAACTACTGGATGAATGAACAAACCATCACAAAGCCCTCTTTTCATTGCTTCAAGCTGAATAAATTCATGACTTCTGTGTATTACATTTCTTGTGTGAAAACCGACTACTTTACTCCAACCCCTCTCTGAAAAAATTTTTCTTGTTTGATTGGGAGTAAACTCATGAATTCTATAATCAGATATTCTTTTTTTTAATAAGGTTATTCCTCCTCCTAAAAAAAATTCATCGCACTCTAAAAAATTTTTAACCCCGGGATGAGTGGGGTCTTTTGTTCCATATATTTTATCTACAACTAATTCTTTATCTACTTTATAAATTTCTTTTAAATGTAAAATCCCCCTTATTTCTCCATTTTTGGTTAAAGCTATGTTTTCTCCCTCAATAAGGCTACTTTTTACATCTTCATTAACGGCCAAAAAAATTGGCAGTGGCCAAATAATATTGTTAGTTAACCTCATATCATTTATAACAGAATTAAAATCCTTAGAGTCCATAAACCCATCTAATGGGCTAAAAGCTCCTATAGCTAAGTTTTCTAAATCCATTAAAGTTTCTTCATTTATTTCTATTTTTTTTATCGGCAGAGGCCCTTTATAATTTGGGTTAAACCTATTTATTAATACCCCCCCATGCGGTTTAATAAGCAATTCTGGAAAGTTATCTGATTCTAAATAATTTATTTTTTCTATTTTTTCAATAATATTTTCTCCTTGTTCTTTGTTTAATAATTCTATCTGATTAAATAGGTTTAGTAAAATATTTACTGTTTCAACAGGATATTTTCCAATTGCAGTTTCTTTTGTTAAAGCAATTCCTGTTGCTCCATCTAAGATGCTATTTATGATATCGTTGACCTCTGCTTTATTAGGTTTTAGAGCAAAAGCCATTTGCTCTAAAGTGTTTGTAGCTATAAATGCTTCTTTTCCAAACTCTTTAACTTTTTTTAAAATTAATTTTTGGGCAAATGGAATTTTTTCTAGAGGAATTTGAGTTCCTAAGTCGCCCCTATCTATAAGAATTCCATCTGAAACTTTAGTTATTTCTAAAAAATTTTTCAGGCCTTTTTTAGATTCAATTTTGGAGTATACAATTGAATTAGGATAAATTTGTTTAAATTTAATCACGCTTTCTGGAGATTCCATAAAAGACAAAGTGAAGTGCAATATTCCATATTTTTTTGCTAATTCTATAGCCTTATAATCTTTCTTGCTAAAAGGAGATAACGAGAATGTTTGACTATCAATATGAACTGCTTTTCTAGCTCCAATTAATCCGCCAATTATGGCCTTACATGATATATATCCATTTTCTTTTGTTGTAGTGTCAAAAACCCTTAATAAAAGAGAATTAAAATCTATAGAAATTAAATCGCCGACTTCTAAACCCCTAATAATTCCTTCTGGACTTAAGAATATTTTATTAGAGTCACATTTTACCCTACTAGAAAATAGTTTAATAATCTCTCCTTCTCTTAAAAAAAGATCCTCAATGTTGCCAGATCTTATCTGTGAACCTTCTGTGTCTAATATTATAGAGGGCCCGTAACCTAAAAGATCTTTTATTCTTTGATCTATATCATCTTCTTCGGTATGAGATAAATTTATCCTAAAAAAATCAACTCCCCTGTCTTTAAATCTTTCTAAAATTTCTGGATAATTTGAACTAGGTCCAATAGTACATATAATTTTCACTTTTTTTAGCATTTTTTTAATATATTTAACTGATTTAAATACATTGTTATACTTGATGCTAGATTTATAAAATAGGTATAGTAATTATTATAATGGAAGAAATAGACTTTATAGGAATAGGAGCCGGGAGATCTGGAACTACGTGGATAGTGAATATTCTCTCAAAACATCCACAAATATGTTGTCCATATATAGGAAAACTAAATTATTTTTCTGCCACTAGACCATATAATAAAACATCAGAATATGATAAAAGAGGGATTAAAGGATATCTTGACTTATTTAAAAGTTGCAAAAAAGGACAAGTGAGAGGAGAGTTCAGTTCATATTATATGGTTAATCCAAAAATTGCTAAAATAATTAAAAAACATTTCCCAAATGTTAAAATATGGGCTTGTTTAAGAGAGCCTATTGAAAGAGCTTATTCTGACTGGCTTGCATTTAAAAGATTTAAGCTAAAAGAAAAAGATAGTTTTAAAGTTGCATTTTTTAAAGAACAAACTGGGCTTTATCCAAATGGCGATGGTTATAGGCACAGAGGATTTTATTACAAACAATTAAAGTCCTATTTTGCTTTATTTCCAAAAAAGAACATTAAAATAATACTATATGACGATATTGTAAAAAATCCTGAAAAAGTTGCAAGAGAGTTTTATGATTTTTTAGGAGTAGACAGTAATTATAAACCTAAAAATTTAAAAGAAAAACCGGCTAAATCTACTGAAACTAGATTTAAATTTATCAGAAGTATTATAACCTTTTTGTCAGAAATTTCTCATAAATTAGAAGAAAGTAATTTTGGAGCGATTATTTTTTTAATAAAAAGAAAAACAAAAATTAATGAATTATTTAATAAAATAAATGACATTAATGTTAAGGAATCTAAAAAACCGAAGTTAGAATCAGAGGTTAGGGAAAGACTGAAAAAGGTATATATAAAAGATATAGAGAAACTAGAAAAATTAATTAGTAGGGATTTAAGTTCATGGAAAAAATAAAATTACACTATTCATGAAATTTATAATCAATAAATAAGAAATATCATGATATTTAAAAAACAACAATATCAGTAGTAATTCCTGTTTACAAACCATAAAAAAAAGAACCGTAATCATATTCTTCGTAAGAAGATTTCCATAAAGATTCTTCTAATTTATTTCTCCAGTTTTCCATTCTATTAAAATTATTATTTAAATTTTCCAGATATTTCCAAAATAATAGGGATTCCTATCTAAAGTATCTGTGTCTTTTGGATTATAGAGCTTATCCATGGTGTATAAGATAATTGCTTCACTATTGCCAAGAACTTTATACCCATGCCATATGCCTGGAGGAGTTTTGATTAATATTCTATTACTAACTCCTATTTGAAATTTTTTAATTAATGAACTTCCTTTAATTTCTTTTATAGCTACATAAAGAATAGTTCCGTTTATACAAGTAGTGTATTCTGTCTGTTTCTTATGAAAATGTAAGCCTTTAATACTTCCTGGATTAACAATAGAAACTAAATTTTGTCCAAATTTTCCTTCGAAAATAGAATCATCTGACCTTAAAACTTCAAAAAGTTCTCCTTCATGATCTATAAATGGTTTTAACTTTTTAAATTCAATTTCCATTTTTAAGTTTTATTAGTCTTTTAATAAAAGTAATTAGATAATCCAATAGTGTAAACTAGATTCATAATCTATCTCTCTTTTTTAATTTTTCTATTTTTTTTATTTACTGATCTTTTTATGAATTATTTATTTTTTATTCTGAATATTCCAATATTCTAGGTTCTGGGAGATGAACAATAAACCTTCCTCCTCTTTTCAAGAATTCTTGTTCTTTTTCCATAATTTCTTCTACATGATTCCAAGCAAATAAGATAGCATAATCTGCATTATCATTATGAAAAACTTCTGGAGAAACTATAGGGATATGTTTTCCTGGTGTGTAAAGTCCTTGTTTATAAAGAGTTGAATCAGAAACATAATCAATTATTTCTGGACCCAGATTACAATAATTCTGAACAATTGTTCCTTTTGAAGCAGCGCCATAACTTACAATTTTTTTGCCTTGTTTTTTAAAATTTATAATTAAACTAACAAATTTTTCTTTATTTGCTTCAATTCTTTTTACAAATTCAAGATAGGGTTTTATTGTATTTATTTCTTTTTGTTTTTCTTTTTCTAAATAATTTTTTAATCTTTCTGACTTTTCATAATTATTTTTTCTTGCGATATAAACTCTCATTGAACCTCCATGTACCTCTTGTTTTTTTGCATCAAAAATCTCCATATCATATATAGGAAATAATTTTGATAATGATGACAAAGAAAAATACCAGATATGTTCGTCATATATTTGGTCATAAGAATTTTTTTCTAGAATATCCAATAAGTACGGGTCTTCTGTTATAAAAACTCCTTTTTCGTCTAGTAACTCTTGTACTCCTTTCACAAAATCATGTATATCGATTATATTCAAAAAAACATTTGTTGAGATTACTGCTCTAGCTTTCTTTTCTTTTGCTATTTTTCTTGCTAAGTCCTGGCTAAAAAAATCAGCGATGGTTTCTATACTTTGCTTTCTCGCAATTTGTGCTACATTATAAGAAGGTTCTATACCTAAAACATTTTTTCGATCTTCAAATGATTTTAACATAATCCCATCGTTACTCCCAATTTCTACAACCTTTTTATTCCCTTCTAAAAATCTGCTCTCAACTTCTTCTGCAAATTTTGCAAAATGTTTTTCCATAAATTTAGATGTTGAAGAAAAAAAAGCATAATTAGTTTTTCCTGTTTCATCAGGAATAATGTACTTATCATATGGAACAAGGTTAATCAATTGAGTCATATAACAACTATGGCAAAAACCTACGGCCATTTTGTATGTATATTCTGATTTATCTAAATCTTCATTTTTTAAAAAGGCATTTGCAGCCGGCATATCTCCGAAGTTAATAAATTCTTCAAGAGTTTTTCTATTACAAACCTTACATTCAATTTTCATAAAAAAGTTATTTGTAATTCGTTTATATAAATTGTTGTCTTATAGTGTTGTTATTTTATAGCACTATATGTTTTAGAGAATAAAAATCTTTATAATGTAAGTTTAATAAAAAAAATCATGGTGGGGAAAAAAGTAATTATAACTGGTGGGTGTGGTTTTTTAGGTAGTAATTTGTCTAGAAGACTTGTTAATTTAAATTTTAATGTAAGCTTATTTATTAAAAGTGGGCAATCTAAGCAAAATATTAGTAGTATTGAGGATAAACTTGAAATTATTGAGGGAAATCTGTTAGATGAAGAAAAGGTAAGAATAGTTATCGAAGAGAAGGATTATTTGTTTCATTTTGCCTGGCAAACTGATTTAAAAAAATCTATGGAAGATCCCTGCAAAGATTTTAAAAATGATTTAGGGGGTTTAATAAATATTTTAGAAAGTTGTAAAAAAATTAATCCTAATATAAAAATTGTTTTCCCAAGTACTACTACTGTGATAGGATTTCCTAAAAAACTACCTTCAAATGAAAATGAAAATGAAAATCCTAGTTCAATATATGACATAAATAAATTAACAGCAGAAAAATATTTACGAGTTTATTATGAAACTTATAATATTAAAAGTTGTGTTTTAAGACTGTCTAATGTTTTTGGAGAATATCAAAAAATAGATAATCCTAATAGGGGAGTCTTAAATTTTATGATTGGAAAAGCGTTAAAAAATAAGCCTTTGGCAGTTTATGGCGATGGAAAATGGATTAGAGATTATTGTTATGTTCAGAATTATATTGATGCTTTTATTTTAGCGGCTGAATCTGAGAATACTAACGGAGAAACTTATGTTTTGGGTTCTGGGTTAGGAAGAAGTTTTAATGAAGCCGTTGAAAAAATAAAGGAGATAACTAAAGGATTGATAGGAAAAGAAGTTAATATTAAACATGTTCCATTTCCAGAAAAAGAGCACGAAATAAATAAAAGAAATTTTATTGCTGATTATTCGAAATTCTGTCGAGCGACTGGATGGAAACCAAAAATTAGTTTCGATGAAGGAATAAGAAAAACTATAGAATTTTATATAAATGAAAAAAATAAATAGAAGGTGGAAAAAAAGAAAATTTTAGTTACTGGTGGTTTAGGACATATAGGATCAAAACTAGTAAGAGAATATTCCAATAGAAAAGAAGTTGATTTAATTAGGATGTATGATAATTTACATACACAAAGATATTGTTCATTATTTAATCTTCCTTACTCAGTTAATTATGAGTTTATTGAAGGTGATATTAATGATAAAAATAAACTAGAAGAAATTGTAAAAGATATTGATGTTGTAATTCATCTTGCAGCAATTACAGATGCCCCATCAACGGTTAATAATAAAGAAGAAACTTTCAGAGTAAATTTAGAAGGAACCATAAATATTTTAAATGCTTCAATAAATACTGATGTAAAAAGATTTCTATTTCCAAGCACTACTAGTGTTTATGGAGGAGCTATAGGATTAGTTGATGAAAATTACAAGAATTATAAACCTGAAAGTCCTTACGCTGAATCAAAGTTAATAACTGAAAAAATTGTTCAAGAAGCTTCTAATAAAAGCCTTAATACTACCATTTTAAGAATGGGAACTATTTTCGGAGCGAGCATTGGAATGAGATTTCATACTGCAGTAAATAAGTTTTGTTATCTAGCTTCTATGAATAAGCCATTGACTATTTGGGATAGTGCCTTAAATAGTAAAAGACCTTATCTTGGACTAGCTGATTGTATAAATGCTTTTGAATTTTTAGAAAAGAACGGAAAACCTGGAGAGATTTATAATGTTTTAACAGATAATTTTAGTATAAATAAGATAATAGACAGCATAAAAAAATTTAGAGACGTCAAAATTGAAATAACCAAAAATCCTTTACTAAACCAAAGCCCTTATGAAGTTTCAAATGATAAAATAAAAAAATTAGGTTTTGAGTTCAAAGATAATTTAAAAGAAAGTATTGAAGAAACAATTAAACTTTTTGAAAGTATAAAAAATCCAGTTTAAATGAATAATAAAGTTGATGATAATTAATAATAAACAAAGAATTGAAGATTAATTGAAATGTGACTTCCTCCACGACCTAAAGATCGTGGCTTCCTGCGCGATGAACTGATCTTTAATTTCAGATAAATTTATTAATAATAAATAAAAGAAATAATTAGCGAGAAAAAGTAAGAAGCAATTCATCCTCATATTAAAGTATGATGGATTTCTTGCTTAGAGGTTAACAAAATAATTAGTTTATCTTCAGAAAATTATTTATTTGGCTGGCTTTATCAACTTCTTAAATTAACAGAATATTTTATCAACTACTTCTACTAAACCCTAATTTAAACACAAAACAAGGACTTTCCCCTTTCTTTTTTATAAAACCGTATTAAAATGCAAATAGTAAACAAACATAAAAAAATTTATCTATAAAATTTAATTAAAATTTATTTCCTGCCTTTTTTCTCTGGCTCACAATGCAGACAAAATGGTTTTACCCATTTAAGCAGGCCTTTTAAAATCAGTAATGAGCCTATTACGTGCCAAATATATTGTATCGAATAAATGGCGGTTACAAGCACAATAATACCTATAACAATATATTTTCCAGCAAAGCATTTTGAGCAAACACCATTATAACATGTTTGATTCATTAGCACACCCCCTATCAATTTACTATTGCTCTTTAGTCTTTAAATATTTTGTGATTAAAAATGAGCCTGCGAGGATTCGAACCTCGATCCTTCGGGCCGAAACCGAAGATTCTATCCATTGAACTACAGGCTCTTTTTAGATTTAGTATTAATAAGAAAAACCTATTTAAAACTATTCGTATAAAGTTTTATTAAATCTATAAGTGATTAGAGGAGTAGAATAAATTAATAATAATTAATAACAAATAATGAAAACAGAATAAATAAAATAAAAAAATAGCTAGTGGGATTATGTCCCTCTTAAAAAAAATAAAATTAATATTTATAAAAACATAAAAATAATTTAAAATAAAATTTATCTTTTTTTCTTTTTTTTCTTTTTTTTCGCCATTATATAACCTCATGTTTGTAAATTAACTGATAATATAATGTATTAAGAGTTTAAGTATTTATATATTTTTGTTCTTATAAAATTTTTAAAGATTTTTGTTAAAAAAATTCGATCGATAAATTTTTCATATGAATCTCTTAAACTCAGAGAAACCTCCTTCTCCCAAAAACAATTTTTATTATATAAATTGTAAATTGCTTTTGCTCGGCACCACAAAACCAGCAAACAAAAAGCATTTTTTATCAAATATTAATTTTGTAAAATGCTTTTTGTTTGACAAACCCAAACTCAATAACTCACTCCCTATTTTATCATTTAGACGGTGAAGTGAGTTATTTCGCCTTTAGGTGTGGGTTAAAAACCGAAGGTTTTGTGATATATAAAAAACTATTCCAAGTTTATTAAAAATAATTCTGAAAAATTGTGTTTTTGGGTTTTGTATTGAAATACAAGAAATAATAAAATTATGAAGTTTTATTCTCTATATTTTTAGTTGCTTTTATATCAATAAATCCTAGGTTAGACTTTTTAATAATTCCGTTAAGTTTAAATCTGTCTCTTACTAGCTCTAAATCTCCTTGAAATTCTTCTATTTTAAAATCCTCATCATTTAAATTAACCAAAACTTTTCCATTGTTTAGCTTAACTATACCAGACGTCCTATAATTTAAATCATCTAAATGAAAATTATGTATTTTCAAAAAACTAAAATCAGATTTTTCAAGTAAGATTTTCATATTAGAACTGCTAGTTATAGATATGCCATCAACAAAAATATTTTCTGTCTTTCCATCTAACTTTTCGATATTGTTTTTATTAAAAATTAATTTCCCATTAAAACCATCAATAACTATGCTTGCTTTATTTAATTTTAATTCTTCTTTCCCAACAAAAAAGTTACCAGAAGAAATTTTTAGTTCTATCTTATCCATTTTACTGTTTATTTCTAATTTCTCAGATGGTGTTAACACTGCATCTATATCAATAGTGCCTCCCCTATCTTTTATAATATTCCCTGTAATCGATTTGGCAAAACTCGGATTATAAAATGAAGTATAGATTAAAAAACCCAATACTCCAAAAAAAACTAAAAAAACAAATGCCCAAATACGGCTTTTTTTATGAGCTCTTTTTTGATCTATTATTTGTATTTGCGCATCCATTTTTATCTTGTTCTTGTTTTCCAATGACCCATTTTACTACCTAAAAATTCTACGAATTTAAAAGGATTATTTATATTTTTTATAATAAGATTATTTTCTCTGGAAAACATATGAATTTCTACATCTCCATAAGATAAAAATCTTTCTAATAAAGTTTGGTTTATATGGGAATCACTTATTGCATTAAACTCTAATCTTTTTAAGACTATTGAAAAATACCCGTTTTTATGAATAACGGAATCATCATTAATCTGATAATAATTTCCAAGTCTATGGATTTCAGTTGCAATTAACACAGCTATTATAAAAGCTAATGATAGTTTAAATGCAGCATCATCTAAGGGCCTTCCAGAAAGTTTTGTGTAAATAACTACCCCTACTAAAATAATTATCATTAAATAAAAGTGGATATAAATTTTTCTTGAATTTCTAACTCTTAATATATCTCTAATTAGGATATTTTTATCGGTTTTATCCAATCCTTTTTTCCTCTTTTTCATCTTATTGCATCAAAAATTTCTTGTTGAAATTTTTGGGACAGAAAAAAGTTTACTTTTTTCTGTATTAATTTTTAGTTGGTTTAAACTTAAATCCTTATATTAATTAAAAGAGCAGGCTTTTTATAAAGATTTGGTGTCAGTTAATTAAAACTAATATATCTCTAGTTATGGTGCTATTAAATCCGCTGGCGATGAAACCCTGGTCTGCTATTAATTTTCCCTCAATAAGCTCCAGATTATAATAATCTCATTAACTAATAACTAACCAATCTCGTCTATGAAATAACATTTTAATCTGTTGCCTCAATAACTAGTTATCTAGCTCCAACAACAATAGCTGCAATAACACATATTAAAATAATTACTGAACTTATTATCTGCCTTAAGGTAATTTTTTCTTTTAAATATATCCATGCAAAAATATAAATAAAAACTGTAGATGAAATAAAAATAGTTGTTGTAAATACAATTCCTAAAGTTTGATATCCATAATATAAAATAACCCTCATAAAAACAGCCATTATTCCAAGTAACAAAATCAAAAACCTAGTTTTTTCTTTCACACTAGTTAATTTTCTTTGAAAAACCGCCCAGGTTATTATAAGAATACATAAAGACCTTAAGAAATAAAATGTAATCGGATTATAATAATCAAGCAGGGGCTTTGAAAGAACAAGCTCGAAAGCAACTAAAAAACTTCCTATTACAGCTGAAAGAGCATATTTATTAAAATATAAATGATGTCTCTTAGTATGGGCGACAACTAAGGTTATACTTGCGATTAACGACAGAATAATAACAGAATAATTTCTTTCATTTTCATATGAATTAAAGAAAAAACTAAAAATAAAGGCTAACAAGATAATAAGTAGGGGGGTTGTTAATCTTATTGGCTCTATTTCAGATAAATCTTCTCTTGTCAGAGAATAAAAAACAAAAAAATTAGCAAAAATAGAAATGACGACTATTGCCATAAAAATAACTAAATTTTTTAGCTCTATGGCTTCTGGCTCTACATTCCAAAAAAAGAAAACAAGAGGCAATGCGAAAACAACTATGCTTAAAAAAATATAAACAACATAATTCCTAAAAGTTATTTTTGACTTTATTATTTTTTTGTCTATAATGGACAATATTGAATCGAGAAGTGCTCCTAGAAAAGCTATTGGCATTACTAATGGCATTTTACTTTAACCTCTTTTATAACTTTAATAATTAACAGAAAGGTTTTTATAAAGATTTGGTAATTGCCTTGCTAAAATTATCTGAAGGTCCTTGTTTAATTAATTTTAGTAATAACAAGAAAAAAACAAATATATGGAAAGACTTTTATATCCTAATTCTTATTATTAGTATTAAGAGCGTATAAAAATGTTCATATCAAAATCAAAAAAGATTAATCGGTTACCAAAATTTTTTATTGTCTTTATAATAGTAATGCTGTTTACAAGTATTTTTTCTATTAATGTTATTGCTAAAGACTATTCTGACAACGGAAAAAAAGACTCTAAATCCAATTCTGATTCTAAATCTGATTCATCTAGTTCAGACAAAGGCTCCTTGAGATCTAACTCAGCCTTAAGTAAAAGTTCAAATGATATGAAGTCAGAAAATTCAGATTCTGACTCAGATAAAGATTCTGATGAAAATGATGAGGATTCTGAAGATAAATCTACTCAAAAAACAGAAACAAAAATAATAACAGATGAGCAAGGAAGAAAAGTTACTGTAGAAACAAAAACAGAAACTAATGGAAAGGGGGGGACAGAGACTGAAGAAAAAAGAACTTTTATTGATGAATTTGGTAATAAAGTAACTATTGAAACAGAAACCAAAATTGAAAATGGAAAAAATGAAATAGAAGTTAAAAGAAAAATTATAACTCCAGATGGAACTGAAATTATTTTTAAAACAGAGACTAAAATTAAAGACGGCAGGACTGAAACAAAAATTTCTGTTGAAGTAGAGGGGGTTGGATTTGAAACTAAACTAACAATTAAAGAAGAGTTTGAAGAAGGAAAGGCGATACTTAAAGCTAAACTTTCCACTGGAGCTGAACAAGATATTATTACAACTCCAGATGAAGTATTAAAAACAGCTCTTGCAGAAATTGGAGGAAAAAACATAAATATTGAATTAAAAGAAGTTCTTGAAAAAGGTCAGAAAGAAGCTGTTTTTTCGGCTAAAACGACAAATCTAGGGAGATTTTTAGGAATTTTTGATACTAGCGTTAATTTAGAAACTTTAATTAATACACAAACAGGAGAAATTATAAAAACAAATAAACCATGGTGGGCATTTTTAGTTGTAGGATATAATAAAGCAACAATATGTCATGTTTCCGAAGAAAATAAAAATAAAAAAGTTACTCTTGAAATTGCAATACCTGCTGTTAAATCTCATCTAGCTCATGGTGATAGTGTTGGAAAATGCGCACCTATTTGTAGAGATGGAATTCTAGAAAAAGGAGAAATATGTGAAACTGGAATAAATGAAACTCAAGTATGCACAACAACAGAAGGATATGCAGGAACAGAAGCATGTAACTCCTTATGTAATGGGTATGACGTTTGTATTACAACAGAATCCTGTGGAGATGGAATTGTAAATGGTTTAGAGGCTTGTGATGATGGGAATACAATAAATGGCGATGGATGTAATAGTTTATGTCAAATAGAAATAATTACAAATGGGACAAATCAACCTCCTTCAAATCAAACCAATAATACAACAGTTTAATCCTAATTGAATAATTAATGGTCTTCGATTAACTTCGCTTAAACATTGACCAAAAACCTCTTTTTTTCGTTTCTGATTTCTTTTGTAATTGGTCTGAATAAGCTTTTTGAATTAATACAAAATTATCTTGAGCGTCTTTTATCAGAGAATTAACTTTATTTGTGCTTTCTACATACCCTCTACTTGTAAATTCTTGCTCTCCTAAATATTTATTTATATCACCTAATAAATTTTGAGGGGGACCCTCAAAAAATGGAGAGGATATTTTGCAAGGCCATTATTTATTTAAATATCACAAATAAAAATAGAATTGAAGAATTTATAAAATATTCTTCTTTTTTACCAGGAGTAGTATGGCCACAGAAAGTTTTAGGTAGTTGGGATTTTGAAATAGATTTCGAATTAGAAGATTATGATACCTTTCAAAATATAATACTTCAGTTAAAAGAAAATTTCTCAGATATAATAAAAGATTACGAATTTTGCATCGTTTCTAGGGAATTTAAATTAGATTTATTTCCAGACGCGCGTCCAATCATTTAATTGAAAAAATGTTAGATTTCTGCAAAAAAAATTAATAATTAACTCTAAATCTAAAATTTAATCTAGACTACTAAAGACTTGTCTATCAATAAATTAATTATATTTCCTCAACTCCTCATCTAAAATTTTTTTGACGATTTGATAATCCGCCCTTTTATTAGTTACATTCATAACCTTTCCTATTAAAAAATTAGATGCTTTTTTTTCTCCTTTTTTATAATCAATTACAGTTTTTTCATTCTCGATCAAAACTTCTTGAATTATTTCTCTTAATTCTTGTTCATTGTCAATCTTTACAAATTCTTCAATAATTTTTTTTGGAGAAAAACTTTTTGGTATAAACTTTCTCATTATGTCTTTTGCTTTTAATGGAGTTATTTTATTTTTTTCCAACAACTCTAAAAGCTCTATAAAATGATCTGCATTTATCTCTAATTCTTGCATTGTTTTCTTATTATAATTTAAAACAGAAAACCATTCAACAGTAATCCATGACAAAGCAAATCTAGCGTCAATTTTTTCAATAATTTTTTCATATAATTCTGCAATTTCTAAGTTTTTAATAAGAATTCTTGCATTTTCTTTATCAATTTTATACTTTTTAATAATCTTTTCAAGTTTTTCCATTGGAGTTTCTGGAAGGGCTTCTCTAATATTTTCAATTCTATCTTTTGTTATTTTTATTACAGGTAAATCTGGATCAGGAATAAACCTATAATCAGCTTGTTCTTCTTTTTCTCTCATTAATTCTGTAATCTCCAATTCAGAATTCCATCTTCTTGTTTCTTTTTTTATTGGTTTTTCTTTCTCATGTCTTTTAACTTCATAATTAATAGCTTTAACTATTTCCCTAACAGAATTAACATTTTTAATCTCGGTTCTTTCTGTCCCTTTTATATTAACATTAACATCTGCCTTAATTCCAGCATCTTTATTTAAAGCTTTTATATAAGATAACGATAAAATTAACTGCCTTAACCAAATTTCAACATGCTCTGAACTTTTAAAATCAGGTTCTGTAACAATTTCAACTAAAGGAGCTCCTGCTCTATTATAATCTATTTTTCCTGTTTCAGGATTCCAAGCCGCTGGGTCTTCTTCTAAATGCACTTCCCTTATTTTTATTCCTAAAAAATTTCCTTTTTCAGCAACAGGAACTGAATAAGCTCCTGAAATTGTTTTTTGATAACCCGTAGGCATGTCTGGCCAGTTATAATGTTTTCTTTGAAATACTAAAAATTTATTATTTTCAACTAAATTTGGCTTACAGTTAAGCATTAAACTAATCTGAAGAATTTTATCAATAGCTTGTTTGTTAGGCAACATTGGTTTACTTCCAGGCATTCCAGTGCAAATAGGACAAGTATTAGTGTTTGGTTTAATTTTTTTCATGTCATGAAAATTCTTGCATCTACAAAATAACTTTTCTTCTGTCTCTATATAGCCATGAATTTCCAAACCAATTATTGTTTTAGAAACTTTTGAATTTTTTTCTCTAATAATTTTTCCCATGATAAAATACCCTCATAATAAAATAAATAAATGATAGTTTAAGAAGGTTATTGTTACAAATGTTAAGTTTACGGTTAATAATTATGATGTTAAATATCGGTTGGTGAATAGATTTTTATATGGCTTTTCCATTACTTTTGCTATGGAAGAAAAGAGACCAAAAAATAAAATTTTTTTATTTATGTTTTTAATTATAATAATTCTACTAATCGTCTTCGTTTATTTAACTTTATTTAGAGCATCAGAAATTCCCGCTCAATTAAATGTTGAATCTGCTGTAGTTAATCTGAATAATGCTATGGTATCAGGAAATGTTAGATTATCAGAGTCAGACATAATTGAAACGTTATCTTCTGGAAAAGCTTCTGTGATTTTATATGAAAGCATTGTTGTTAATTTAGAAGAAAACACCAGAATAAAAATATCAGACTTAGAAAAAGCGCATCCTAAAATTTCTCAGGAAAGTGGTTCTACCTGGAACACCTTCACAAAATTATTTGGAGTCAAAGAATATACCTTGCAGTCTGACAATTCTGTAGCTTCTATTAGAGGGACAAGTTTTTCTCTTTCAGAAAATAAAATATTTGTTGGAGACGGAAATGTAGACTATAAACATGATGGAACTACTTTTCTTGTTGATAAAAATAAAGTTATTGAAAATGGTATTTCGAGAAAATTGACATCACAAGAAAAAAAGCAAATATTAACTAATTACATGGAAACATTAGACCAACTAAAATTTCTAAGAAAAAAAACAATTGAAGAGAGTCCTGTTATTATAAAAATAGCAGTTAGAATGGTAAAAATAGAAAAAACAACAAAAGAAGGAGACTTAATATCTCAAAGGCAAATAACAGAATCTGAAATTGATTTATTCCTCGACAAAGTTGATAATGGAGAATTGTCTATATCTGAGATTGAAGCAAAGGCTCCTAAATTCATAACTTCAATAAATAAAGTTCTCCAGCTTACAAAAGAAATAATAAAAGTAAAGGCTTTAATAAAAGAATATTCATAATTATTTATGAAAAAGCCAAATATAAAAATCAATTTTCTTAATACATTTATCTTTATTATCTTATTAATTATCTTATTTTTTCTAATTTATATAGATGCGTTTTATCATGTTAGACCAGACATAACTGATAAACTCTATGGAAATCAGGTTCCATTAGATAATATCTTAATTATAAAAATTGACAGTGATGGTTTGCAAAAAATAGGGCGTTGGCCCTGGGATAGAAAAGTTTTAGCAGATTTAATAAATAACATAAACGAGGCAAAATCAATAGGAATTGATATCTCTTTATTTGAAATATCTAATCCAAAAAGTGATGCGGAATTACAAAATGCAATTTCTAAAAAGGAGAATGTGGTCTTAGCTTCAGAAGTTTCTGATTCTTTGTTATTAAAACCAATATTTGAAGTAAAACATGGCTATGTAAATATTATTACAGACTCTGATGGGATTGTAAGGTTTGTGTCAACAAAGCTTCATAATAAAGAACTTCCATTTACATTTGAAATTTACAGACAATCGTGGGATAAAGATATTAGATTTGAATCTAAAAAATACATGATAAATTTTGCTGGAAAACCATCCACATTTAACTCAATTAGTTTCTATAATGCTCTATCTTCTGATTCTGGAATATTCAAAGACAAAATAATTCTTATAGGAGCTACAGCTCCTTCTCTGCAGGATAATTTCTTTGTTCCAACATCAGAAGGAGATGCAATGTCTGGAGTTGAAATTCATGCAAATATTATTCAAAATATAATTTTAGATAACTTTCTTAAACAGCAATCAAAAAACAACATTGCTATTCTAGTCTTATTAACTTCGGTTTTAGGAATGTTTTTTCTTTCTAGAATAAAAATTTTCTATCTTATTCCATTAGTTATTTTATTAATAATCATATATTCGTTCCTTGGGATTTTTTTATTTAGAGAGTTTAATTATGTGATAGATTTTTTCTTTGTTCCATTATCTTTATTCATATTCACAGCAGCTGGCTCAAGCCTTTATTATTACGAACAAAAAAAACACTCTGTTTATTTAACGGATGCGTTTAGCAAATATATATCAAAAGATTTAGTTTCCCAAATAGCAAAACACGAAAAAGAACTTAAACTAGGGGGTTCCAAAAGAACAATTTCAATCTTCTTCTCCGATATAAGAGGATTTACATCTTTTAGTGAAAAATTATCCCCAGAAAAACTAACCAAACTATTAAATTCTTATCTTACAGAAATGACTTCTATAATAATGAAAAATAATGGCACCGTTGACAAATTTATCGGAGATGCTATAATGGCTTTCTGGAATGCCCCACTCTTAGAAAAAAATCATGCTTATCTCGCATGTATATCTGCATTGCAACAAATAATAAAACTAAAAGAAATGCAGAGAAAATGGAAAAAACAAAATCTTCCAGAAATAAATATTGGTTGTGGTATTAACACAGGAGAGGCTATTATAGGCAATTTAGGAAGCAAAGAAAGATTTAATTATACGGCAATAGGAGATTCAGTAAATTTAGCCTCGAGACTAGAAGGCCTAACAAAATTCTATGGGGTTTCTATTCTTGTGTCAGAAAAAACTTACGAGTTAGTTAAAGATAAATTCAAATTTAGAAAACTAGATGTTGTCAAAGTAAAAGGAAAGACCAAACCAATTATAATTTATGAACTCACAATAAATACAAATGAAAAATTTATTAAATTATATGAAGAAGCTTTTTCTCTATACACAAAAAAAAAGTTCAAACTAGCAATAAATAAATTCAAGGATGCACTTAAATTAAACAATTTAGATTTATCTACAAAGATAATGATAAAACGTTGTAATTCCTATATAAAAACTCCTTTAAAATCTTGGGGTGGTGTCTTTGAGATGAAATCTAAATAATAAAAACAATCACTTTAAAAACATATTTATCTTTTTATTTTTATAAAATACACTATAAAAATATAAATAAAAATGCTGTCGATACTAACCTGGATTATAATAATAACGGTCATTAATGGTCTTTTAGCTTTTGCTGGATTAATTTTCTTTTTTAATTCTCACAAAACTAATAGAATATTAATTCTCTTAGTCTCTTTTACAACCGGAGCTTTGATTGGAGGAGCTTTTTTTCATTTTATTCCAGAATCTCTTGAAAAACTTACAATAATACAAACAACCTCAATAACCATTATTGGTTTTATCTTATTTCTTTTTTTAGAAAAAATACTTTACTGGCGCCATTGTCACGATGGGAAATGTGATGAACATCCTTTTACATATTTGCTTTTATATGGAGACGCCGTACATAATTTTGTTGATGGCTTAATTATTGCTGCGTCTTTTTTAATTTCAATTCCATTTGGATTTATAACAAGTTTATTAGTTTTAATTCATGAACTTCCTCAGGAAATAAGCGATTTAGGGGTTTTAGTCTATGGCGGTTTAACAAAAAGAAAAGCTCTTTTTTATAATTTCTTGGCTCAACTAACTTCTGTCTTAGGAGGAATTTTAGGATATTTTTATTTATCATTAAAAGACCAGGCAATTTTCTTACTGCCACTATCAGCAGGGGGTTTTTTATATATCGCAATCTCTGATTTAATTCCAGAAATTTTTAAAGAAAAGAATATAACTAAACTAACTATTAACTTAATCTTTATAATTTTAGGGTTAGGAGTTTTAATTAGCGCAAAGATATTGGCTGGATAAATTTAATAATCAAATTTTTATTTTTTCATACCTCTCGTTATCTCTGCCATACTGTTTTTCCTGCATCATTTTTTTCCATTCTTCTTCCAAATTAATATTATGACTATTAGCAATACAACAAACAGTAAATATTACATCACTTAATTCTTGGCCTAAACTTTTAATTTCTTCTGTTGGCTTTTTCTTTTTAGTTCCGTGGAGATGATTTATTATTCTAGCCACTTCTCCTGTTTCTTCTGCTAATCGCCCTAATTGCTCTAAAGGAGGCCAATATTGGGGATTAAATTGTTTTGTCCATTTATCAACATCTTCTTGTATATCTTTAAACGACATATAAATCATTAAGATATTTGATTTATAAGGATTATTGTTCTAAAATTAAAGTATTGCTTAAGCTTTTTAAATACAGTTATGATAGAATTTATATTAAATAATCTATGACTATTGTCAAGGATATCAGCCCTTATTAAATAGAGTACACTAATAATTTTTGTTAAATACGATTAATAAATAAAAATGCTAATTAGACAGCCGATTGTAACGGTTGCAGGTCATGTAGATCATGGTAAGACAACCATACTTGATAGTATAAGGAAAACAAAAATAGTTGAAACAGAAGCAGGTGGCATAACTCAAAAAATATCTTTTACAAAAGTTCCAATAGAAATAATAAAAAAAAGACTTGCTGACAAAAGTAAAGACATAAAATTAGAAATACCAGGATTTTTATTTATAGATACTCCAGGGCATGCTGCTTTTTCACATTTAAGAAAACGAGGAGGAAGTTTAGCTGATCTCGTTATTCTAGTTATAGATATTAATGAAGGCATAATGCCACAAACAAAAGAAGTTATTGAACTTTTAAAATTAAGCAAAATCCCCTTTGTCGTAGCTTTAAATAAAATAGACAATATTTCTGGCTGGAGAACAAATTTAAGGGAAGATACATCGAAGAAACCATTAGGTGTCTTAGATTTAAAAGAGAGTATCGAAAATCAATCAACTAATGTAAAAACTAGCTTTCAGGAAAAACTCTTCACTTTAATGGCAAGCTTACATTATTATGGATTTAATGCAAAATTGTTTTATGAAATAACTGATTTTACTAAAGAACTTGCATTAGTTCCCTGCTCTGGAAAAACTGAAGAAGGAATTAATGAACTAATTTTAATGTTAATTGGATTGAGCCAAAAATTCTTAAAAGAAAATTTGAAATTAACTAAAGATGCTAAAGGCGTTGTTTTAGAAATTAAAAAAGAAAAACTTACTTATTTAGAATCAATTTTATACGACGGAAGTTTAAAGATAAATGATGAAGTTGCAATTGCTAGTTTTTCCCAGCCCATAATAACAAAAATAAGAGTTTTAGAAGAAATTCTGCCATTATCAAATAAATTTAAAGCAACAAAAGAAGTTGGCGCTGCAAATGGAATAAGAATGCAAGTAACTGATTCTACAAACATTTTGCCAGGAATGCCTTTTACAATTTTTAAAAACAATTTAGAAGAAATAAAAAAAGAGTTCAAAAAAGAAGGAGTTCAAATAAAAACAGATAAACAAGGAATAATAATTAAAGCAGATTCTTTAGGGAGTTTAGAAGCTTTAATAACAATGCTAAGACAAAATAACATAAAAACAATAAGTGCTGGAATTGGGAATATAAATAAAAAAGACTTTATTTCTGCAGAAACTAATTTAAAAGACGACCCTTTAAACGCAATAATCCTTGGTTTTAATGTAGAAGAAGATGATGAAGTTAAACAACTTATGAAAACCTCAAAAGTTAAAATAATAAAAGATTTAGTTATTTATAAAATAATTGAAAACCTTTCTAAATTCCAAGAAGAGAAAAATAATGAAATTAAAAAAGAAAAACTTACTGGCTTATCTCCTTTATGTAAGCTTGCTGTTTTACATCAATATATTTTTAGAAATTCTAATCCAGCTGTTTTTGGAGTTAAAGTTGAAGCAGGAAAACTAAAAACAAACACAAGTTTAATAAATGATTTAGGAGAGCATGTAGCAAAAGTCAAATCTATTCAAGAGCAAAATCACTCAATAAACGATGCTGAACAGGGTAAAGAAATAGCAATTTCGCTTCCAGGAATAATGTTTGATAGAGTTTTAACAAATGTTGATTATCTATACTCTGACCTGACTGAGGCTCAATTTAAGCATTTTAAAGAAAATAAGGATCTTTTAAATAAAGAAGAAATTCAAACTCTCCAAAGAATAGCTCAAATTAAAAGAAAACAAAAACCCACTTGGGGGGTTTAATCCTATAAAAAACAAAAATCTTTAATCAAACCAAACCTCAAAATAAGTAAGTTTTAAAAACTCACTTATTCATGCATTAATAATCTATGGACAAGATACTAAAATAAAAAATGCCATTTAAAATAAACATCTCCCACAACGGAAAAACCTATAAATTAGAAACAGAAAATGAAGCCTTGATTGGAAAAAAAATAGGTGAAACTATTGAAGGTAACGAAATTGGTGATGTTCTCAAAAATTATGTTTTAAAAATAACAGGAACTTCTGATATTGCCGGAATACCTGGAATTATTGGTTTAGATGGCTTTAACTACCATCGAAAATTGTTGACATATGGAAAAGGAATGAGAGATAAAAGAAACGGGGTAAGATTAAGAAAAACTTTGCGGGGAGAAAAAATAAGTGATAAAACTGTTCAAATTAATACAATAGTTATTAAAGAGGGGGATAAAAAGTTTGAGGAATTAGTTAAAAAACTCATTTCTGAAAAAGAAGAAAAACAAGTTATTGAACAAACTGCTGTAAGTTAAAAAGTATTTTATTTGCCCAAACTAACTTATAACCATTAATTCTAACATTTAATTATCAAAAATTTCTTGTGTTTGGAATTTTTGGGGCAGAAAAAAGTAATCTTTTTTCTGTATTAATAAGATATCAGTTAGCAATTTTACTGCTAATTATTAGATACACTCTTATTTTCTTGTATTATCGAGGGGAGTTATTTTTGAATAACAAAAACCACTCTAAACATTTTTAAACCTCTTACTTCTCTAATTTTTATGACAAAACAAAAATTAATCGAAAAACAAAATATAGGAGAGTTAGAGATGCTTAACATAGGAATGGTTGGGCATATTGACCATGGAAAAACTACCTTATTAAGTAAACTCACTGGAAAGTTTGCAGACACTCACTCTGAAGAACTTAAGAGAGGCATTACCATAAAGCTTGGCTATGCTGATACAATTATAGAAAAAAGAACAAAAAAAAGATATGTTAGTTTTGTGGATTGTCCTGGACATGAAATGCTTATGGCAACAATGCTCTCTGGAGCAGCTTTGATAGACGCTGCGATTTTAGTAATAGCTGTAAATGAGGGTATTAAACCTCAAACTAAAGAACATTTAATGGCTCTGCAGGCCAAAAAAGTAGATAAAATAATTATTATTCAAAATAAAATAGACCTTGTTAGTAAAGAAGAAGCTTTAAAAAACAATCAAGAAATTAAAAATTTTATTAAAGGGACAATAGCTGAAAATGCTCCAATAATCCCTGTTTCTGCTCAACAAGAAATTAATATTGATAAAATAAAAGATTATCTTTTAGAAATTCCAATACCAAAAAGAGATCTTAACTCTGAACCTGAATTTTTAATTGCAAGAAGTTTTGATATTAACAAACCTGGAACAAGAATTCAAAATTTGCATGGGGGGGTTTTAGCAGGGATTTTAAAAAAAGGAATATTAGAAATTGGAGATGAAATTGAAATTAAACCAGGAATTATGGAAAAACGCGCAAACAAAATTTCTTATAAAACTATTAAAACAAAAATAATTTCTATTTTTAGAGGCAACTATTCTATTAAAACTGCAACTCCTGGAGGAAGCTTGGCCTTTGAAACAGAACTTGATAACATATTAACAAAAGCTGATTTTTTATCAGGAAACATAGCCTCTAAACCAAATTCTTTGCCAGAACTTAAAAAAAAAATAAATATTAACTATAAATTATTTCCAAGAGTTTTGGGTGAAGAGGAACAATCTAAAACAGAGAATCTTAATGTTGGAGAGCTTATAATGTTATCGCTTAATACAACTACCAGTGTTGGAAAAATTACAAAAATAACAAAAGATGAAGTTGAACTTTTTTTGAACATTCCAATTATTTCAATTAAAGGCGATTCTGTTGGAATAGCAAGAAATATCCGCAATCACTGGAGGTT
>JBBSYY010000013.1:0-44333 GCA_038044985.1 Nanobdellota archaeon
ACATTTTATTAGTTAATTTGGTTTAATTTTATGTCAAGAATTCTCAAAAACCACGTACTTTAGTGCGTGGGAATTCTTGAACACCTCAAGAATTCTGACAATTGAATTCTTGATGGCCATCAGGAATTTTATTCCCGAGGCAAGAAAATTTCTTACAAAGGAAATTTTCTGTACAGAAAATTCCAAACAACAAAAGGAATTTTCTTGCATCCAAAAATCCAAACAAACCATGCCCTAAAGGGCATGGTTAGACGAAAGGATTTTTTGATTTACTAGTTGATTTTCTTTTTCTCTATTCAGTTCTACTAATCTTTTTTACCTTTATTTACTAGTAAGAAAAAGTTTAGTAAAATTTATAAATTTTTCTAGAGTTTCAGCATACTCTCTTAATTTTTCAAGATTAACTGCAATTTCCTTTCCTCTATACAAAACTCTTAAACACACGCCCCTTCTAAATTCACTCTCTTTTGTTTTTTGAAGGCTATCAATAAGTTTAAACATTTCATATTCATTTAAAGCATTTATAACTTCAGGATTTTTATTAAAAACAGTTCTTACTAAATCAATTCTTAATTTTGGAGCTTCTGGAATAGTTTTAATAAGTTTTTTCTTTTTTGCTTTTTCCAATAATGCATCAAAAGTATAGTCTATCATTATTTTCCATCTTTTTATAAGATTTATCATTACATCGCACGTTTTCGTATATTTCATACTTACATACATTAAATGGTCTGCGCTAATCTTCTCTTTTATAATTTTTTCAAGTGTTTCAGACATTTTCTGCTTCTTTTTTAGAATTTAGTTTAAAGCTCATTACATTTTAACAGCTAGTACATGGCCTTTAAGATCGAAAGTTATTCACTTAAATTTAATTTTGATATATTTAAATTTTAGAGCGACACTCTATTTGATTATCATGTTTGTTCTTAGCTCTTTTCAACTGATACTTTGCATTAGAGGTAGCAGTTCATTCGTTAGTTACATCTAGAAAGGGATTTAAATATGGGGTCTGGGTTATATATAAACATTTATGTGGTTTTTTATTTTAAATAATTAATAAGAAATAATGATAATTGACGCAGAAACTCTGTTTATTGTAGAAACTTTTTACTAGCAGACTATTTTACTATGATCATCTTTTTCTTTTTAGCCTCTTTTTTTCTTTGGTGCTAGTATTTTTAAAACGCCATTTTTGTATTCTACATCTATTTTTTCTGATTCAGCATCTTCGGGTAATGAAATTGCTCTGTAAAATCCAGCATAGTTTTTTGAATATCTATATTCTTTTTCCTGCTTTTTTTCAAATTCCTGTTTCTTTTCTGCCTTTATCCTTAAGGTATTGTTTACTATATCAACATTTATGTCTTCTTTATTAACTCCTGGAATCTCTACGGCAATTATGTAACCTTCTTCTTTTTCTATGAAATCTGCAAATGCATGACGATAATTTTCTGGTTCTAAACTTCTTTTAGGAAAATCTGTAAAACCAAAAGCTCTATTCATTCTTGCTTTCAATTTTTTCATTTCATTCAATAAATTATCTTCCCACATCTTTTCGCTTATCGAGTTTTGTTGACATTTAATTATTTTTATATTTTTTAATTTAAGACTTTAGATTATATGCAGTTGGTTTCACCCCAAATAACTTTTAGTTGGTTCTAGAGCTGCTTTAGCAGATCTTAAATAATCTGTTTCTATTTTTCTGTATCTGTCCATATCTGCTTTTGTTATACTAGCCCCTACTTTTTTTATAGCCTCTTCAAAGTGTTTCATTTTAACTTCTTTAGCCTCTATGTTTTCTCTTAGAGAAAGCATTGCCGCCTCTCTAACTAAAGATTCAATATCAGCCCCAACATAGCCTTCAGTTTGATCAGATAAATAATAAACTAATTTATCTTTATCAGATAATTCTTTAAAGTCAACAAATTTAATAGATTTCTTTTTTGTTAAATCTGATTGATTAATTGGCTCATCAGCAGCCATTTTTGAAAAAACACCTTCTATTTTCTTATCTTTAAACGTTCTATCAAGTACCTCTCTTTCTCTATCGTCTAAAGAAATAGGCATATTTTTAGTATGTATTCTGAGAATTTGTAGTCTCCCTTCTTTATCAGAAGTTCCAACTAACAATATTCTGTCAAATCTTCCTGGTCTTAATAAAGCCCCATCTAACATATCTGGCCTGTTAGTGGCCCCAATAACAATTACATTAGTTAAATCTTCAATACCATCCATCTCAGCTAATAACTGGTTTAAAACCCTTTCAGTAACCTTTGTTCCTGCCTCTAACCCTCTTTTTCCAGCTAAAGCATCAATTTCATCAAAAAAGATTATACATGGAGAAACCTGTCTTGCTCTGCCGAATACCTTTCTTATTCCCTCCTCTGATTTCCCAACCCACATCGACAAAAGACTTGGACCCTTTACTTGTATAAAATTGGCTTCGCTTTCTTTTGCAACTGCTTTTGCTAATAAAGTTTTACCGGTTCCAGGGGGCCCATAAAGCAAAATTCCTTTAGGAGCCTTTATTCCTAATCTAATAAAGGCATCTGGATATTTTAAAGGCCATTCTATAGCTTCTTTTAATTCTCGCTTAACTTTATCCAATCCACCAACATCTTCCCACGAAATATTCGGAGTTTCTACTAATACTTCTCTCATTGCAGAGGGTCTTACAACCTTCAGAGATTCATCAAAATCTTTTTTTCTTACTTTTAACTCTTTTAAAACTTCTTCAGGAATCTCTTCATTTTCTTTTAATTCTAATTTAGGAAGCACTCTTCTTAAAACAACCATAGCTGCTTCTTTTGCAAGTGCAGAAAGGTCTGCTCCGACAAAACCATGAGTAATGTTTGCAATTGCCTCTAAATCGACATCTTTTGTTAAAGGCATTCCTCTTGTATGAATTTTTATAATTTGTAGACGGCCTTTTTTATCAGGAGCTCTTAATTCAATTTCTCTATCAAATCTTCCTGGTCTTCTTAAAGCAGGATCTATGGAATTTACCCTATTGGTTGCAGCAATAACAATAACTTTTCCTCTAGGTTGTAGACCATCCATCATAGTTAATAGCTGACTTACAACTCTTCTCTCAACTTCTCCCCCAACATCTTCTCGTTGAGGCGCAATAGAATCAATTTCATCAATGAAAATTATTGAAGGAGAGTTTTTTTCAGCTTCTTCAAAAATATCTCTTATCTTTTTTTCAGACTCGCCGTAAAATTTACTCATAACTTCAGGACCATTTAATAAAATAAAATTAGCATCAGATTCATTTGCAACAGCTTTTGCTAATAAAGTTTTACCGGTTCCAGGAGGCCCATGCAATAAAACTCCTTTTGGTGGTTCAACCCCAAGTCTTTCAAAGATTTCAGGATGTTTTAATGGAATCTCTACCATTTCCCTAATTTTTTTAACTTCATCCGTTAATCCTCCAATATCTTCATATGTAACTACAGGTATAGATTCCTCAGAAATTTCTACGGTTTTATTAGTTAGAGTAACTTCTGTGTTTTCTGTTATAATGCAAGGGCCATTTGGACCTATATTTGCAACTATAAATCTTATTTGTTGTATTCCTCCAAGATTTCCAAATCCACCAAAAATATCATTTAAATTTCCAAAAATATCATCCATTCCAAATTCATCATTAATTAAACTTCTTCTTCTATTCACTCCTCCAAGAACAAGAATATCTCCTTTAATAGCAGCTCTTCCAAGCAATCCTGGTTTTAAGTCTCCTTGAACCCTTATTCCTTTTTGAGTAGGAGCAATTACAATTTTTTTTGCTTCTTTAATTTCTGCTTTATTAATAATAACATTTTCACCAACACCTGTACGGGCATTTTTTCTTATAATACCATCAATTCTTATAATGCCTTCACTAACATCAGCAGGATAGGCCTTATCAGCAATTGCAACAGTTTCTCTTTCGCCTTTAATTATTATAATATCGCCTCTATGAACCCCCAACTCTTTCATAATTTCAAAATCAATTCTAGCAATTCCTTTATATGCATCATCCTGTAATGATTCTGCTACTCTTAATTTAATGCCTTTTAATGTTTTTGGTCCCATAATCTAAGACAACCTACGGTTTTCTTCGATGTATCTTTCCCTTAGGTTATACATCTTATCATTTATTTTTATCATTTTTAACTTAAAATTTCCTTCATTTTAATTCCTCATCCTAGTTTTTCATCAAACTTAATATATGCTAATGGTTCATAATCATCGCGGACCATTCTTACATTTTGTCTTTTAAGATCATTTATAATATATTTAGGCGTTGTATTATCAAGAACCATTAATAATCCTTCTCTAGGCACGTTTTCATAGACTCTTATTAAATAATCCATTTTAATTAATTTTATTTCACCTTTAATTTATTTTCATCATTTAAATTAGAATGACTATTTCCGTTATTACCATTTCCATTTTTATGACAAGCAAAGTTAAGTTTTAAAATTCCAAACTCTTCAAAACACAGTTTGACCATATAATCCATAATTTTTTCTTGCTCTTTCATAAACTCAACAATTTCTCTAGGAATAGAAATCGCATAACTATTCCCAACAAATCTCATCTTAACAGAAAATTGTTTTTTCTTTAAATTTGTAAAATGGTTATATTCCTGTTCATCCTTAGGGTGCAGAATTTTAGAGTTACATTTTTGACATTCAATTGCTCTTAAAACTAAACCATTTTTTGTAATTTCTATTGGTTTCATTGTAGTATTGCAGTTCTTACATAAAATTTTGTTGTCAAAGATGTCTGTTGTCATTTTGAATTTATAGCTTATTGATAATTAGATTAAATTTATTATTGATATTTTAGTAATACTAAAATGGTTTTTGTTAGTCATGCTAAACCATAATTCTAATATGGTTAACATTTTATTGATTAACTGTATAACAAACTATAATATTATTATTTAATTTTGAAAATTTGTTAATAAAGAGAGAATTATTAAGAGTATTAAAAATGGTATAAGGCTCAGAATCATTTGTATTATTACTTGTTTTTATTGCCATTTTCTTTATATGCTATTCTAATAGTTATTAATTAATAATTTATTTAGAGAGTTAAGAATTAATTTTTTATTTTTAGAATTAAAGATAATAGCCGGTTCAGCGTCTAATTTTTTATTTGCCATTCTGTTTTTTCTAGTTATTTTTTTCTGTTTATTTTAAACCCCAGAAAAGCAGGCTCATACAAAAAGTATGTTTTTGCTCTTCTAGGGGAAAAGAGGTGTATTAAGAAAACATATACATTAACTGTATACACTTTCTGTATACACAAGAGATAGCTAATATTTAAATCTTTCGGTTTTTTTGGCTTTGCACATAAATTAATTTCTGCACAAAAAACAAATAAACTAAACCTCAATCACTCTTCCTTTTCTACCAACACTAAAAACTCTTGTTTTTCCAATTTTTTCGCTTAAGCCTTCTGCCTCATGAATATGTCCGCTTAGAAAAATATCTGGCTGAAACTCTTCAATAGCTTTTCTTAATGCTCTGCTTCCCCTAAAACCAGAAAACTCTGCTTTAGTTCCTGCTGCATGCAAATGACTAACCATTATTTTTTTCTCTAAATTTTTAATTTTTTCAAAATCTTTTTTTAATTTTTCAAAAGTCTTTTTTTCATTCAAACTCATCTGCCAGTCAGGACTTCCAATTCCAAAAATTCCTATATTACCATATTTAACATAATGCTCTCCTACATTTTCAGCTCCATAAAGTTTTGATAGAAAGTTTGCGGTTTCTGAAGATTCCCAGTTGCCAGGAACAAAAACAACTTTCTTCCCCCTTTCAACAAACGGCTTTAAAATATTATCTGTCTCTATTAACCCTGTTATATCTCCAGCTAAGACAACTAAATCAACCTTTTCTTTATCTGCCAGCTCAGCTAGTTTTTTTGCTGCACTTGAATCCCCATGAAAATCACTTGCCGCAAGTATTTTGAATTTTTTTTGTTTTTCCATGATTTAAGTTATTTTATTAATTATTATAAATTTATCTTTATATACTTACTTTTGTAATCCACCCCAAATTTATGTCTTAAAGATACCAAATTTCTTACTAAAAACCATTATTTATAAATGTGATTTATTGAGATTCTGTTAACCGATAAGGTGATAAATTTGTAAAAATTTTAAATTTACCGAAGATAAATTGACATTTTAATATTTAACCCCTCTTGATCTGGCTGATATAAAAAAGGATTTCTTTTTAATTTCAGATCTAATCTTAGTTCATACTCTCGCTCTAATTTTGACATTTGTTTTTGAGTAAATGGTTTAAATTTTTTAATTTTTCTATAGAAGATTTCAGTTTTTATTGTTCCAGGTTCTTTGCTTAACAAAATTTTTTTATCTAGTTTAACATGAGAACATAAACATTCAAGAATAGCTCCAAAAGATTTTAAAATTATATGTTTTCCATTTGGATCTAAAGCAACAAAATATTTGCTCCTATCTTCAATACATCTGCCAATAAACATATCGTAATTATTTAATTCTATATCTATCATGTCCCAAAATTCCTCTTCCTCTTTTTATACTCTTCAATGCAATTAATCAAATCATTTTTATCAAACTCTGGCCACATCTTATCTAGAAAAAACCACTCTGAATAAATTGACTGCCAAGGAAGAAAGTTAGAGGTTCTCTTTTCTCCTCCAGTCCTTATAATTAAGTCTGGTTCACTTTTTAAATATAACCTATCTTCAAATAAATTTTCATTAATATCCTCAACTTTAACTTTATTTTTCAAGATTTTTTTTACAGCTTCTATTATCTCCTGACGACCGCCATAGGCAATTGCAAAATTAACAATAACTTTTTTATTATTTTTAGTCCTTTCCTCTAATTTTAAGCACAACTTTCTTAGCTCTTCTGGCAATAATGAAAGATCCCCAATAAATTTGATTTTTATTTTATTTTTTTCAATCTTTTCACTATCTATTTCCTTAAAAGTCTCACTAAAAATTTTATATAAATAATTTAATTCTTTTTTAGGCCGATTTTTAATGTTTTCTACAGAAAGAGCATAAAAGGTCATTTCTTTTATTCCTAGTTCCATAACATGATCTAAAAGCTCTTCTACCTTTTTCCTTCCATATTCATGGCCTTTCCAAGGTTCTAACATTAATCTTTTTGCAAATCTTCTATTCCCATCAAGTACAAATGCCACGTGTTTTAGTTCTGTATTCATGTTTAAAAATTAACTCTTAAAGGTTTTTAAGGTTTTTTGTTCTAGAATTTAATTGATTATCCAATTAAGATATATTGGAAGGGAGATAAGAGAGAACAAGGCTTAATCTGGCAACGAACGCTCTGGACAAGCCCTTAATTTACTATAATTCAAAATAACCAACAATAAGAAAGATGTAAGAGCCATGAAAGGAATTGTAATATAGCCATAGGCCAACGAAAAATATTTAGAACAATTGGCAGTAAAGCCAACAACACCACAGCTTAATAATTCGCTATTCAATGCTCCAATCTGCAATAGATAATGATAACTTGCAATTAAAAATCCTATTAAAGATAAAACAAGGCTATTAAAAATTATAGAACTTTTTTTGGTTTTCATGGCAATAAAAAACAAAAAAACTTGCGGATACATAAAAATTCTTTGATACCAACACAGAACACAAGGATTGTAACCCATAATTTCTGAGTAAAACAAGCTTCCTATAGTGGCTACTAAAGAAACAAGAAACCCTAAAAATAAATAATGATCCTACAATAAATGAACCAAACTATCATAAATTAGTATTTTCTTTCCAAAAACAAATTTTAGTATAAATAATAAAACCAGCAGTCCAATAAACAGGCTACTCACTAATGTCAAAATTTCTAATCCGCTTTCTATTAATTCTTTGACCATCTTGATTAATCATTTATTCTGTTGAGGATTTATACTCGATCACAATTTCTTGTTTATCTTTTAAAACCAAATTTTCAAATTCTTGACTTTCTTTTCCATCAACAAACATTTTCAAACTGCCTTTATTATTACTTGTATTATCATCAATACATTTATCAAAAATACACTGGCTGTTAAAATCTTTCTCATAGATGCTAAAAAAATCTTTTAAAGTAAAGTTTCTTTTGCAATGATCTTCTATATGTATTTTTCCTGAATCATCATGAGTATGAATAGGCCTCATAATTCCATAAGCAATTCCTATATCTTTAGGAACTGTTTCTTGTTTTTCATCAATAATAATTTTTAGATGAGGATGAATATGAAGTTCCAAATTCTTATGCCCACCTATATTAGTTTCTTTTGCTGGTTTACTACACTCATCTTCTCCTGAAACAAAAGAATATGCCAAAAAAACAATAAAAACTATAATAAAAATTGCAAACAGATAAAAATACATTTTTCTGTAAGTACTTTCTTTTTCTTCTTCTTTTATATGGTGTTTGTCTTTTTTATGACTATTTAGAGCCTCTAAACCAGCAAATTCTTTTCCGCAAGGTTTACATTTATGCATTTTAAATAACCCACCATAAATTTTTCATAAGTTTTTTATCTAGACATAATTCATCAGGACCATTTAAAAAAACAGAAATTAAAACTAGTAATAAACCAAAATCCCTTACAGAGATATCATTATAACCTAAAGAAAAAATTATTCCTGCTATATGCAACGCTCCTATTAAAGCAACAGCTCTAACAAATAAACCAGCTAATAATAAAAAACCAACAATTAAATCAAATAAACCATTAAAATAAATAAAGTGAATATCACTCGCGCCAAAATTAGTTGCAAAATTAATTATAGAATTAGGAACCCACGCAATCCATGTTCCTGGTCTAACTAACTGGTCAATTCCAAAAATAAAAAATACTATTCCAACACCATATCTAGCTAGAACTGGCACATACAATGCTGGTGAATATCTTTTTCCTTTTTTTAAAGTCATATTTATTAAGGCTAATTTATAATCTTTTTTAATCTCTAAGCAAGAAATCCATCACACTTTAATATGAGGATGAATTGCGTTCTTGCCATCCTGATAATTATTTCTTTTATTTATTATTAATAAATTTATCTGAAATTAAAGATCAGTTCATTACGTAGGAACGATCTTTATGTTGTTGAGAATGTCCTTTTATTAGTTTATGTTAGAATTGAGTTGCAGGGACGTTTTCAATTCCGAGCATCCCAAAAATCAACGAACAGACAAGAGGATTTTTCTGATACAGAAAACAAACTCCCGTTTTTAAACTGGAGTAATCGCAGTTGTTTGTTTTCTGTCTCCCCAACTTTAGAACAAACCTCGGACTTTAGTCCGAGGTATACGCGAAAAGTTGGTGATTTAGCAACTAAATTATTCAACAACTATCACTCCTGTTGAACTTGGGTTTAGATGGTCATGATATCTCCAAGAGCCTTTTTCATTAAAAGTAAAACTGTAACTTTCTCCATTTTTTAATCCTCCACATGCATCAAAAATTTTATTTTTTTCAGAGGTATTACATTTGCTTATGTCTGATCCTGGATAAGCTCTATGTTCAGTATGGACAGCCGATGCTGGCCAACTTAATCCAGAGTCTTTATTAATAAAAGTAATTTCCTTGCCTTGAGAAATAGTTAAACTTTGTGGAAAAAATCCAGAAGAGGTTATTTCAACAACGTTTTCTTTAGTTTCTTGTGTTTCTTCTTGAGATTGTTCAGTTTCTGTTATAACCTTTACTTCTCCAGTTTCTTTAGCTATCCCATTAGTTTTGGGCGATGTTGGAGTTTTCTGTGTATTTAAAACAAAATAACTAGCTATAGCTATTAAGACTAAAATAATAATTATAATACCTAAGGCCTGAACTTTTTTCATGTTAATTAAACTAAATTACAATATAAAAGCTTTTCTAAAAATTTCTATCCAAAATTAATTGAAATTTAACTCAGATTTACTATTATCTTGATTTATTAATCTTAATAATTATTATAAACGATTGTCGAGGTAGATTCACAGAGTAAAATTAAAAATCTCTAATTATTAACATTCTCTTACCTCTATGGATAAAAGTTGGGTGATATAATGCAGAAAAAAAGTAAGCCACTGCATTTAGGCAGTGGACGTTGCTTCGCAACGTCTTTTTTTCTGTCTCAAAAACTTCAAACAAACCGCGACCTAAAGGTCGCGGTAAAACACAAGAAATTTTTGATGTCGAAGTGTTTGACAAACCACGCACTTTAGTGTGTGGAACACTTCGAGCATCCAAAAGTCCTAAACAAACCTCGGCTTTTAAGCCGAGGTACACACAAGAACTTTTTGATATACAGAAAAATTCTTATATCTATAAATTTATCACAATAATACTTAAAACCCTCAATTTATTATTTCTTAAATGGAACTTGAAAACAAAATTATGACAGGAAGCCATGATTTAAATAAATGGCTAGACGGAGGTTACGAAAACGGTGTGATAACTTTATTTTATGGTCCTCCTGCTTCTGGAAAATCAAATTTTATTATTCTTGCTGCTTGTCATCAGGCAAAAAAAGACAAAAAAATTATTTTTATAGACACAGAAGCAAGTTTTTCTATTGATAGAGTTAGTCAGATTACTAAAGGACTTCCAGAATTTGTACTAAAGAATATTGTTATTTTAAAGACAACAAATTTTCAAGAACAAAAAAAAGCGTTTATAAATATGTATAAGGAATTAAAAGCCTCTAAAAATATAGGATTAATTATTGTTGATAGTATAACCATGTTGTATAGACTAGAGCTTGCTGAGGCTAGAAAATCTGGTTTGGAAAAAGTGCAAAAAATTAATTCAGAATTAGCAGAACAAATGCAAGCTCTTAATGAAATATCAAGAAAAAGAAACATTCCTATACTAATAACCGCCCAAGTTTATAGTGAATTTTTAAGTGAAGAAGAGTGGCTTGCTGGAAAACAAGCAGGAGTTAGCGTTGTTGGCGGGGATTTATTAAAATATTGGAGTAAGTGTATAATTGAGTTACAATACAAAAATGGCAAGAGAAGAGCTATTATCAGAAAACACCGTTCTATTCCACAAAAAGAGTTAAATTTTGAGGTTATTAGTGAAGGGATTAGAAAGAGAGGGTGGTTGTGAATATAATAACAAAAACAAAACCTTTTAAGTTTGTTATAATTGTATAAACTATGCAAAATAAAGAAAAAGAAAAACTTGATTATATAGTAAAAGAACTTTCAAAATTACCTTATGTTTCAGCAATAATTTTATCTGGAAGTCAAGCTACCAACAACATCTGAACCAGTCTGCTTTCTCGAACTGCAATTAGGATTAAAGCAGAAAACCCAGGGCATTCTACCTTTTCTAATAGAAATCAGCATTGGCCAATTACATTTCTCGCATTTTTTATTTTCATTTTTAATTAAACTTCTAGGCAAAGAATATGTTTGAGTACAATTAGGGTAGTTGGTACATGCAACAAAATAACTTTTAAATCTTGGACTAAACTTAATAGTAAGTTCTCCTTTATCACAACTAGGGCATTTAAACTTAAGATTATTGTTTTCTTTTTCTTCATTTAATAAAGCTTGATTTGCATTAACTAACTCTTTTCCTATTTCTAATTCCTTTTTCTTAAAATCGATAGAAATTTTTGTTAATGCCACTTCGGCTTTTTTTATAATTTTTTCTTCTTTTTCTTTCAGCTCTTTTTTAGAACTTCTGATAATTTCCATGTCTTTTTCAAGTTCTCTAGTTAGTCTTTCGTCAATAATTACAGGAGAATGTTTTTTTAAGCTTTCAACCAACATGATTCCTAGCTCTGTTGCCTTTATTTGCTTGTCTCTTATGTAATTTCTATTATAAAGAGTTTCTATAATTCCTGCACGGGTCGCCTTTGTCCCTAAATTTCTTTTTTCTAATTCAGAAATAATGCTTGCTGGAGAATATCTTTTAGGAGGATGTGTTTGTTTTTCTTCAATTTTAACTTTTTCTATTTTAACCCTGCCATTCATATCTTTTATTTCTTTTTCCTCTATTTTTGCTGGATAAACTTCCATCCACCCTTTCTTTAAAACTTCCATTCCTTTTGCAATAAACCTTAAATTATCAAATGTAACTTCTACTCTTTTGTTCTCTAACTCTGCATTATCACAAAAACAGCTTATGAATCTTTTAACTATTAATTCGTAAACTTTTTTATAATCATCATCAAGTCTTTGAACATTTCCTGTTGGAATAATTGAAGGATGAGCTGGATCTGACTTATTTCCTTCAACAGGTTTATTTCTTGTAGCGTTTTTAGTTAGTTCTTGAAAAGTTTTCTCAAGTTTTTTCAAAATTTCTAAAGGCTTCATTGAATCAGGAATTTTCTGGCTAGAAGTTCTAGGGTAAGAAATCAGTCCCGTAAGATAAAGTTTTTGAGCAATTGAAAGAGTCTGACTAGGAGTTATAAAATGAAATTTATAAATCTCTGTTTGCAGGCTGGTTAAATCAAAAGGGGCAGGAGGATTTATTGTTTCTTTTATTTTTTTAGTTTTAGCAAGAGCCTCTCTACTTTCTAATTCTTTAAATTTGTCCAGTTCTTTTTTCTTTGTTATATCTCTATAATATTTTACTTCTAATTTATTTTTTCCATCACTAACAGTTAAAAAAACCTGCCAGTAAGGTTTTGACTTAAAATTTCTAATGGCAAGTTCTTTATCAACTATCAAATTTAAAGTTGGTCCTTGAACTCTGCCAATAGACATTATCTTAAATTTTCCGGCTTTTTTTATTGCCTGCATTAAAGCTCTTGACAAATTAATACCATATAACCAATCTAAAAAATGTCTTGTTTCTCCTGCAATTGCCTGCCCCCATTCAATAGTCTCTCTTAAATTATCATAAGAATCCTGAATTTCTTCAGCAGTTAAAGAGCTGAATTTCATTCTTTTAGCATCTTCTTTTTTAGCAATAAATCTAACAATATTATAACCAATAACTTCTCCTTCAACATCAAAATCAGTAGCAATAACAATTTCATTGGCATTTTTGACTAAAAATTCAATAACCGAATAATACTTTTTAGTAAAATCGCCACTTTTTATTTCAAAGTTTGGCTTCCATTTAATATCAAAAATAGGATAACTAGAACCATTGACATTTTGAGAAACTGTAAATAAATGGCCAACAGCACACGCAACAACTATTTTTTTTCCGTTTCTTTCTAATTCATAATATGAAACCTGATTTTTTGTAATTTTATTATCTTTACCTTCAGAAAGAGCTGCTGCAATTTTACCAGCTGCCTGTGGCTTTTCAGTTATAATCAAAATATATCCATCTTTTTTTAATTTTAAATCAGTTTTTTTAGTTTTTTTTAGTCTTTCTTTTTTCTTTACTGCTCCAATAACTTCTATAGTCTCTAGATCTTCAACTTCTGGCTCTTTAACAGCTACTTCTACGCTCTGCTTTACGTTCGCAGGGTCAAAAATCCTGTATTCTTTTGTTTCAACTGCCAAGGCATCTGGTTTTTTTCGAGGCATTTTATTAAAAATCTAGAGATAAGTTATATAAAAAGGTTTTTGAACTATTAAATTCAATATCAAACTTAACCTCGCATAAACCTTTAAATACCTCTTGTTTTTCAAATATTATACATAATATAAATATATAATTGTCATAAAAACTATAGGAGTTATAAATAATGGTAGATGTATTATGGGGAAGTAAAGAATCTCTGAAGTTTATAACAAATGTTGGACTAATTACTAGTTATGGACCCGATGGTCATAACATAATGGCCTGTGAATGGACACATCATATTTCATATAGTCCTGGATTAATAGCGGTTTGTATTCATAAAAATGATGCAACCGCCTCTAATATCAAAGAAACAAAAGAATTTGGTGTTAATCTCGCTTCTATAGAACAGTCAAAAATGTCTTCAATATCAGGCAGCAGTACTGGTAAAAAGACAGATAAAATTGCTGTGTTAAAAGAATTAGGATTTGAATTTTACAAAGCTAAAAAAATTAAACCTTTAATGATAAAGAATTCACCGCTAAATGTTGAATGTAAACTCTATAAAGAAATTGAATTAGGAGACCATATCATATTTGTAGGAGAAGCTGTCGAAGCTACCAGTAATCCAATTGAGGCACTAGCCTATCATGATGGCAAATACTGGAAAATGTCAACTCCTTTAGAAAAACCATCCCAAGAAGAACTTGATAATATTAATAGTGTTGTTGAAAAATATAAAAAATAATGACAGATTTCAAATTTGAGAAATATCTAAGGAGATTAAAAACCAAGGAACAAATTCCTTATTTATTTGACGAAAATTTATTTAAAAAAACAAAAGGATCAAATTATATTGGAAGAATTGATGGAATCTTAACAAAAATAATTTTTAGGAGAGGAACTTGTTGTTCTATATATGCAGAAACTCAAGAAAATCTAAAAAAAGTTTATGATAAAACTATAGAGAGGTTAATTGAGGAAGTTTAATTACATTTTCAAATAAACAATAGCTATTTTGTTGCACATAAAACTAAACTCAGAGAAATTTCCTAACTTTAAGTAAGAGTTGGTAGTATATTTCTCTAACTCACAAAAGCAATTTTTATTATGTTCATAGATTGTAAATTGCTTTTGTTCGGCATCACAAAACCAATACAGAACCGAAGGTTTTGTGATATTATTAATCTAATTATTAATAGGAAATTTAAAGGATCTTAGATGATTGGTGGAAATCCCGACTACTATAATTTTTCTAAAAGTCTTCTATCAAACTTTAAGCACTCTGCCAGTAATCTTCGTCACAAAATTTCTCGGAAGAAATCTTTTTAAAAATATACTAAATATATTTCTTAATCCATAAACCGCAATAGTTTTATTTTTCATCATCATTTCATAACCATATTCTGCTATTTCTTTTGCGGTTGTTAAATTCCCCCAAGTTTTTATTTCATCATCGCTAATTCCAGATCTTTTAAAAAAACTAGACATAGTTAATCCAGGACATAAAGTTGTAACAGTTACACCAGTTCCTTTTAATTCTTCTGCCAGTGCTTCTGAAAAATATAATACATATGATTTTGTAGCCGAATAAACTGCTAAATAAGGTCCTGGCTGAAATGCTGCTACTGAAGCAACATTCAATATTTTTCCTTCTCCTTTTTCAACCATCTTTTCTGAAAAAATTTTTGTTAAAAAAGTAAGCGCCTTTATATTAAGATTTATTACTTCATTATCTTTTTCCCATGGTGTATCTAAGAATTTCCCAAAATTTCCAACTCCAGCATTATTTATTAAAATACCTATATCTTCATTTTTTATTTTCTGATAAAATTTATTTACTTCATTTAATTTAGATAAATCTGATTTATATAGATAAACTTTTGTTTTATGCCATCTTTCAATTTCTTTTTTTATTTTTTGAAGTTTTTCTTTATTTCTAGAAACAAGAATAATATCATATTTGTTTTTAGCTAACACTTTTGCAAATTCATAACCAATTCCAGAAGAAGCTCCTGTTACTAATGCTTTCATGATCTATTAATGTTTGTTATGTATAAAAACTTAAGGTTTAGTCTTTTGATGCTTTATTTCTTTAAATCAAGGTTCGTTTTCCAAACTCTTAAAAACCCCTTCCTCCATCAATAATAATGGATTTTAGAAAAATACTTGATAATATAAAAAAAGCGTGGAACTGGATTTGGAATTCTGACTCTTTTTTAAGCTGGGTCATCGCTTTGATTTTAATTTTTGCTTTTGTAAAATTTGTATTTTTTCCTGTTTTATCTTTGATAATGGGAACTTCACTCCCTTTAGCTGGAATAGAAAGTTCAAGTATGGATCATCAAATATCAAAAGATGATTCTGGAAGATTAAGTTTATGTGGTAATGGGTATACTAAAGAAGAAAAATATTATATAAGTTTTGATGATTATTGGGAGAAATGTGGAAGTTGGTATGAGGAAACAAATATTAGTAAAGAAAAATTTTCTGGTTTCTCATTAAAAAATGGATTTAGAAAAGGAGATATAATTATTGTTTATGGCAGATTTAAACCAAAAATAGGAGACGTAATTATTTTTAAACCAAATGTAGAATCAATAGCACCAAGGCCGATTATTCATAGAATTATTAAGATTGAAGACGGGAGAATAGAAACTAAAGGAGACCATAATGCGAATCAGCTAGTAGGTTCTAATAATTTTTACTATACAGATGAAACTAATATTAAAGAAAGTCAGATTGTTGGTAAAGCAATTTTTAAAATTCCCTTTTTAGGATGGCCAAAAATCTGGTTGATTGAATTATTGAAATTGTTTTTTTGGTAGTTTATTTTAAATCTTATTTAATAATTTTGATAATGAATAATTGATAATATTAACCAAAGAGTAGAGGGGTTGTATAAATTAACTCGTTAGATTGCCTACTTATTATTAATAAGAGCTACTTTTTAACTATTACTAACATTAATAATCACTTCTTAATCACAACTATAAAAAAGAAACTTTTTTAAATCAGCTTTTAATAAATAAACAATAAATAATTAAGATTTCAGAGAATGGAATTTTGTCCAAAGTGTGGTTCAGTTTTGATTGAAAAAAATAAGACCTTTAGATGTATAAGGTGTAATCATAAATCTAAATTTAAGATAAAAATAGAATCATCTGAAAAACTTGACAAAACTCCAGAGATTGGGGTTATTAAGGATAAAGATACAGATGTTTTTCCAACTATTAATGCTATTTGTTCTAAGTGTGGTCATAAAGAAGCATATTTCTGGACTTCTCAGACAAGAGCCGGCGATGAAGCGGAAACAAAATTTTTTAGATGCACAAAGTGCAAGAATACTTGGAGAGAGTATAGATAATCATTCAAATTTTGATTTGCAATAATCTGCAAGAGCCTTTAAAAGAATGCTATCAGCTATGAACATGATGGCTATAAGAGTTAAATTAAATTTAATAGAATTATTGATTATGCCTCCAAGTAATACAGCACTTATTAGTAAAAAATAGTTGCGAGAGATTCAGACGCAAAATATACCATGAAATAATTTCGTCTCTTGATATGAAACATGAAATTAAGATATATCCATAGTTTAAAATAATAATTATGATAAAAATTACTAATTGCCAAAGAATATTATAAATTTAAATATACCCCACTCAAACATGAAAATAGTATGGGTGAATGTCAATAACACAAAACTTTAAAAATACAATTAAATACCCTTTATTAGATAAAAAAGAGAAAATGGAAACTGAAATAAAAATGATTTCTGCCGCATCAAGAGTTACATTCTTTTTAAAAGATAATCCTCATGCAACTGACGAAGAAATTTTCAAAGACCTTTTTGATTATATCCTTGAAGAAGATATTGGAAATGAAAACTTAATAAGATACATGATTGCTTCTGCAACTAGAGCCATCCAATTAAAAAGAAAAAATTTAAATTCTTTTGATAAACAGAGTGAAAAACAAATTTTAAAGCAAGTTATTGACGAAATTCCCAGTTTAGCAGAAGAAATAAGTGGCTATTAGATTTTTTGTTAAGATATAAGTTTTAGAATAGAGCTTTTATTATTTTTATGGATAATTATTTATCTTACCATTAATAAGTATTAATAGCTAATTAAAATAGAAGGAGTTTACTTTCTCTTTTTCTTGATTTTTTGGTTTTTATTGTTTTTAGGTTCTCTTATTTGTATAAGTCCGTTTACAGATTCGGCTTCAGTTGTTGGTTGTTCTTGAATAGTTGTTTGTTGCTGTATTTGTAAAGATGACTCCAGTTTTTCGTATCTATCCGTCAGTTTTTTTATTTGTTCCTTTATTTCTGCCATATCTTTTTTAACGTTCCAAAAAGATTTTCTTATATTTTTTTCTAGTTCCATTTTAAGATAATAAAAAATAAAAGAACAAGTATTTAAACCTTTTGTTTTGATGTCATTTTAAAATAGTTACCTAATTTTTAGTACATTAATTGGATAATCTTTTAAATAAGGTGCTCTATTTAATCTATAGGGCGGCTCTGTAGCTCAGTCTGGTTAGAGCACTGGACTCTTAATCCAGGTGTCGAGGGTTCAAATCCCTCCAGGGCCATTTTTGATAATCAATAAAAGAAAAAATCACAAAACCCTGCGTTTTACCACATACTAAAGTATGTGGTTTGTTTGGGTTTTGAGATTCCCAAAAAATCCACTACAAATAATCCACTATCTAAAGATAGTGGATTTTTTTAGGATTAATAATTATCAGTTAAATTTAAAATGAATAAAGTATAAGAGAGATATAAAAATCAGAAAATAGTAAGAATAAAAAAGTAAGAGATGATGAGTCTTATAATCAACGTTGACTAACTTTCAAAAATAAAGATAAATCACAAAACCCTGCATTTTACCACATACTAAAGTATGTGGTTTGTTTGGGTTTTGAGACTTCAGAATTGAAAATTCTGATAGTGATCAAGAACTTTGTTCTTGACATTCCCAAAAAATCCACTACAAATAAACCACTATCTAAAGATAGTGGATTTTTTTAGGATTAAATAATTTGACGAAATAATCAATTGTTATTTTAGTTGGAGATATAAATATCTTTGAACAAAAAATGAAAACCAAAATATCAGAAATAATGAATCTTCTTAAAAATCGTTTTAATCATGAGAGAAAAACTACTTTAAACAGAATGCGTGAAGAAAAAGACCCGTTTAAAATATTGATTGGATGTTTAGTTAGTATTAACATTAAAGACGAAGTTACCGAAAAAATTTTAAACGAGCTGTTCTCAAAAGTAAATTCTTTTAACGATATTCTTAATATGAATACCCAAGAATTAGAGAAAATTTTGTATTTAGCAAGATATAGAAAGGTTAAAGCCTCTACTTTAAAATCAGTTTCTAAAGAAATTTTAGAGAGATTTAATGGCGAAGTTCCTAACAATAAACTAGATTTGTTAAGTATTAAAGGGATTGGAAATAAAACTGCAAATGTTGTTTTGAATTTTGCATTTAATAAGTCATTTATTCCTGTTGATTCAAATACAATTAGAATTTCAAATAGATTAGGATGGAGCAATACAAAAAAGCCGGAAGAAGTAGAAAAATTTTTAGTGGAAAATTTAAATGAAGATTTTCTTAAAGAGGCAAATGCTTTATTTATGCTTCACGGAAAAAAAATTTGCGTTCCTGTCTCGCCATTTTGTAGCCAATGTCCTATTGAAAATCATTGCATGAAAGTAGAGGTTGAAAAAAGCAGATAACCTCTAATTTTGATAATTTTTATCTTTGAGAGTTAACTAACCAGGAATTTATTTGCTAAAATAAAGTTAATCTAAAAGTAATAATTAATACCAATGTAATAAATAGGCATTTGATAAAAATCACAAAACCCTGCGTTTTACCACATACTAAAGTATGTGGTTTGTTTGGGTTTTGAGACTTCAGAATTGAAAATTCTGATAGTGATCAAGAACTTTGTTCTTGACATTCCCAAAAAATCCACTACAAATAAACCACTATCTAAAGATAGTGGATTTTTTTAGGATTAAAATATTGAATTTATGGCAAAATTTTGATAAAAGATTAATTTTTATGGTTATTATTAAAAAATCCATTAAACTTATTTAAGCTATCCATGGTTATATTCAATGATTTTTTTAATCTAAACTCTTGAACCTCTCTGATTTCTTTTATTTTAGGCATCATTATAGCATAGCTAAAAAATCTCATTAAAGCAGATAAAAAAAAGAGGGATAAAAAAGCGCTAAGCCCCAACAACTTAAAATTAGCAGAAAGCAGTAGTCCTCCAACTAATGCTCCTATAAAAATTCCTGCTCCTTGAAGCACGTTAAAATAAGCAGAGCATAAACTAGTTTTTTCTCTTGTAACAGCGTCATAAATGAAATTTGAATAAGAAAGATTAAATCCTGCCCATAAAAATCCGGAGAAAAATTCAAGGCTACATAAAAATAAAAATAACATAGAAGATAAAGGATCAAAAAAATAAGTCAGCATCCAGATTAAAGGAATTAGGGGAATTAAAAATCCTGTAATTTTTAAAGTTTTTATGCTTCCATATTTATCTGCAAACTTTCCCCATAGTGGCATAAAAAATAAAGTAGATCCAGACCCAATAATAACTATTGCTGTCCATTTTATGTAGCTGAAATTAAGATTTTTTAACATGTAAACTGTAAAAAACGGGCCGGCTATATATACTGATAACATAAGAAAGGAAATAAATAAACTAAACTTAGCAAAATTGCTTTTTCTAGCTCTTTTTAAAAAATCAAAAAAACTAAAATAATCCGATTTTCTGATTTCTATTTTTGGCTCGTAATGTGATAGGGATAAAATTCCTGATATAAATCTAAATACAAATGCTGTAAAAAACAAAATGAAAAAACCAATAAAAATTTTATCAGCTTCTAAAGAATCTAATAATAAACCTGCTAATAAAGAAGATAAAATTGCTATAATTCCTGCAATCATATTTCTTTTCCCAAAATAATCTCCTCTACCACGAACAACAATATCTTTCATCAAAGAGGTCCATGCAGGAACAACAAAAGCTCCAGCTAAAACAAGCAAGGTATAAAATATGGTTAAAAAAATTAACGATAGAAAAGAGTTAAGTTTAAATAAAAAAAATAAAGTCCCAGAAAAAATAACTCCAAACCACAATAAAGATTGTATAATAATTCCTATAAATAGTATTTTTTTTCTTTTGTATCTTTCCATTAATTTTGTAGTATAAATCTGGGATAAATTTCCAATTAAAGAAGGCAGAGAGCTTAGCAACCCAACAAATGTATTAATATGTGGATTGTTTTTTCCAATTGCAAGCGCAAAAGGAGTTATGCATCTGATACCTAAACCATCATGAACACTGAAAAAACTAGCTTCTATTATACTTAGCTTTTTAGTCTTCTCTTTTAATTCCGCATCACCTATTTTTTTATCCATATTAAAACTTATTTAAAAAAATTTAAAGCGATAATAACAAAAAAGTAATATTTTTAAACATTTTGTTTAGATGTTTTTATTATAGAGTAGATTTAAGGTAATAACAAATATTTATTTGTTCGATTAAGCTTTTAGAGTTTAATTTGCTATAAAGTTTGTTCAGTTGGTTATAATTAGAGCTATGTCAAGTTAAAAGACAATGGCTTCAAATTTATTAACTTATAAATGATAAGGATTTTAATAATTAATAGTTATTGATGATAGATCTTATTGATAATCATAGGTAATTGGGCAGAGTCAACAGAGTTATAATTAATATTTTTAATAAAAAAAATTACAAAAATTAATTGTTACTCAAAATTAAAGCAACTAAAATTTGCTACTAGCTGGTTAGTTTTTTCAATAGAAATCTTTATAAACAGAAGTATAACATTAAATATATAGTTTTGAAAAGTAATTTTAAATTACACTTTTTAAAAATCCCTTCAGATACAATGAAAGATAATTTTGATATATTTTTTAGAAGAAAGCCGGCATTAATGTTGGTAGCTTTAAAGAAAGTGTCTAAAGCAAGATATGGTTCTTTATTAGCGAAGGAAGTTGATTGTACTTATTCTCATGCAGTTAAGATCTTGCAAACATTAGAAGTTCTTGGCTTAGTTGTTTTTGAGAAAAAAGGCAGAATAAAATTAATAAAATTGACTAAGAAAGGCGAAGACATTGCAGATGATATTGATTCTATAAGAAGACAGTTGGCTTAATTTTTTATTTTAAAATTTAGTCTAGTTAAGAGGTGATTTTTGTTTTTTTAAAAAGAACTTAACAAAAAATGAACCTCCAAGAAATAATACAAAAATTAAATAAAGAATTTAATCCAGTTTCCATAGTTTTATATGGTTCTAGAGCAAGAACAGATTTCTTAGATAGAAGCGATTATGAAATCGGTTTATTTTGTTCACAGAATCATCTTGTTACATGGAACGACATTATACAGGTTGTAAACAAGAGAGGAACTAATATTTATCCATTTGTCTATGAAGATTTTTTAGAAGGAAAATTTGATACGCCGTTTCAAAAGAGGATTTACGCAAGAGAGATAATTGTTGCAGGAAAAACGCTTTCTGGAAAGAATATACAATCTTTATCCCCTTCAGAAATTAGAATATAAAACTTAATCTTCCATTTGAGATTGATTTTTCAAAACTTCCTATATAGTTTAAAAATATTAATTGGAATTCCATTGCCGGTCAATGTAAAGATAGAGGTAGGGATTAAGGTTTTTATTTGTTAATAAAATTGATAATTTGTAATTCGTAGACTAATCGCGTCACTTTTTCTCGCTAATTATTTTTTAATATTAATAAATAGTTAATAAGATACCAGGAAACCACATATTAAATTGTATAAATGATATCATTAGTTGTGTTATCAAAACCCCAAAACTCTTTGAGTCCAGTCACTTCCAAAAGTATCTCTTGAAAATTGCCTCATGTTCTCTGCTCCTCTTGAGTTTCTTAAATTATTCTGAACATTATACTGTGTTTGAAAATTTTTAAAATAACTGATATCTTTTCCTTCATCAAAAACCTTCATCTGTCTTTCTAACTGGAATCTTAAAAATCCTCTAAACCTGCTTCCTTCAGGGCTATTCCAGTAACCAATATCTTTTTGTTGTACTGCCATTCCTAATGCTAGATTATATGGAATGAATTCCATTGGGCCAGAGACAAGGTCTTGACCACTACCAGTCCATCTTCTAGTTTTAGCCATTTCAATCCCTACCTCCGCTCCGTTTGTATAGGCAGTTGCTTCATTGAGTATGTAAAGTGGTTCATCCCAATGATTTGCAAAATTTGCTCCTGATACTTTTTCAATATTTTGTCTGATATAAAGGTCATATTTCCCAATTTTAAAATCACTAGGAAGATAACTATTAATATCTCTCATTAAAATATTTGGTTCTTTTAAAATAATGTATTTTCCATCTCCAATATAAAATCCACCATATTTATTGCCATCTCCAGCAATCTTGTTTCTTATGTAAGAATTAATGCCATGAGTTGTTTCATGTGCTCTTGTTGTAAGCTCTGGATAAGGATTTGAATCCCCAGGAGATTCATGACTCATAATATCATCTAATGTTTTGATTCCTGTATTACTTTTTCTAGTAGGACGAAGATATTTAAATTCAATTTGTTCGCTAGGAACAATTTTTCTAGTTTCTCTTGATATTAACACTCTAGCATTTTTAGAAATTAGAGCATTATCTAAAACTTTAATATCGCCATATCTTACATTATTCCCATTTTGCACAATATCAATTTTATTTCCTTTTTTTGCTGCCTCATTTGCATAAGTTTGAGCATTTTTAAACTCATATAAATTTCCAGAGTTTTTCACAAAATTTCTTTCTCCGCTAACCTCGATTTTTTTCAAAGATTTAAAAACTTCAGTTGTTATATCCTCGCCAACAATTTTTATACTCTCGCCATTTTCGTTAAATGCAACATATTGATTATCTTTTAAAATTGGACCTTTTCCTAGTTTATCTACAAAAACCTCTGTTATTTTATCAACAGGAGTTATAGCTCTTGCAAATTTATTCCCATTTTCATCTTTAATAAGGACATCCAAGTTTTTTCCTCTGACATAATTATTTCCATTATCTCCTGGAAGAAAAATTGCAAAACCCTCTTTATCTTTTTCAGCAGCAGTTATCTCCATTCTGCCTAGAGTAATTTTTGCATCGCCTTGAAGTTTAATTCCTTCTGCTGCTTGTGTAAACTTTCCTGCTATATTCCATTTCAATCCATCAGAAGGCCAATTTGTCCCTTTTATTATTAAATATCCATCTTTATAATCTAAAGTTCCGTCTTTCATTGCTAGAGTAATAGTTTTTTGAAGCCTTTTTCCGTCTTTTTCGAAAAACTCTTTAAACTTGTAAATAAAAGAATCTTCTTTATCGTCATAAGATAATTCTTGAAGACTAGGAGGCAGGTTTTCAGGATCTAAATAGGTTCTTCCATTTGTTAAAACAATTTTATTATCAATATTATTAAATTTTAATTCAGAAGACCCAAAATTAACTAACTTAATTCTGTATTTTTGTCCTATCAAGTTCTCCATAGCTTTTTGCCTGTTTTGTAGAGATGCTTTGGACCATAACGCATTAACTTTATCTGAATCGGCTTTAAGTTCTTGTTTTATCTTATTCCAGTCTAGATACCAAGTTTTTGGGTCGTCTAAACTGAAAACTTTAGGAGCATCACCAACTCCAAAATTTGAGGTTTCTTCTGAGATTGTAGTTCTAAAAAAAATTCCTATAATTAAGAACAATAAAACAATAGCTAATAATTTTTCTTTCATTAAATACCTCATTAACAAATATTTATTAGAATATATAAAATCATTGATATAATAATTTTATGGTTATGTTAATCCTAAAAAAATCCACTATCTTTAGATAGTGGTTTATTTGTAGTGGATTTTTTGGGAATCTCAAAACCCAAACAAACAACATACTTTAGTATGTGGTAAAACGCAGGGTTTTGAGATATTCAATATCAAATTTAATACTCATAAACCTAGCTTCGCTCGGCTACCTTAAGATTGTCTGCTCAGAAGCCTCCTCCTGATCGGCTATTTCGCAGTTATTATATTTTTATTAATAATCAATTAATAAGATTATTAGTTCTCAAATATTAAGTTGGACACTTAACTTAACCTCTACCAAATATTTAAATATTCTCTAAATTTTATTAATTATAGTTTATTAAAGCTGAAAGAATATCAAGAAGTAACCTAAATTATAGTTATCCGATTAATTTATCTGTTAACAAAAATGAGGCGATTTTACTCTTAATAAAGAAAACTTAAAACATGCTAGACATAAAACTAATTCGAGAAAATCCTAAGCTTGTCAAAGAAAATATTAAAAAAAAGTATCAGAATGAAAAGCTAGTTTTAGTTGAGCAAATTAGGAAAAAAGACGAAGAGTGGAGAAAATTAAAATATGAATTAGACCAGTTCAGAAAATCAAGAAATGAAATTTCTGAAGAGATTAATAAAGCTAAGAAAGCAAAAGATGAAAAACTTGCCAATGAGCTAATAAAACAAGCAAAAGAAATTCCAGAGCAAATTAAAAAAACTGAAGAAAAAACTGATTTGTTGGAAAATGAAATTGAAGAATTAATACTCGTAATTCCAAATATTATCTCTAAGAAAACTCCTATTGGAAAAGACGAGACTAAAAATAAAGTAATAAAAAAAGTCGGAAAGATAAAAAAAAGAACCTTTAATATTAAAAATCATGTTGAATTAATTGAAGGTTTTGATTTGGGAGATTTTGAAAAGTCTGGGGTAGTCTCTGGAAAAGGATTTTACTATCTGAAAAATAAACTAGCTTTGTTGAATCAAGCTTTGATTAGATTTGCTATTGATTTTATGAAGAAAAAAAACTTTGAGTATATAGAAACACCTTTAATGCTAAATGAACATACAATTTATGCTTCAATGGATAAAAAAGCCATTGAGGAATCTGTCTATTCTATCAAAGATGAAGACTTAAATTTAATAGGAACTGCAGAGCAATCACTTTTAGCAATGCATTCAAACGACGTGATTCCAGAAAATCAACTTCCCAAAAAATATTTTTCTTATTCAATGTGTTTTAGAAAGGAAATTGGAAGTCATGGGGTAAATGAAAAAGGCCTTTGGAGAACCCATCAATTTAATAAAATTGAACAGTTTATTTTTTGCAATCCAAAAGATTCTGAAAAATATTACAATGAACTATTAAAAAACTCTGAGGAAATTTTAAAATTATTACAATTGCCATATAGAGTAGTTGAAATGTGTTCAGGAATGCTTGCTGACTGGAAACATAGAAGCGCTGATTTAGAGGTTTACAGGCCAACTATTAGAGATTATGGAGAGGTTATGAGTTTAAGCAACTGCGTTGATTATCAGGCTAGAAAATTAAATATTAAACTAATAGATAAACATGGCAATAGAAAAACTATTCATACTTTGAATAATACCGCTTTAGCTACTTCAAGAATAATGGTTGCTATTTTAGAAAACTTCCAGACAAAAAATAGTATTAAAATTCCCAAAGTTCTTTGGAAATATACAGGGTTTAAAGAGATAAAATTGAGAAAAAATAAATAGGCAAAACTCTTAAAAATCAATTCTTGAATAGAAACATGTATTTACAAAAACAACCGAAGCACAACAGAAGATTTGTAAAAAAATTAATTATCTTATCAATAATAGTTTATATTTTAAATATATTACTTATCTTGCAGTTAATTCCTGTTTTAGAAAGTCAAACATTTGGAGCTAAAACAATTAATTTATTAGTCTCTCCCCCAAATTTTATTTTTGAGGATTTACTGGGAATAAGCAGTGTAAAAATTATAGACTATCTTACTTGGATTTTGCAGTTTTTTTATGATTTTTTGATTGTTTTAATATTATTAAAATTGTTTAGAAAATAACTGATAATCTCTAATCTCGCTATTTTAACTACCTCGCTTTCATAAACTAGATAAACTTGTGTTTATACAGGTCAGAAAATTATTTTGGTTTTCTGAACTCTTCTCTATATTTATCTAAATCTTTTTGGATTTTAGAAATAGTGTCTTGTAACGCCTTTTTTGCACTTTTACCTTCTGTTTTAACTTTTAATATTAAGGGCTTTGAATAGTGTTCTTTTTTCCACGCCCCTATTTTTACACTATCATCTTTATTCAAGTAAACTCTAACTATCTCTGCAACCGTTTGATTATCAACGCTTAATTCTAAATCATTTTTTTCTTTTTTAAGAATTTTTATTTCCATAATCTAAAACAACCCAAGGTTTTCTTTATTCGCAATCCTGCTTGATATTTATTTTCAATTGCATCATAAATATCTACTAATAACTCAAGAAAAACAGGGTTTTTAAAAGTTTAGTTTTAAAGATAAAGTTGAATTAATCCCCTAGAATTTATTATGGCCTCTCTTTCCAAAGTCGATGCCGTTAAAATTTCAAGTGCCACATATATTTTTCCATCAGTAACCGGGTCTTGATTTTCTATTGCAGATTTTAACGCTTCTTTTAAATTAGCATAAACTTCTTGATAATTTTTAGCACCTTTAGAATAAAGAGGAATAAAATCTTTAAACTCAAAGAAATCTCCTACTCCCAAAAGCAATTTTTATTTTATACAAATTTGTAAATTGCTTTTGCTCGCCTTTAGGTAGGATATCTCTTTGGCATCACAAAACCAGCAAACAAAAAACATTTTTTATCCAATTTTAATTTTGTAAAATGCTTTTTGTTTGACAAACCCACACATTTAGGTGTGGGTTAAAACCGAAGGTTTTATGATATTTTAAAGTGCTTAATACATATGGACCAGATACTGCTTCAGCATGTAATCTATATCCAACCTTTTCATCATATATCTCTTTGAATTTTAGTTTCATTATCTAATTTATTAATCTTTTCAAATTAAGCCTCTCTTAAAATCCTTTTTTTCAGAATAATGTTATTTTTTAATTAACTCTTTTCCGCCAAGAAGTTTATCAATATCTTCATGTTCTCTTTTTTTTAGAGCTTCTAATCTTTTTTTATTTTCTTCTATTATTCTCATCCTTTCTTGTGCCGATTTTCGTTTTTCTAAAAGCTCTTGTTTTTTCTTTTCTTCCAGTCTTAATCTCTCTTTTTCACGCATGGCAAGGATAATTCTTTTTCTTTCTTCAATTTTTCTTTGTTCTTCAATCTGCTCTGATTTGGTTGCTTCGACTCTTTTTTTATGAAGTTTTTGCAAATATCCTATAGTTACTTTATTTGGATCAAATTTATCTATCTCAAAATCATCTACTTCGCCCTGAATAGTTTCTGTTTCTGAAGTTTCTTTTTCAGTTTCTTCAACAGGTTCTTCTATAAAAACCATTTCCTCTTCTTCTGGTATTATATCGATTCTGTTTCCCTTGACATCTAACAAAATTGGTTCTTTTGGCCTTTCTCGTGTTTCATAGTATGGAGCTTTTCTTAGTCTAACCCTAAGAAATTGTTCTAATTTATTTATTAAAGGTTCTGCATTTGCAGGGAGCTTTCCATTTTCTATCATCTGAACAGCTGTTTCTGATTCTCCTATTGCTCGAGCAAGCTGTTGTTGAGTAAATCCTTTTCTTCTCCTATTTTTCATGATCTCCCAATGAAAATATTCGATTAAGTTTAAATTCTTTTTTTCAGGCAGTTCTAATAAAGGATTAATTTCTAGTTCCTTTAATCTATCTTGCCTTAAAACAAGATCTCTTTTTTCTAGTTTTTTTAAAGATGTTACTCCAGAAAGTCTTTGCATTCTTTCGTAAATTCCTTCAACTTCTGATTCTTTTAGCTGATTTGCCTTAGGTTTTTTAATTATTGTTATATTTTCTATTATAGCACATCTTTCGCAAAATTTAGCTATTCTTCCATCGGGAATAGCATCTAAAATCCTGACTTCATTTTCGCTTACGCCGCATCTCTCACAAATTTCTATCATGTTACTTTTAATATAAGAGCTATTTTAAAAGGTTTATCTTACTTAAGTATATAGGTCAGATTTATTGTTATTAGTTTTTGGAAATATATTTTTTATTCAAGTTCCTATAGATAAAAAAGATGCCCGAAGATTAATTCTAGGAGATTTTGATCAAGTTAGTATGTTTACGTAAATAGTTCTATATTATAACTTAAGAGATTTTTAGTTAGCATATTTTTTAATTTTTTATCACTAAAAATATCTCAATAACTCATCAATAGTCTGTATTTCTGTTATTTTTGTTTTTCTATCAATTAAAATAATAGGAAGTTCATTCTCATTAATATTATATTTTTCAAGTATTATTTTTACAGCAGAAATTTCATTATCCCCTGCTATTGGAATTAATAAAATTTCCTTTCCTTTAATTTTCTTTAGTTCATTTAAAAGTTTTGAGAAAACATTTTGCTTTGCTTTTATATCATAACTGGCATCATTAAGCACATAAAAATAAACTACTTCATAATAAGAATTAGAGCATTTTTCTTTTATTTTTATTGAATTAATAAGTAACATTGTTCTTAAAAGATCATATTTTTTATGTTGAATAGCTAAATTTTTTTCAGTAAGTCTATTAGCTTTTTTATATCTATAAAGAATTTTTGCTTCTTCAAAAATTTTATCTGCAAATTCTATATTTTCTTTTACAGCCTTATCACAATTAAAATTTCCTATAGAATAAATTTCAGTTTGCAGTTTAACATCTAATAAATCTAATTCTGATTTTTCATATAGGTTACTAATTTTATTAGTCCTCCAATTTTCTAAAATAACCCCAATAAAAACTCCTATTCCAAAAATTAAAATAGTTACTAGTAACGCCTGCCAAAATACGTGTTTTTGTGAATCTAGCATTTTCAGTTTTTTAATTTAGCGAATATTCAGTTAATAAATTAGTAATTTATTTTAATTTGTTAAATCTTATTATCAGGTTAATTATAACTCGCTTTACATGACAAATGGCTATCTTTATTAATTTGTATTTAATTATTAATATTAGTTTATAATTATATTGGTAATGTGATCAAATCAATAAATAGAGGTTTAATTGCCCTTATTACTAACTAAATTAACTACAGATCATCTATTAAAATTACCTCCAAATCCTTTTTCTTTTTGCAAAATGCCACAATGAGTTTATCATTATAAATGGATAAAGTATAAGGTAGAATATTAAATAAAAGGGGATATTAAATAGGTTTTCTTTTTTCTTTATTTTTTCATTTAAAATTGATAAGGTAAATAATACAAACAATAAACCAAAAAGAAATAAAACAATTCCTAAATAATTTAAGATGCTTGGGGTTATATAAAATTCTTCTAAAGTTATTAAAGGAGTGTCAGCTATTATAGAATATTTTGTCAATAAATAATTGGAAATAATCCTAGTTGTTAATAAATAAAAAAAAATACTTAATCCTATCACTCCTAAAAACAAATTTATTATGAAAAAGGGTATTATAAAAGCTCCTAACATACCTTTTTTTCCTATAACCCTCTTATATTTTTTGATGCATTGCAATCCTCCTACATTCCATCGTCTTCTTTGCTTCCACCAAAGATTTATTTTATTCGGAACCTGGCTCGTAACACTAGCACCTAAACTCATTTTTCTCTTCCAACCATTATGAGCCAGATGCCAGGTAGCCTCAATATCTTCTGTCAAATTATCATTATCAAATCCATTAATATCTTCTAAAGCTTTTTTTCTGTATAAAGCCAATGGCCCAGGAGTAACATAAATAGCATCGACATACTCTAATAGCTTTCGTCCAAATGAAATTGCGATATATTCAATGGCTTGTAATTTTTCCCAAAATTTATTTTTGTTTCTTACTAAAACCGGACATGTTACAGCTCCTACATCTTCATCGTCAAAGAAGCCGACCATTTTTTTTAAAGAATCTTTTTGAGGGAAAGAATCAGCATCAACAACAGCTATTAGTTCCCCATTTGCCACTTTCCATCCTTTATTTAACCCTCCAGCTTTTCCAAGATTTTTTTCATTATTAATCAATTTCAGATTAGAATATTTTTCTAATAGTTTTTCAACAATTTTCTTTGTATTATCTGTAGAGCAATCATTAATTACTATTACCTCTTTAATATCATAATCAATATCAAAAATATGTTTTATAGTTTCTTTAACAGTAGATTCTTCATTATAAGCTGGGACAATGAAACTTACAGAGTAATTTTTTTTAGGTTTTGGATAATCAAAAAACCTGTTTTTATTTCTAAAATAAAGTATTAGAAAAAAACTTAGCATGTATAGCGAAATAAACATATATGCAAGATAAACATAGGGTAGGAATTCTGTCATTTTATTGCCTCTCTGATTTTTTATTTTAATCCTTTATTAAGATATAGATATTTATTTATCAGCCTCTTTTTTTTCATCCTGGTTTTTTTCTGAACTTGATTATAGTTCAACACCATCTTGATTATTTTCTTTTTCTTGTAAGTCTGAAAATTCTTCACTTTGTTCAGAATTATCTGGACCATTCAAAACATTATCCTTAATGTTTTGAAGGTGAAAATAATCAAAAAAATCCTCACTTAGAGCAAGTTCTTTCGTATGCCCAAGTTTTTTTGCTTTAACTAACCCAATACCAATAAAATTTTTTATATGATCATAAGATTTATTGCCCCTTATTTTTACAACAACAGATTGTTTAACCGGCTGTTTATAAGCTATGACTGCCAATGTTTCTTGCTCTGCTTTTGTAAACTCTGAAGTTCCTGTCGCAAGTTTGTTAATCATATGAACGTATTCTGGTTTAACGTCCATTTTCCACATATTTTCTTTAGAAATAATCTGAATTGCAGAATCTTCTTTGTTATATCTTTCAATTAGCTTTTCAATTAATTCTCTTGTCATTAAAGGATTAATGTCTGTAAGTAAAACTAGTTCTTGTAAATTTAAAAATCTTGCAGATAAAAACAAAGCTGCCTCTATCTTCTTTAAATTATCAATCTCTTTTGATTCTTCCAGCTCTCTTACTGTTTCTGAGGTAATTGTCATAAAAGAAATAATGATAAAGAGGATTTAAAGTTTCCTAATTTATATTGTAAATAAACAGTATAACAGATCTGATTATAACTCAAGCAAGAAACTATGGGTTTTAAGTTATAGACTAATTGTGGCAATAAACAAACTAGACAAATTAACTATAAATAAAGAATTAATAATTAATAAAATCAAAAAGTCCTTGAGTATTACCACACCTTAAAAGGCGTGGTTTGTTTTAGGATTTTTGGATGCTCAGAAATTCGAAACACATCCTAAAGGATGTGGTTTTAAACTGTTGAGAATTTCTGAGATAAGAAAATTATGTATTTTAGTGAGTGGGATAAATCCCTTTGTTATTTAAAGATCTAAAAAAGTTTAATTCATTATTGTTAATGATTCTTTAGTTTTCTTGTTTTTTTCAGAAAGGTTTGGGATTTTTAATTTAGAGTAATCACTTATAACTTCATCACTATCTTGTTTTATAGAGTATTTTAAATTTTCAGAGTAAAATATTGGTTTCCCCATAGACTTTGCACCTCTTATAGCGTCCTTGACCCCATTCGATTCATTAACTAAAAAAGGCATTAATCCATCACAGCCATATACGACCAAATTATTTCTAAAAGAATAACAATCTTCTCTATATTTTTCATTTATAGGCTTTAGGAATTCATTTTGATCAAAACAGGAAGCATCAAATATAATCTCTGGGAAATTTTTATTAATATAAACTATTTGTTTTGCAATTGCTTCCATTTGTGAAGTATGTATTCTAGAACTTAAAGAACTATTCATAAAATGTTTTAAGTAATCACTTCTATTAATTGGCAGAGCTATTTTTAAGTATTGTTTTGGGTTCTCCTGTTCTCTTAATACTATTTCTGTTGCAATATAGTCAACTCCTAGTGCCCCCCCAGTTAAAATTCCAAAGCCATTAGATGTAATATATCTTACAATTTCTGTTACGTCATCTACAACTCTTTGATTGATTGTTCTCCATGAGCCAGTTATTCCAACCCAATGATTAATTGGTATATAGTATTCCCACCAACCAATAAAATTTTCAAGTGTTTGAGCAGCACCATATAAAAAAAATTTATCAATCTGTTTGGCAGTATCTTCTTTAAGAAATTCTTCATCATCTTTTGGGGGCTCTCTCTGTTTTCTATGCAATCTTCCCATTATACATGATTCTAAAAAATCATCAAGGTTTTCCCATAAATTAGTCTCTTTTCCTATGTCTTCTATTACACTTGCCATATTAAAATAAGTATTACTACTATTTAAAAACTTTTCCTTTTAATCCGAAAGTGATATTTTACAGTATACTAAGAAGTTAAAAAAATATGCAGACGCTTAATTTTTCGGTTAATTTAAGTTAATTTTAGAGCGTTAGTAATGTCTCTTACTAAGTTTTCACATTATAATTAAGAAGTTAATATATTTTAAATCTTAATATAGCTCCAATGCCGCTCAAGTTAAAAAACTGCAATCCTTCTTCAGTATCTGTTGAAACTAATTCTATTTTAGCAGAGGTTTTTTCAGCTTTTTTTTCAAGCTCTTTAATTTCAGGTTTCTTCAGTTTTTTAGATAGAAATAATGTGTCTACTGCTCCGACATCAAGAGCTTTTTCAACATTTTTTCTGCCATAGTTTGCTTTATCAGGCTCTTTTCCCAACATATTGAAAAATTTTTCTAAGATTTTTTTTTCACGAGTAATTTCTTGGTCTGCTAAAACATCCTGTGAACATTCTATTAATAATTCTAAACCATGTTCATCAGCATAACCTATATCTTTAACAGCCAAAACTTTTTCTTGTAAAATAGTTACTAAGTTCCCATCTTTTAAAAAATCCTCTTTTGTTGGACCTGGACCACCAACCAAAATACCTTTTAATCCTTTTAAGTCAAAAAATTCTTTTTTCGCTGTATCTGCAATTTTTCTAAAGAATTCCTTAGCAAGCCCTTCTCTTATTCTTGCATAGCGTGCAGCGGATTGTCCTCCCTTATTAGTTTTTCCTGGAATATAACTTTCAAGTTTACGAAGCACTTTTATTTTTTTCCCTATTAACAATCCAAGCGTTGCTTCATTTCTTTCTACAACAATCAATCCATAGACTTCTTTAACTTCTAGTATTTCTTCTAATGGATCTAAAACAAAAGTCTGATCACATCTGTAAAGCCTTGCATTAAGCTCTTCTGGAGGTTCAAAAGCTTCTGCAATAAATTCATTTTGACCTTCAACCCTAGAAATATTTCCAGCAAATAAAGCCACCCCATTTTTTGAAGTATGTTTCATACTTTTTGTTATTCTAATCAACGATTCTAACGCTTCCTGAACATTTTTTCTTGTTGCTGTTGATTTTATATTAGCGGCAGTTGATTTTTCTGATTCTAATTGACGAGTTATCAAGTTAATATCAAATCCTTTTGGAACTAAAACAGTGATAAGTTCTGTATGTCTCGCTTTATAAGACTTCATTCTTTCAATAAACTCTTCAAGTTCTAATTTCTGTTTTTCGTCCATTTTGTTAATCAATATATTATAGTAAATAAATCTTTTTAAATACTTTTAATTAGTATTGTTGATGGAAGAAGGATATTCATTTAATTTGGATAATCGATATAGAACATTACATTCTAGAAACGCTTTGAGTCAAATGGAGGCATTATTAAAAGAACAGAATTTAATGGGTTATATAGATGGTTATTTAATCGCTAAAGGCTTGTTTTTAGTCTCTAAAGAAGATGAAGATAAAAAATTTTATGATACATTGTACCAGATTCATGAAGAAGAAAAGAATAAAAATTTAAGCCTGCCGGATCTAAAAGCTTTATCAAGAGAATATATTAATTCTTATTTAAAAGAAAAAATTCAAAAATAGGATTGTTAAGATTAAAGGAACAAATTTATAATGCTGATGAATATATTAATAAATTAGTTTATAATCTCTACGGAATCACAGAAAAAGAAATTATTGAAAAGTGTTGAATGGAAAATAAACCGAGGTAACAAATTGCAATATCTTTATTTACTGGAGCAATTATTGCGTCATTTATTCTTGTTTGAGATTTAGGAGAAACTTTCTTTGATAAGATATTGATTCTTTTAATCTTGGGTTTACTTATTATTATATCCTTAAAAGTTATATTAGACCCCTCAACTGATTTACATTTTGTGGGAGATATATTAAAGAAAATTTTGAAAATAAATAGCGATTGTTGAAAGTTCTTAATTCTTTTTCTTTCTCGCTTTCTGTAAAAAAAGTCAGTCAAAAAGGCGACTTAATTTACAAAGCCTATACAAACTCAACTCCAAACCCACCTTCTTTTATTTCTTTAGTGTTTGTAACATCTTTTAAATCTTCTGATAGGGGTTTTATTTTATTTTTTTCTGATTTAGGTAATGTTAAAACTATTTCAGAGTTCATTGGTTTTTTGGCAGTTGATTTTTCCTGCCTAACTTTAGTTAAAATATCTAAAAATAAATCCAAGATTTCTGTTTTTTCCACAATTTTTTCTGAAATGGGCCATTTTGTTAAATGTATGCTTTTTTCCTTTTCTGTTTTTTTAAAATAGTTTTGATAAATCTCTTCTGTTATAAATGGCATTATTGGAGCAATAAGTTTAAGAATTGTCAATAAGCTTTTGTAAAGAGTATATTGAGCCGACAATTTTTTATATCCTGTTTTGTTATAAATTCTTTTTTTAACTATCTCTAAATAATTATCACAAAAATCCCAGAAGAATTTTTCTATTTCTGTTTTTGCCTTTGAATAATCATACTTTTCAAAACTATTTGTGCAGTTTTTAATTAAGTTATTTAATTTAATTAGAAATAATCTGTCAATTACTTCTAATTTAATTTTTGCTCTTTGCTCTTTGCTCTTTGTATTATGTTTGTAGTCTCTTAAATTCATAAACATAAATCTATTTGCATTCCATATTTTTGTAATAAACTTTTTTCCTGATATAAGGTCTTTTTCATTATAATCTAAATCTTCTCCTGGCTTAGAGCTGGCTGCCCAGAATCTTAAAGCATCTGCTCCGTATTCTTTGAAAATTTCTTGAGGCTCAATAACATTGCCTTTGCTTTTACTCATTTTTTTGCCTTCAAGAGTAACAAATCCAGAGACCATTATATTATTCCATGGAATCTTATTTTCATGATATAATGATTTAACTATCGTGTAAAATGCCCAAGTTCTTATTAAGTCATGAGCTTGTGGTCTTAATGAATATGGAATTTCTATTTTTGCTGTTTTATTATTTTTTAATAATGAGCTTGCTATTTTAATTGCAATTTGTGGCGTTAAAGAAGAGGTAGCCCAGGTATCTAAAACTTTTTCTTCAGGTTTTGCTTGTTGATTGCATTTTGGACAGGGTTTTTTTATTTCTAATGGGTCAACAGGGAGTTCGTTTTCATTAGGCAAAATAATTTTATTACAAGATTTGCATTCCCAAACAGGAATAGGAACTCCAAAATGTCTATCCCTTGAAATACTCCAATCCCATTCTATTCCTTTAACCCAATTTTCATATCTTTTAAACATGTAACTAGGATACCAATCAATTTTTTTGCTTTGATTAATTAATTTATTTTTTTTATCTAAAATTTTAATAAACCATTGTTCTGTTGGAATAAATTCAATTTCAGTTCCACATTTATCATGGACATTTATATTATTGATTATTATTTTTTGTTCTGCAACCAATCCAGAATCTCTTAAATCTTCTAAAACTCTATTTCGAGCTTCTTTAATTTTTAGTCTTCCATATTCTTTTATATTTAGTTTTCCATCTTTATCCAATAATATTTTTGGCGGTAATTTATGCCTATTAATTGCATCAACGTCATATTTATCTCCATAAGAACATATCATTAAAACTCCTGTTCCTTTTTTAATATCTGCACTAGAGTCATCTATTATTGGAACCTTATAGTTAAATAAAGGGACTGTTGCTTTTTTTCCAATAAAATGTTTATATCTTTCATCTCTGGGATTAATAAAAACTGCTACGCAAGCAGGAAGTAGTTCTGGTCTTGTTGTCGCTATTAATAAATCTTCATTATTAACTTTAAATTTAATGGTTGAGAACAAACTTTCTTGTTTTTTATCTTCTAATTCTGCTTGTGCAATTGCCGTCTGGCATTCAGGACACCATAATGTTGGAAATTCTTTTTTATAAATAAACTTCTTCTTATATAATTCTAGAAAGGATTTTTGAGATAGCTTGATTGAATTTTTGTCAATTGTTGAATAATAAAGATTATAGTCGCAGCTTATCCCTAAATTCTTCCAATCTTGTATAAAATCAGGGGTTATTTCTTTTATGGTTTCAAGACATAATTTTACGAATTCATTTCTTGACATTTCTTTGCTTTTAACATTTTTAAGTCGTTCAATTAGTCTTTCAGTAGGGAGGCCATTATCGTCTGTTCCAAAAGGATAAAATACATTTTCTTTCATTCTTCTATAACGTGCTATAAAGTCTTGTTGAGAGTAAGAAAAAGCGTGTCCTATATGCATTTTTCCAGAGACGGTTGGTGGAGGAGTATCTATACTATAAATCTTGCCCCTCTTTGGATTAAATTTATAAATTTTATTAATCTTCCAAAACCCTAAGATTTTAGATTCTGTTTTTTGTGGGTCGTAATTTTTAGGGTCCATTTTATTAGTTGGTTTCAGTAATTATGAGTTTTATTAATTTATATCTTAACAATAATGGTTTAAGTTATTGAGTTTATCTTAAGCCAGCTTCTTAGTGTTTATACTAGTTGTATAGGTTTATATTATCAACCTAAGAATAATTATTTTTTAAAGTTAATCTTTTTTAGATTAGCGGGTAAGAAAAAATCAAGCAGCCATTCCATAGCTGTTTCTTAAATTATAACCTGTTTTTGATGCTGCATAATCATCAGCCTGACTTTCACTCATAATCCCTAAAGAGTGAGCTTCTTCATGGTAATAAACAAATCTTTCATCGTTTGGAGATAAATTATTAGCGAGATATATAGTATGAGTCGAAGGATCATACTGTCCAAGAACTTTCCATCCAACTCCAGAAGGCAGTTCTTGAGGAGAAACATAAATAACTCTTGCTTTGCTTTTTTGATTTATATTCTTATTTTTAGAGTGAAATTTACTATATTTTATTAAATTACTTTCTATAAAATCCTCCAAGTCTTCCCAAATCTCATTATTATTTTTGATATTTTTATTAATAATATCTTCAAGCAAATTTTCAAATGGGTCTTTAATAAGGTATCTTTCTTCAGAATTCTCAATTAAACTGATTAAAGAGTATTTTTTTATTTTTCGCATTTTTTATAATCAATAACTGATAGTATTTAAATTTTATTTTTCAAAAGTTAAATTTCAGTCAGTATAACCAAAGTTTGAGTAAATCTCCTGGTGATTATTAATATCTCAAAAAACCTCTTCTTCAATTTCTTCTTTTTCCTCAAAATTTTCTTCTGATAAGCTAGACTTTTCTAGATTTTTTGATTTTTGATTTATTATTTTCTTCTGGAAATTGTTTTCATTAAACGATCTTTGTGGCTGAGATTTTTTAGCAGATTCATGCATTGATCTTAATTCAGATTCATCAATAGAATTAATTAATTCCTTAAATTCAGAAAAAGATTCTGCAGGAATTCTTGTTCCTGATTTCGTAAATCCAGTATATCTATCAGAACTTGTAAATTCTCTAATTGTTAAACCAATTCTTCCTCCAAAATCATCTATTCTAATAGCAATATCAGTATTCTCGTTTTTTCTGATTTTCCCAATGTCTTTTTCCATTTTTATTGTTTTGTAGTTTATTCAGTATTGATAATTTAATAAGCTATGGCTTTCTTGCCTTGCGTAAGTCACCCTAATATTTATGCTACTCATCATACTTGTTTGTTTAATAGATTTATTATTTTATCTGGATTGTTTATTACCTTTTGGATTTTAATTATTTTCTGGCTTTTTGGTTTATAAACCCATAGTTTTTAAATTCAAAAGTTTCGCATTTTATTTGCTCAATAACGCTATTCAAACCACCATATTCTTCAACAGACTCATTTTTTAAAATAATTATCTCTTTAGGAGCTTCAATGCAATCTATTGCATAATATCCTTGACTACTTATTCCAATATACTCTTTTTTTATTCCAATATAATCCCCTTTTTTTAGCTCACCAACTACAAAAAAGAAATATTCTCCATCATTTCTTCTTTTAACTCTTAATACCATCTTTTATTATACGATAAAAAGAAAAGGAGTTTATTAAGTTTTGTATGTTTTATTTTTAATAATTAGGTAATAGACATAATAACCTCTAAATTAATATAATTTGATGAATAAAGGACTAGTAATTTTTTTGACGATATATCTAATTTTCATGCAATTCAGTTTCATACAATTTGGATATAGTTTATCTTCAAAATAGTTTTCTGATAAGCGAAACAAAAATATAGAAAGGTTTTTAAATAGGCTTTTTTTAGATTAAACAAAACTTAAAGATTTTTATTCTATAGAGGATAAGATGGCAACCAAAAAAAAAATTGGGTTAGATAAACTGAAAAAAGGAATTTTTTTAGTAGTTAGTTTAGGAATTATTTTTGATACTAAAACAAGAAAAATTTTAATTGCTAGAAGAGATGGTGACCCCCATATAAAAAATCTTAGATGGGGTTTTCCAGGGGGAAGACCTAAATATGGAAAAGATTTAGAGAGAGATTTAGAAAGAGTAATAAACGCAAGGACGGGATTGAGAGTTAAGAATCTAGGAGCTATTTTTTCAAGAGTTCTGGAAGAAAATAAAAAAATCTTATTAATTTATTATTTGTGTGAAGTTGTTGGAGGAAAAGAAAAAGCTGGCGAAGATTTTATTGAATTAAAATGGGTTAAACCAAAAGATTTACAAGAACATTTCACGACTTCTTTTGACAAAAGGTTAAAAGAGTATATTTTTAATTTGAAATGATTTTTATAACAGCACCAACCCAACTTAGTTTTCAAACTTTTTATATATTTTTAGCTATATATTAGTGCATATATATTTTTTAAAACCAGCCCTGTTTACTAAGTCAAGATTTAATAAATAAAGCTGGTTATAAAAAATGAGCCTATTTTCAATTTTTGGCAAAAGCAATACTGTTTATTTTCCTTGTTGTATAACTTATTTCAAATTTAGAGAAGGATTTGAACTCTATAAAAATATTTTTTCTAAATTAGGAATTAGTTTCGGAATTTTAGATAAACAGAACTGTTGCGGATTAGAAGCGTTAGAAGCTGGTTATGATATTGAGGCAAGAATGCTAGCTAGAAAAAATTTTGATGTTTTTAAAGAAAAGAAAATTAATAGCATTATAACAAATTCTCCAGACTGTTATAAAATGTTTTTACAAAATTATCCAGAGCTTTTGCCTGACTGGAATATAAAAGTTATAAATTTATGGAAATTAATTTTAGAAAAATTAAAAGATAGTAGGTTAATTAAAAATAAAGCAATAGAAATAGTTACTTATAATGATAATTGTTATCTAGGAAGGTATTGTAATATTTATGAGGAACCGAGAGAAATTCTAAGACTTCTTGGTTATGAAATAAAAGAATTGGATAATTCTAAAGAAAATAGTTTTTGTTGTGGAAGTTGTGGAGGATTACCGAGAATTAACCAAGAGCTTGCGAATAAGATTGCAAAAGAGAAAATTTTGCAAGCGAAAAGAGTAAATGTAAAAAAAATGATAGTTATTGGTTTTGATAGTTATGATTTATTAAAAAATAATTCTCAATTAATGCCGCAAGGAAAAGAAATAGAAATTTTAGAGTTTTCAGACGTTTTAGGAAATGCTTTAGGAATTAAAACTTCATCTAAATTGACCGAAAAACTAAAAGAAGAGTTTATCAAGCAAGAACAGTTTAAATCCTGAACTAAATTAATATTACCAATTAAATAAATCCTGAAAAGATAAAAAATGAACCAAGAATTAATTTGTTATAATACTGATGGCTCAAGGATAATTGGAAATGCATTGAAAGTAGTTTTTCCAGAAAATGTAGAAGAAATTAAAAAAGTTGTTTTTAATAATCAGAATATTGTTCCAAGAGGAAGCGGAAGTAATTTTGTTGGCTCCTGTGTTCCTAATAATTCTGTTGTAATTGACATGAAAAAAATGAATAAAGTAAGCTTTGAAAATGGCAAGGTTTATGCAGAGTCAGGAGTTACAATGAAAGAATTAAATGAAAAACTAAAATCCGTTGATTTTGAATTTCCAGTTTTTTCAAACGAAGAAAGAACAATTGGAGGGATGATTGCTATGAACTCTAACGGTTACTTAGGAAGATATGGAAATATTAAAGAATGGATCGAAGAAATTGAGCTAGTAAATGGGAAAGGGGAGGTAGTTAAAATAGGAAAAGCGGATTTATCAGATGTATGTGGTATGGAAGGTATAACTGGTATAATTACAAAAGCTAGATTAAAAGCAATTTATTTACAAAAAAGAAGCGCTTCTATTTTTCAGGCAGAAACACTTGAAGATATTTGGTCAATTGCTAGAAGATTAAAATTACAAGAAGATGTTGTTATGTTGAGGTTTTACTCTAAATCTGTTTCAAAATTAATGGGTTTTTCTCAAAAATATCACCTTTTTGTAGGATTTAATTCTGAAAGAGGCAAAATTAAAGGTGAAGACTATAATAATATTCTAAAAAACATAAAAAAAGAATATTACTATCTTTCAGCTCAAGGATATTATGATACAGACGATGTAAAATTCTTTTTTGATAAGATAAAAGGGTTTGTTTCTTTTTTGGAAGAGCTTAAAGTCCTTTATTTTAGCGATTTATCTAGCGGCAGCATATATCTTTTTTTTATAGAGCAGGACATTAATAAACAAAATGTTTTAAAAATGATTCAAAGAATGGGTGGAAGGCCTGGAAGTTATGGGACTGGAATAAAAAGAAAAAATATTTTAGATAATATACAGAAAAAAATAATACAAAGAATAAAGTCAAGATATGATCCACATGGAAAACTAAATCAAGGTAAGTTAATCGACTTTCTAGCTGGAGCGAAAGAAAAAAATTGGTTTAAAAAGGAAATTAATAATGAGGTTAAAGAAGAAAGAAGCATAGAGGAAGATGCTGGTAAAATGGAAGACAATTATTCTAGAGAAGGATTTGTAGAAGAAAAATTAGAAAAATCTAAAGAAGATCTGGAAATTGAAAAAAAAGAAATTGAAAAGAAAAATGAAGAATTGATTGAAAGGAAGGAAGAGCTTATGAAAGAACCAGCTATTAAATACAAGGAATTTGAAATAGTAACTGAACCAGGGGCTGGAAAAGTTAAAATTAGCGATAATCTTCGAAGGAAAGCTATTATTTCAGAAAATGAAAAAGAGCTAATAAACAAGATTATGTTTAATAAATTAGACAACAAAGAGGATAGTAAAAAAGAACAAGAAAATAAAAATGGTTAGTTTATCTGATAATGAGATGAAAATCCTTGAAACATTGAGAAACATGAAAAGAGGAATCTCAGAGGCAGAGGTTCATATTGTAAATGAGCTGCTTGATAGTACTGGTCACTGGTTAGGGTTTAATTATGAGTTAAAACATTGGCATCATATTAATGAAAAATTCGTATCTTCATATGGGGCTAGTTATTTTAATCAGGAATTGCACGATATTATTAATAAGTTAGTATCTAAAGGATATATTGTTAGAAACCTTGATGATCCAATTAACATAAAATATCACAAAACCTTTGGTTTTTAACCCACGCCCTTAGGCGCTGGTTTGTATTGGTTTTGTGATGCTAGAGAAATATCCTACCTTTAGGTAAGAGTTGGTAGGATATTTCTCTAAGTTTAATAAAAGATGAAAATTGAAGAGCATAATTTAAAAGAAGAGATAGGAGAAATTGTTGACAAAGCAGTTAAAATAGGCGTAGTTAATGAAAATTGTGGCGTTTTTAGGATTATGAGGCAGGAAAATTATTCTCCAAGAGGAAAGGCAGTAATGCTTAATAGCGGTTTTTATGAAAAAATTTTATATGAGTGTAATTTGTGCAAGGCCTGTGAGTTTAATAACAATTTATGCACCGCTTTTCTTAAAGCAAGGCAAGTTCTAGTTTTACAGAAAAAAGAAAATCCAAAAAATAAAAAGATGATTGAAAATTTGAGGAGAACCGGAAATATTTATGGGATAAAAGAGTAGTAAACTTCAAATCTTAACATCAAAACACCTCTTAATATACTCAGATAATTCGTTAAACCAAATCTCTGCTAACTAATTTTATTAGTTATTAATAATAACTAATTCTAATCCTTCATTTCTATCTTAATGTTTATGTTTCTTGGGATATAGAGCCTCATTATAGCATGCAAAACTCGGTCATCAGCGGAAATATCAATAATTCTTGAATGAATTCTCATTTCATAGTTATCAAAAGTAGCTGTTCCGTTTCCGCATGGAGATTTTCTTGTAGTTATTCTAAGTCTTTTTGTTGGTAAAGGTATGGGTCCGCTTATTGGAACTCCAAGTTTGCTTGCTATTTCTTTTATTTGATAGCAGAGATTATTCAAATCTTCAATCTTCATGCTTTTTAGTTTTATTCTTACTTTTGACATTTTTTATTATATTTACTAGAATTAATTGAAAAAATAGATTTAAATATGTTGCTATGAATTTAAAGATAATGGAAAGTTTAAATAAAAAATAAGATCCATTTAATAAAAAATAGATAGGAAGAAGTTTTTGAATAATTCAGTTTTTTATTATTAGCACATGTTTCTAGTTTTTTACCCCACCTTAAAAACATCTTTTACATAATGTATATTAAATGATATATAAAGATTTATAAATGAAAGATCTTAATAAAAATGTAGTATAGAATTAGAGCATACAAATAGTAGAATGATCTAGCTTTAATAATTGGAAATTACTAGAATAAAACAAAATAAATTAATAAATCAAAGATGATAAAAATGTTAACTCATAAAATCAAAAAATCCTTGAGTATTACCACACCTTAAAAGGCGTGGTTTGTTTTAGGATTTTTGGATGCTCAGAAATTCGAAACACATCCTAAAGGATGTGGTTTTAAACTGTTGAGAATTTCTGACATAATCAAAAAAGTCCAACCCAAGCTCTATAAGTTTATAAATTACCAAAAATAAAATAATCAATAATAAAATGAAACCAACACAAAAAAAGATTTATAGAGAACAGTTTAGCTGGCTTAATCCAGAAGAAAATCATAAAGTAGAACTTAATGATGTGTCTAAGAAAGAATTTAAAGCTTATAAAGAAGAAGCTATTATAACTAAAGAAATATCTAAAAAAGGATTTAGTAGAAGAAATTTCTTAAATGGATTATTATTTGGTGGTATGGCCGTCGGTTTAGGTGGTTATGCAGCATATAAAACAATAGATGATATAATAGAAAAAACAAAAATTAAAATTGTAAAAGATGTAACTTCAGGTGAGCTTTTATCAGCTTATGTAGAAGCGCCATTTGATAAAGGAAAAGAAGCTTTAGAAAAAGAAGGTTATGAAATTATTTCTTTAGAGGAAAATGCGAGGTTGAGGATGCAAGTGGGATATAAATCTCCGGTTACTATAAACGGAAATTGGGTAAGAGAAGCTATTATTTATGTTCCAAATAAAGGAGCATTTTTAACTAAACGGTCTCCAATAATGGAAAATGCTAAAGAAGCTACAGATTGTCATAGAAAAGGAATAGAGTATTTTTTAACTGACGAGCAAGTTGAAAAAGCTTTAGAAAATGCAGTTGAAATTATAACAGAAGTAATTCC
>JBBSYY010000014.1:0-3244 GCA_038044985.1 Nanobdellota archaeon
ATGCTATTAATAATAACTTCCATGAGAAATAATGGTGTCAGTCGTTTGCTTTTGTTTTTTTATTTAGCAGTTTTCGGATTACGTTAAAACGACGATATTTTGTTAATAACCAAACTTTTTCTATAAGAAACATAGGTGTTATTTTATAATGAACAATCAGATTTATAAAGAATAGTTATTATGCTTTAGTTTAATTAAAAATTAAAATAAAAATTAGAGAAGAAACAAAATTTAAACAAAAATAATGGAAAAATAAAATTAAATTAAGAAAGTAAAACTAAACCTAAAGAATATCGATAATTAATCAAAATAAGTTTAACAAGAAATAAAAAAGAGGATGAAACTAGATAAAATTTTTGATTCTGTAGAAAATAGAAATTTGTTTAGAGATAAACAGATACTACAAGCTAATTATACCCCTGAAACAGTTCCTCATAGAGACATAGAAATTGAAAATATAGCGAATGTTTTAGCTCCCAGCTTATTGGGAAATAAAACAAGCAATTTATTTATATATGGAGCTACTGGAACAGGCAAGACTTTAAGCGTTCAGCATGTTGCAAATGAATTATCAAAAAGAGCAAGTGAAACTAAAATTTTAAGAGTCGAATACATAAACTGTAAACTAAAGAAAGTTGCTGATACAGAATATAGGATTTTGGCAGAGCTAATAAAAAAATTGGGTGGGAGTGTTCCTGCTACAGGACTTCCAACAGACCAGGTTTATTTAAAGTTTTTAGATATCTTAGAAAATAATGAAGGAAAATTACTAATATTGATCTTAGATGAAATTGACCAGGCTGTTAAAAAAATTAATGATGAGTTTTTGTATAATTTAACTAGATTAAATTCCGAGTTAAATAAGAAACAAATTATTATTGTAGGCATTAGTAATGACCTAAGATTTCTGGAAGGGCTTGATCCTAGAGTGAGAAGTAGTTTATCAGAAGAGGAAATTATTTTTCGTCCATACAATGCCATTCAGTTGCAGGATATTCTAAGAAAAAGAGCTGAAGCTGCCTTTAAAATTAAAGTTGTTAATGAAGGGGTTATAGCTAAATGCGCTGCTTATGCTGCTAGAGAACATGGAGATGCCAGAAGAGCTTTAGATTTATTAAGAGTTGCAGGAGAAATCGCAGAAAGAAATTCTGAAAGTAAAATTAAAATAGAGCATATAGATCAAGCCAACGATAAAATAGAGAAGGATAAGATTTTAGATGTTGTGGAAACTGGCACAAAACAATTTCAGCTGGTTTTATACTCCATAATAGAATTAAGCAGGAATAATAAAAGTAAGAATAATATTTTTACTGGAGATCTTTTTGACTATTACGAGAATTTATGTAGATCTGTTCATGTAGACTGTCTTACTCAAAGGAGAGTTGGCGATATTATCGCTGATTTAGATATGTTAGGTTTGATTAATTCCAGAGTTATAAGTAAAGGAAGACATGGAAGAATGAGAGAAATAAAGCTAACAATTCCAGAGAATGTTAAAGAAAAGTCTAGAGATATTTTAGAAGAGAGTCTGGGGCTGTAGCATTAATAAGCTGATTTAAGGTAGAGATTATTAGCAGATGAAAGTGGATTTAAAGTCGACTGGTTTTTGATAAACCATGCAGGTTATATTGCCCTGTATTGATAATATTACTAAACTATAATTTAATTTAAAAAGCAGCAGGCAATTAATTATTAATTAATAATTAATTTAAAAAAATTGCGAAAAAATGGCTTTAACTAATATTTAATCAAGAAAAAATGCCAGAAAATATTTTAAAGGTTTTTATTGAAAAGGGTTTTTTGTTAGATAAAGAAATGCTGGATTTTTTAAATGAATTTGGAGACAATAAAATTGCTAGCGAGCTTATAAACAAAATAGCAATTATTTCTAAGAAAAAAGTTATAACTAAAACCCTGGTTAATGAAAACTTAGAAAAAATCCGGCCATTTTTATTTGAGTTAGACAACGAAAAGAAAAAATTAGTCGATAAATATTTTGTTAATTTGAGCATCTCTTTAGAAATAAAAAAAGAGACAAGCCTTGAAAATAAAAAGGAAAACGAAGAACCAACTTTAAAAGAAAAAGAAAAGAAAAACTTTGTCAAGGTTTTATCGTCTCCTATAACAACTTCTCAAAAAATTGAGGTTGGCGATTTTATCAAACATTTTAGAAATAGATATAATCTAATGAAAAAAATATTACAAGAAAAATCAGAGTTAAATAATTTAATTTCAATTGATAAACTAACAGGAAATAGAGATTTTTCTATTATTGGAATTATTACAAATAAACAGATAACTAAAAATAAAAATGTTATATTAGAAGTAGAAGATTTGACTGGAAAGGCAAAATTGCTAATAACTAAAAATAAAGATGACATCTATGAAAAATCTAAAGAAATTTTGTTAGACGATGTTATTGGATTTAAGTGCTCTGGAAGTAAGGATTTTTTATATGTTAATGATTTTTTTTATCCAGACTGTTATTTAAAAGATAAAAAAAGGACTAAGGAAGAAGTTTATGTTTTATTTATAAGCGATATACATGTTGGAAGTAAAACTTTTTTAGAAAATAATTTTAATAAATTTATAGATTGGTTAAATGGACAAAATGCAAACGAAAAACAAAAAGAAGAATTATCGAAAATTAAGTATTTGTTTGTTATTGGAGACTCTATAGAGGGAGTTGGAGTTTATCCAGGCCAGGAAAAAGACTTGGCTATTAAAGATATTAGGGAACAATATGAAAAATTAGCAGGGTTCTACAAAAAAGTACCTAAATATATTGATATTATTCAATGTGCAGGGCAGCATGATGCAGTCAGGGTCGCAGAACCACAGCCCCCTGTCGGAGATGATTTTGGAAAGTCTTTATATGAAGTTGAAAATTTGTATTTAGTCAGTAATCCAGCTGTTGTTGAAATTGAAAACGGAGGCTGTATTATCAATGGAAATCATAAAATTAGGGAAGGGATTAAGGTTTTAATGTATCATGGAGCAAGTATGCACAGCATTATAAACGAAATTGATGAGTTGAGGTTAGCAAATGCCCACTCTACTCCAGCTAAAGTTGTTAAGCATTTATTATTAAGAAGGCATTTGGCTCCTAGTCATGGAGCAACTATTTATATTCCTTGCAAAGAAGACCCAATGTTAATAAGAGATGTTCCAGATATTCTTACTACAGGAGATTTACATAGAACTGATATCGACAGCTATAATAATGTATTAATAATAAGTAATT
>JBBSYY010000015.1:0-3286 GCA_038044985.1 Nanobdellota archaeon
AACGAGCTCCACCAATTACTTTTCCATCATTATTATTAGCTGTGTAATCATAAGTATAATTATTACTATCTAGAGTATGATTAACATCTAATGGTAGATACAAAACCAGATTATTATATGGACTTACATCAGTGTTAATTTGTAGATGAGAGAAATTGCTTTCTTGTGTTACATTGGTGTTAATGCTTTCTGAAGTTGAGAAAGTATTAATCTGATATACTGGGTCGATAGTTATGTTTTTTGTTGTTGCATTCCATTTTGCTTTAAACAAGACTTCTAAAAAATAATGAGTTGCGTTAGCTACGGCTTTATTATAACTGTTAAATGTACAGTCAGGAGCAAAGGCTATTATAGAGGAATTACTTGAATTAATAATATTTGAACAAATATCACTAGTTTTAATTCTTACTTTTTCTTCTGTTCTAGTTTTTACATGAGTTCCTGAAATAGTTGTTTTTCCTGCTAAATAATATCCTTCATTATCTGGTAATATAGGAGATGTAGATTGCCAAGTATAACGATAGTTTTCATCCTTTGTTCTATTTTGGTCAACTGCCCCAAATTTTAATGTATTTGCATTAACAATTAATAAATCAGGATAACCTATTCCGCAATTAGTTCTATTCTCATCACATCTTTCTAAGGTTGCGTTTATCTGGAAAGTGTCATACTCGTATCTAACTGTTGAAATGTTTTGATAAATATAAGTCAAAGAATTTTCACCTAATTGAATTAAATCATTATTATTTAAAATAGAAATAGGGATTTTTATATTAACGGTATTATTTGTAATATTAATATATCCTAAATCTATTCCTTGTTTTATAACTTTTATTCCTTTTCTAGTATAATTAATAATTTGGTTAGATAAGAAAGTTACATTATTGATATTTAAACAACTAAAATTAGGATAATCTTCTTTTAAATAAGGTTCTAATGTTGAACACTTTTGAGCTATTGTTATTGTTAAATTTTTTAGAAAATCAATAGAAGTTTTATTAATAGTAAGATTAATATGAAAATCAGTTCCATTAGAAGTCCAATTTTTACTAGAAATTAAATATTTTTCTAATCCTTGATATTTTCTGGGTATTAAAGTTTCTCCAGATGGTTGAATTGAAAAAGAAGAGATATTAACAGGATCAACAATATAATCAAACTCTATGCTTCCTAAAACTTTTAAATCAAAGACTTTTTCACTCCCCTCAAGACCCGTAAGTAGAACCCTATATTCTTTATCTTCTAAAACATTTTCAAATTTAGTTATTAGTTCACTATCGTCTTTCTTATAAACTTCAATACTAGAATTGTTATCTGCACTTCTTGCATAAATAGTAATATCACTTTTATTTGTTAAGTTTTGCTCAAAAGTAACTCTAACATATTCGTTATTATTAACGAGAGTCCAGTTGTTATCTCTTTCTTTAACATAATCATAAATGTCTTTAATGAATTTCCTGTTAGAATCTAAATGTTCTGCTTTTGAGATTTTTATAATTAATGTTGGATCTAAATAAATAATATCTCCAACCTTGTAATCTGTATTTGAAAAATCTCTTTCAATATAAATGCTAACAGTATTTGAATATTCTAAATCTTCAACTTGGAAATTATCAATAACTCTTGCTGTAATTCCTCTGATTACATTTCCCGTAATTCCAACTTTACTAGAAGTATTTTTAGTAGATTCGATTAATTCAGGTTCTGAAATTGGTTGTTCTACAGTTTCTTGAAGCTTTTCTTGAGTTTCATTAACTGATTCAACTAATTTTGGTTGTTCTACAACTTCTTCTATAGTTTTATTTTCCTCAACTTCTTTAATAATCTCTCCAGTAATTCCTGTTTCATTTTCTAAAGGTTTAATTGTTTCATTTGTTATTTTTAGGTTAACTTCAGTTCCTTGAGTTAAGTTTTCAGCTTCTGTTAGATTTTCAGTAATGTTTTCAATAAATTCTTTTTCTGTTTCATTAATAATTGTTAAATTTTTTTCTGTTTCTTTAACAACCGTTTTATTAGTTAAAGTTTCATCAATTATAGTTTTGTTTTTGATGCTAATATTTATCTCAACAATCTTATCAACTCCAATTTCTAAAGCCGGCTTTTCAATTCTAATAGTATATCCTTCATTGATTAAATCTTGGAAACTCAAAAAATTATTTCCGATTCTTAGCTCATAGTTATTTAAAATTGAAATTTCTTTGTCAGAAGTAACATCAACTTTAGCAATAAAATTTAAATCTTTTAGTTTAACTTTATAACCCCATTTATAGTCAACATTTTGTTTTTTTGCGGCTTGCTCATCAATTTTAATGTCGAAGTTTTCTGCTTCAATTACAGCTTTTTCTGAGATTTCATCGATTTTATCTTCATTTAAATAATCGATTCCTTCTTTAACTTTTTTAATATTTAGATTGTTGATTGTTAGTTCATCACTTTCATTAATATTATTAATTGATAACTCATCTTGAATCGTGTTTTGATTTTCATCTATCACACTTCCCGTTAATAAATCACTTGCTTCTGAAATTTCTGAACTCTCGCCATCATTTTTTGTATCTTCACTTTTTGTGTTTCCCTTACTATTATTAGTTTCATCATTTATTATTTCATTAGACCCTAAAATCTCTTCCTTCTTAACTAAACCAGAATCGACTAAAGCTTCTCCAGTTTCTTCTACAAACTCGCTGTAATTAAGTAAATCAAAGTAAAGCCTTAATCCTCCTTCAACATCAAAGTCCATTCTTTTATTTTTAGAACTGCTGTTGTTAAAAACTGGCGAGTTTTTAATTTCTAGTATCGATTTGTCGAATTTTATACTTTCATCAGAAATTTCTACTGTAACAGAACCAGCGAATGGCTTTTCCAGTAAGTTTAACAAATAAAAACTTTTCTCATTAATTGGAACCTTAAATTCCTCATTAAAAGCAAGGAATAAAATAATTAAAGAGAACAACAGCAAAATACTAATAATTGCCATCGTTCTCTTTTTTAAGGATTTTAAGGGTTGTTCTACCTTTCTTTTATTCCTTAAATATTCTTGAAACTCTTTTTTTCCACCAATATAAATTCTTTTTACAGAATTTCCGCTTCTATAACTTTTATAATAATAAGGACTAGATATCACCTCTCTTTTTTCTATATCTTGATATACCATTAAGTAGAACAACCCTTTTTTCAAACCCTTTATAGATAAAATAAAACAAAGATGTTTAAATATCTTACTAAATGGGCGTGTCTAAAAAATAAAAAATTCAATTATCAATTATCATATCTGAGGTATTAATAA
>JBBSYY010000016.1:0-7444 GCA_038044985.1 Nanobdellota archaeon
CAAAAGATAAAATAATTGTTAAAATAATAATTAAAAAAATTGTATTAAGTGTAATACCTTTTCTCAAACTTTTTCCTTTAACTTTCTCTACCACTTTTTTTCACTAGATATAAAAATATAGAACTTTTCTATTTAAAAAGCTTTTGGTGGATTTTTAATTAACCGGGAATTAAAGAATTACTAGTTGTTAAGTAGTAAGAGCTTGTCAAAGTAAGAGTAGCTAACTTATAAAGAACAGAAATTCGTCTCGTCTAATTTTTATGTTGCCAATAATAAAACAAGTCATCGAAAAAAACATTTATAAATACAACAATCTTTTTTAAAACATGAAAAAAATATTTATCATTTTAATATTCTTATTACTAATAGGTCTGACAGATGCTGCAGATCGGCAAGGAACTATTATAGTTGATATAAAGGGTGCAAATGAAAGTTTTCAAAAACCATTTCCAGGTGAATTTCCAGGTGAATTTACAATGCCGACTTTAAAAATTGGCGGAGATGTTGCAATCAAACTTCTATCCCTTGTTATAATATCCCCTTCAAGCATAGAAGAAGAGTCTGAACTACCAATAAAAATAAGATACAGAAGTGAAATAGATAAAAATGTTTTATTTAGAATCGCCTCTTCTGGTTTTAATTTTACTGATTACCTGATTCCTACAATAGAAAACGGAACTGCAGAATTTGAAATGGTCGGAAAACCAAAAAAAGAAACTATTTCTAAATCCTATAACCTTACTCTTGATGTGCTTGCCAATAACAAACAATATTTCTCAGAAACTTTTATTGTAATTGTAAAAAGTCCTTTGCGAATAAAAATTTTAAGAAACTTGGAAAAAAATAAATTTCCATTATCATTAATCTTATTAATAATATGTGTATTAATATATTATTATACTAAAAAAAGAAACAAAAGTAAAAAAATCTAAAGAACTATTTCTCAAACTCTTTAGCAATTTCTAATAACATATCATCCTTACATTTCCACGCCATTAATTGCAATCCCACAGGAATTCCATTAATATTTCCAGAAGGAATGCTAATAGCAGGAATTTCAGCTAAATTGGCAAGAACAGTAAGAGCATCATAGTTATACATATCCTCTACTGAAATTTCTTCTCCTAATTTATGAGGTAATTTAGGAACAGTAGGCATAACAATGATATCGAATTTTTTAAATGCTTTTTCAAACTCTTTTTCAATAGTTTTTTTAGAAGCTAAAGCTTTTCTGTAATATTTTCCTGAAAATTCTTGCTTGCTAATTTCTTGTCCTCCTAAAATTCTTCTTAAAACCTCTTCACCGCAAACATCTTCAATTTTATAACCATACTTTCTGCCATCAAACTTTCTAGTTCCAGAAAAAAATTCAACATAAACTATAGGAAAATAGGTTTGAACTCCTAGATCAACATAATCCAGCTCAAAATTTTCTTTTTTATATCCTTTATTATTACAAATTTTCTCTACTCTTTCCATTATTTTTTCCCAAATTCTATCATCAGCTTTCATTTTCAGAATACCAATTTTTAATTTACTGAATTTATTTTTATTATCAAAATCTCTGCTAACTGCATCTTTATCATCCTTACCTTTAATAATATCAAAAATAATCTTACAATCATTAACACTATTTCCCAAAGGACCTATCTGATCCAAACTCATTCCTAAATCTATTAAACCATATCTACTTACACTGCCATAACTTGGTTTAAATCCTGTAACACCACAATGGCTCGCGGGATTTCTAATACTTCCTCCTGTATCACTTCCTAAAGAAAAATCGCAAAATCCAGCAGCAACTGCGGCTGCTGAACCTGAAGAAGAACCTCCCGAAATCCTGTCTAAAGACTTTGGATTTTTACAACCTCCAAACGCACTTGTTTCTCCACTACTACCGCAAGCAAATTCGTCCATATTTGCCATTCCTATTATAACAACATCTTCTTTCAAAAGTTTTTCAATAACCGTGGCATTAAAAACAGAACTATAATTTTCAAGGGTTTTTGAAGCACAGTTACAAACTAACCCTTTAACATTAATATTAGATTTAACAACTAATCCTAACCCTGCTAATTTTCCAACTTTCTCTCCTTTTTTAATTTTCTCGTCAATTTCCCTAGCTTGTTCAAATGCATTTTCATTTAAATGCAGTATAGCATTCAATTCTGGATTATTTTTCCTGATTTTAGAAAAAAAATTCCTTATATTTTCTTCTGCAGTTAATTTGCCTTCTCTAATGTTTATTAGTTTTTCCTTTAACATTTTAATTTGATTATTTTATAGTTTTTATTAATATAAGTTTCTATAATCCCCACTTTCTAGACCAGAAGAACCTTGAGATATATAGTTTCTAACTAAACGGTATTTTCTAGTTGATTCATTTTTTCCACTTCCAGCTGATTTAGATTTCTCTTCAATGTTATTTTTTCTTATTTTATCACATTCTCTCTTTATGTAAGCAGAATTTTTATCACTAATTTTATCTATCAATTTTTCATAGATTTTATCATATTCTGACATATTAAGCCTATAATTAAAAGGAAGGTGTTGATTTATTTTGTAAATTTTATTTTTGCGCATAGTATAACTGCCCTCTAATTTAGATAAATTTTCCTGGTCTTTTAAGTAAAAGAAGGACTCCCCTATATTGTCCACAAATTCGATTAAATTTTTCAAAGATATATCTAGACCTTTTTTAATATTTTCTTTCCTTTTAAGTAACTCTCCGACGCTTAGATCAGATAATGATCTCATTTTTCACTTCCATTTACCTTTTTCAGCAATTACAAAATAGCTGTCTTTTTGCGGCGCATTTTTAAGTAACTCTGACTTAAAATCTTCAGATTTGCCTTTAATTTCAGCTCTTTCAAATTCCTCTCTATCAACATAAAATTCAGTTTCTTTTGTTTTAACTTTTTCAAGAGCTTTTGCAAATCTATCAAGAATTTTTTTGGCTTCTATCTTAACTTTATTTTGATCCATCATAAATACAATAAAAATCAGTATTTAAAATTTGTTGAAAAATAGTTCTATAAACTTAAAGTGAAATAAGTTAGTTAAATGAGGATTATCAAGAATATAAAATTAATGCATACTATTAATAATATTAAGTGAGTGTGAAATCAGCTATTAACATATAGATAATAAAAGTAGACTTTATAGAACTGAAATAACAATTTTTTCAATTTATTGAGTCATTTGTCATATTTGAGGAATTATTAGATTCCTTTGCCTTATACTTAAATCCAAACAACCTTTTCACCCAATTCCATATCTTTGAAAAAAATCTTTGTTTCTCTTCACTTTTTTCTATGGTTTCATTTCCGCTTATATTCAGTTTTTTTCTTGCATTAAATTCTGCAACAGTGATTTGTTTGGTACTTGCGTTTAATCGTTCGTTCTCTTCTTTTACTCTTTCTTCTTCAGTTTGTTTGCTCGTTGTTAGATTTGCTGTTTGATTTGATTTTTGTTCTGTCTCGCTTATAAAAGTAAGATTTATCTCACTAGAAGCACATTTGCTTACTTTTATTAATGCATTTGTTTCTGATGCAGAACTCAATTCCACAACATAGGTTTTATTCCCAATAATTATTTTTTCTGCAGATTTTTCATTTGAGAGAAAAAGTTGTTTTGCTCCTATAATTAATTTAATTATTAGGTTGTCATTTTCTGGGGTTATATCTGTAAGCATTACAAAAATATCTTTCGCTGTCTTTGTTTCTAATTTTGAAATACTTACAGTTTCTCCTCCTACAGTAATAGTTGCTGTTGTGCTGTTTGTTTTTACAAGAGTTATTGTGTAATCTCCGCTTAACAAAGATATGGTTTCTAATGAAGATGAATTTTCCGATGACTTATTTAATAGCGTTGTCTTTTTTGTATCTAAGAGTAAGTCTGCTGTTATTTTTTTATAAAAGACACTTTCACTTGTTTTAGTGACACCTAAGCCAAGTTCATTTATTATGCGATAATTTCCTATTGTTATTTCGTTTTGGTCTGATATTAGCTTGCTGTTATCAGAACAGGATAATTGAACATAAGCTGAAATTATCGAAACGAAAATTACAATAAAAATTAATGTAAATATTGCTACCAACTCTTTTTTCATTTGTTTTAGAGAATTTTTAGATTTAATTAATTTAATTCATGGTGTCAGTCTATCTCTATCTCTTGGAAACATGCAGGCTTCTCTTATATTATCTAAACTGAGCAAAGCCTGGGTTAATCTTTCTAAGCCAATACTCCATCCACCATGCATAGGAGCCCCATGCCTAAAACTGTCAATATAATGTTTAAAATCTTTAGGATTTAATCCTTTAGCTTTTAGTCTTTTTTCTAATAATTTTGGAATATGAATTCTCTGACCTCCAGAAGTTATCTCAACTCCTTTATAAATAGCGTCGAATCCCTCGCTTAATTTTGCATCCGGGTCCTGAGATTTAGGCATTATATAAAAAGGTTTTATGACGGCTGGCCATGAATGAACAAAAACAATTGTATCTGGAAATTTTCTTTCTAACTCTCTCTCATTTTCAGGAGTTAAATCTTCTCCAAATTTAACGTTAAGAAGTTTAATTGTCTCTTCATAACTAATGTATTTTACTTTTGGAACTTTTAGCGTTACTCCTAAAATTTTTAATTCTTTATCATTTTTTTTAATAATCTGCTCAACAATATATTTAACAACATCTTCAACTTTTTTCATTACAGCCATTTGATCTGCAAAAGCCATTTCAATATCCATCTGCCTACATTCATTTAGATGCCTAATAGTATTATGTTTTTCAGCTCTCCAGACAGGAGTTATTGTAAAAACTTTTTCCATTGAACATGCTGCCATTTGTTTATATAATTGGGGACTTTGAGCAAGAAAAGCTTTTTTTTCAAAATATTGGGTTGAAAATAATGCAGTTCCTCCTTCACTTGCACTTGAAATTATTGATGGCGGTTGAAATTCAATAAATCCTTTATTTAAAAAGTGCTCTCTAAATGAACTAGAAATTGTTGATTGTATTTTAAAAATAGCCTGAATTTTTTCTCTATGTAAATCTAAAAATCTATAATCTAATCTTTTAGGTAGTTCTGTCTTTGAGTGATCAGAAACATCTATAGGCAATGAATGCTCTGCCATTGCCATTATCTCAATCTTTTCAGGCACAATCTCCTTGCCACCAGGAGCCTGTTTACTTTTCTTAAGCTTACCTTTTACTCTAATTACACTTTCTCTAGAAATAGAATTCATCAAATCAAAAATTTCTTTCCTAACTTCATTTTTAACTCCTGTTATTTGAACTCTTCCAGTTATGTCTCTTAAAATAAGAAACCTTATTTTTCCCAAATCTCTCGTGTCATGAACCCAACCATAAACTTTAATCTCGCCATCTTTTTTGAATGCCTGTTCAATATATGTTCTTTCCATTTTTTGATCCTCTATTAATCAAATTTTGTTAATTTATAAATATTGTTACTAACTATCTTTAAATAGAAAAATATATAAGCCATAAAAAATTGTCTTAACTATGGAAACAGTAACTATATCAAAGAGAGAATATGAAAGAATGAAAGAAGCATCGAGAGTAGATGAAGAACTAGTTGCTAAAATAAGAAAAAGCTTAGAAGATATTAAACATGGAAGAATAAAAGAGTGGAAAGAAAATTAAATTAATCCTTTTTCTTTTAATTTCTCAAACACATATACTTGATATTCTGCTATATCTGCTAAGATTCTATTAATTGTAACTTGTTGAGCTTTTTTGTCACTAATTGCTACAGCTAAAATAACAGATAAATTACTATAAACTATGAAATATAGTCTTTTTCCATTCAGCCTCTTTTCTTTGAATATTGAAACTCCAAGTGGTTTTCCTACCTTATCTCCTTGTTCTTTTAACTGTCTAAAAATACTATTTACTCTTTGCTGTTCAGAAGTATCTAGCTTGGCATAACCCTCATCAAATTCCTTAGTCGTAAAAATTCTAAATATGATAAAACCTCTTTTGCGTATATTAAACTAACTTTTTAAGAATTTATAAGTGTTTGGATTTTAATAAAAAATTACCAAATTGGAATATTCCAACAGCTGCTATCAGATAAATATATCTCATAGCTATGTATACCTTCTGACCTTTTGTCATATAATCCAACTTCTGTTTTAATAATAGTAGCAGATATTTGTTTTAAATTAGAAATAATTTTTAATACATCTTCATGTGAATTAGCATCTTCAAATCTAGACGCGCTAATCCTAACAATGTCATCAAGAGGAAATAAAATATTAATATCCTTACTTAAATCATTTATTACTCTCATTTTATAATTATTTACTTGTTAATTTTTTCAAAATCTCACTGGCCTCTTTCCCAGAAATTTTTCCTTTAAACCTTTCCATTACTAATCCCATATAGGCATTAATACTTAATCTTGGCTTTTCTTTAACTAATTTTACAATTTCAGTTTCCAACTCATTTAAATCAACTTTTTCTATCTTAACTGCTTCTTCAAAACTCTTTCCTTTTACAATCTCTTCCATTGTCTGTTTAATATTATCTTTAGAAATTTTCCCATTTTTAACATAATTAATAATGCTTTCAATAACATCAATAGTTAGAATATTCTCAATTTTAGAAAGTGGTTTATTCTCCTTAGCGGATATCTCTTTAGGAATTTCTATTAAAATCTTAAATATAAATCTTGGCTCATTAATTATTTCTAACAAAAACTCAAAATCTTCTAATTTATCCTGTTTCAATAAAATTTTTACTTCGTGTTCTTTTAATCCAGTTCTAGATAATTCTTTTCTGATTTCTTGTCTTAATTTAGGAAGAGTTCTTTTAGCTTCATTAATTAATTCTCTTGTTATTTTTAGTAAAGGTAAATCGGTTTCAGGATACATTCTAGCAGCTCCTGGCATTGGTCTTAAAAATCCTGTTTCTCCATTATCTAAAGCATTTCTTACTTCACCTACTAATTTTTGTGATATTAATTTTTTTGGTTTTAATTTTAAATTATTTAAATTTTCTTCTTGCCTCTTAATTTCATTATTAATAACAGGAACAAACATTTTAACATCCTGAAAACCCTTAATCTCAACTCTTGGATGGTTTTTAATGCTTATATTTATATCCTGCCTAATTGTGCCTATTCCTCTTTTAACCTTGCAACTTCTTAATATATCTCCTATATAAAGTGCAACTTCTTTACACTGCTCTGCATTTTTAATATCAGGAGCGGTCCCTATTTCAACTAGTGGAATTCCTAATCTATCCAATCTAAAAAATTTTTTGTTGTTTTCTTTTCCAATGATTCTAGCAGCATCTTCTTCCAGACTGATATTATCTATTCTTACTCTTCCATGTTCTGTATCAACCCATCCATTACTGGCTATTAATACAGTTCTTTGAAAACCAGAAGTGTTGCTTCCATCAACAACTGTTTTTCTCAT
>JBBSYY010000017.1:0-2110 GCA_038044985.1 Nanobdellota archaeon
CGCCATAGCTCCTTTTATAGGCTTTCCCATGAATTTTTCAGGGATTTTTATTCTTCTTGGATGATTTTCTAAATTTTCGTTTTGCATTTTTTGTGTTTAGTTTTAATTTGTTTATTTATAATGTTGATTTATTTTTGAAGCTGAGCTTCTTCTACTCTCCGCCCGTTTATTATTAATTTGTTTATCATTTTTATTATTTGTTGTTGTTTGTTTTGATTATTGCCTTGTAAACCTCTTATATGTATCTTTTGTTATATTTACCATTAATTTAGATAATTCTTGTCCAGATGTTACATACATAACAGGAACTTTCCAAGATTCCAGATCATTAGTAAAATCTGTTTTGTTATCTTTATTTCCGATTTGAATATGGGCATAGTAATTATCTTTTGCCAGCTCTTTAAAAGAATCTCTTTCAGAGCTCCAGTTTTCTATTTCTCCATCTGAAATTGATAATACAAAACTTTCTCTTCCTTTCAGTGCAGTTGTTAAAACTTTAGCGTCTAATTTTGTTCCTCCCCATTCAGGAGAAAGTGCTTTTTTTCTTAGCTCATCTAATTTGAAAAAATTAGACTCTCCAAATTTTGTTGTGTTTGAAAATAATGATAATCCATGATTTATGTATTGTGCTATACCCTGTCTTTGCAAGAAATTTTCTATTCCATAAAAACCTAATAGAGCATAATGGTATTTACTATTGTCTCCCCAAGGTATAAAGGAAGTTTTTCCAATATTATTAGAATTATCTGGAGCTTGTTTCATGCTTCCAGAATTATCTAAAACAACTAGTTTAAAATCAGGAAAGCTTTTTCTTTGTTGCTTAAATCTTTCATTGATAGTTAACGGCTCTTTTTCATAAGCAAAAGACAACCCATCTCTTCCAAGAAATAATTTTGAAACTTTTATTTTAGATATTTCATCTTTTTCTTCATCAAATGCTCTATAAGTTAGTGGAGAAATCTGGAAAGCTTGCTGTTTAGTAATTGCTTCAACATTAACCGAAATTGGCCTTGCTAATCTTTTGTATAAAGGATCCAACTGCTCATAATTTGTTATATTTTTTGATGGCTTTTCGTTGTTTGAATATCTTCCAAACGCAATTTCTTCTTTCCCCTCACTTGTTGGCATTTTTTGTTCAATTCCATTTCCTGTTTGAGCTTCTTGTTTTTCCCCCTCACCTCCATCGGATGAGAATGCTGATAATCTTTCTATTGGAACTTCATCCAATAAATCAGCCAGTTTTTTGGTAAACATAGATGCCATTCTAGTCCAGTTTTCTTTTACAAATAAATAATCTGTACGTTGTTTTTCATTTATTGGTTTTAATTGCAAATTATCTAAGGTTTTTTTAACAACATCATCAATTTTTCTATCATTTGAATAATGTCTTTTTAATAAACTTTTGTCAACATTATCTCCAAATAAATGCATGTTAAGTTTTACAAAAGCTTCATAAAAAGAAGTGTAATGCTCTTTTCCTTCTTGCTTGCAATGAAGGCCCTGCCAGTCCCAAAATAAAACTTGTCCTGAAAAATCTTCATTAAACTCCTTGCATCTTGGATTAATAATTAAATCTTCAAATGCATTAGCAACATAAGAAGAATATTGTTTCTTATTCTCGGGGAGTGATTGCTTTACTGCCTCTAGGATTTTATCGTGCCAATAAATATCATAAGGGCATCCTTTTTTAGAATTTATAGGAAGCTCCCAATGACATGATTCATGTAAAACTCCAACATGAGTTAATAATACTTCTAACCCATTTTCAATTTTCTTTTTTCTTGCAAATGATTTTTGTCTTCTATCTCTCAAAGGATTAAACCCATTTTTTACTGAAATTTCTATATTCCATCCTTCAGGAGTTATATGTGCGGAAACATTTTGTTCAGCTTCATCATACACTTTTAACTTTAAACTGCCTCCAACTAATCCAATTTTATTTTTTTGTTCAATTAGTTTTTGTTCAATTTCCTTATAGTTTATTTCTTCTTGTAATGTTTGTGTTTTCATTTTCATTTCTCCTATTTTCAAGGCGCGTGTGCCTTCGGCACACTCGCAAATACCCCGAGCGCGGAATTCCTGAGGGAGGGATCCCCGTCGCAATAGAGGC
>JBBSYY010000018.1:0-15772 GCA_038044985.1 Nanobdellota archaeon
GATTTACATAGAACTGATATCGACAGCTATAATAATGTATTAATAATAAGTAATTCTTGTTGGCAGTCAATGACCGCCTTTGAAGAAAAAATGGGAAATGTTCCAGATCCATGCAAGGTTCCTATTTTAAACTTAAAAACAGGACAGGTAAGGATTTTGGATTTTAGTGGAGATGAAGTAAGTTTTGATAATAAAGATAAAGAGATTATCGAGGGGGTTGTTGAAGTTAGAGAAGTTAGTAATGTCAAATGGGAAGAAGGAAGTATTGAAGAGCCTGTTGATTTGGGCGTGGTTAATGAAGAAGCGGTAAATTTTGATAAAAAATAGAAAATGAAAATCCAAAACAATAAAATTATTTTGTCTCTTCAATTTGTAGGAGACTGGAGAGCAAATTGAATATAGGAATTGATTTGGATGAATGTTTATCAGAGTATGTTTTTGGATTTTTAAATTATTATAATGATACTTATAATACTAATTTTCATTTTAATGATGTTAAAGATTTTGGTTTTTGGAAGTTGATAGGAGGAACTAGAGAAGAAGCTATCAATATTGTATCTAGCTTTTATAAAACCAGTTATTTTAAAGAACTCCCTGTTGTTTTTGGTTCTAGAAATACTGTTGAAGAATTAAAGAAGTTTAGCGAACTTTTTGTTGTTACTTCCAGACCCAATGATATTATTAATAAAACAAACCAATGGATAGATCAACACTTTCATAATAAATTTTCTAAGATTATTTTTACAAATGAATTGAGTAGGTCAGGAGAGAGAAAAAGAAAATTAGAAATTTGTAAGAATCTTAGACTAGACTTTTTAGTAGAAGATAATATTGAATATGCATTAGATTGCGCTAGAACAAAAACAAAGGTTTTCTTATTAGATAAACCCTGGAATCAGAGTGAAAGAAAGTTAAATGAAATTAGTAGAGTTTATAACTGGAATGAAATTTTGGAGTGGATTGAGGAAATTAAAAATGGAAAATAAATTAGAAAACTGCGTTTTTTGTAATTATAGTTTGGATAAATTAATTAGAGAAACCGAAAACACTATTACTATTTTGAGTAATCCTTATTTATTAAAAGGACATAGTTTAGTTATTCCTAAAGAACATTATGGAAATATTTTAGAAGTCTCTGATAGAGATCTCTTTGAATTAATTAAAGAAGTTAAAGGTGTTGAGAAATTGTTGTTAGAGAAGTTAGGAGTTTCTGGAGTTGATATAAGACAAAACTATCATCCATTTTTAAAAGAAAGTAAATATAAAGTTAATCATTTACATTTTCATGTTATTCCTAGAGAATCTGAATATGAGTTATATAAAAAAAGTATGATTTATGAGAAGGATGTATTTAAGGATTTAACAGATGATGATTTTAATGAGTTAAAGGAAATATTGAAATAAATAAACTAACAAATAGATAATAAATAATTAATAATTGTTAATGAACGCAAGGAGAGCTATGTACTTTATTTTATGGAACTATTCCAAGCATAATAATAAAGTTGATAATAAAAATAAGGAAAAAATAAAACATGGAAAAATTATGTCCAGAAAGTGAGGAGTATTTTCAAGAGTTAGGTAGAGAAATAGAAAAAAACTATGAAATAGCAAGAAGAGCGAGAGCAAAGAGTTTGGATCCTGCAGATGAGGTTGAAGTTCCATTAGCACTAACAATGGCCTCAAAAGTTGTTAAATTAATTGCCACAATTTATCCTCAATTAGATAAAGAAGAAATTGTAAATAGGATTCTTGAGCTAGAAAAAGAATATGGATCGTTAGACAATATAGTTAGTTTTAAAATTGCAGAGGAAATCGCAAAAGAGAAATTTTGTAAATTTGAAAACCAGCTAGAAGCAATTGACGCTGGAATTAGAGTCGGTTTTGCTTATACTACTTTAGGGGTTGTTTCAAGTCCACTGGAGGGTTATACTGGAATAAAGACAGGAAAAACTCGGATTGGAGAAACTTATTTAAAAGCTTATTTTTCAGGACCAATTAGAAGTGCTGGAACTACTGCAGGATGCGTTGTTTTAATTTTAATAGATTATATTAGGCAGTTGTTTGGATATGTAAAATACGATCCCGTTGAGCTAGAATGTAAAAGAATGATCACTGAGATTTATGATTATCATGAAAGAGTCACTAATTTGCAATATCTACCGACAGAAGAAGAGATTTATTTTATTACAAAAAATTTACCAATTCAAATTTGCGGAGATCCTACAGAAAAAAAAGAAGTTTCAAACTATAAAGATTTGCCAAGAATAGAAACTAATTTTATAAGGGGTGGTTTATGTTTAATTCTAGCTGAAGGATTGGCGCAAAAAGCTTCAAAAGGATTAAGGATTTTAAGAAATTTACGGAAAAATGGTTTAGTAATTAGGGACTGGGAGTGGTTAGAAGATTATGTTATCTTACATGAAAAAAGAAAAGAGGGCAAAACAGAGTTAAGCCCAATTTATCTTAAAGATTTAGTTGCAGGAAGACCTGTTTTTGGCCATCCTGGAAAGGGGTTTAGATTTAGATATGGAAGAAGCAGAGCATCTGGTTTTTCAGCAGTTAGTATCCATCCAGCTACAATGGCAGTAACAAATAGTTTTATAGCGATAGGAACTCAATTAAAAGTCGAAAAACCAACCAAAGGATGTATTGTTACTTCTTGTGATAAAATCGATGGGCCCATCGTTAAACTTAAAAACGGAAACGTTAAAAAATTAAATAGCTATGAGGAAGCAAAAAATCTATATAATGAAATAGAAGAAATAATTTATTTGGGCGATATTTTATTTCCTTTAGGAGATGTTATTAACAGGAATTCTATTTTGATTAAACCTGGTTACTGCGAAGAATGGTGGGATTTAGAATTAGAGAAAAAGGCTAGCATTAAAAATTTAAACATTAGTTTAAGCGAAGCAATAAGTTTAAGCGAAAAGTTTAACATTCCGCTACACCCAAAATATATTTATTACTGGACCCAGTTAAGTTATGAGCAGTTTTTGGGATTTGTTGACTGGTTTCAAAACGCAAGAATTAACGAAGGCAAATTATTATTTCCTTATAATAGTTCTGAAAAAGAGAGGTTTAATGTAGGAAAGAGGGCACTAGAACTTCTTGGGGTTGAGCATAATATTGGGATTGAGAATGTTATTTTGGAACAACAGGAAACCTTGTCCTTATTAGTAAATTTGGGATTTGATATAAATTATAATGGCGAATTAAATATTAATTATAAATTTAAAAAACATGAAGAAATTTATAATGAAGATAGTTCTGGAGAAAATAAAAAGTTGAACGAAGAAAAAAATGAAAGGAACGGTGAAGAAAACACGAGAAAAAAAGAGGGGCAAATAATTTTAGGAATGATTAATGATATTTCTAAATTTAAGATAAAAGATAAAGCAGGAGAATTTATTGGATCAAGGATGGGGAGGCCAGAAAAAGCAAAACTAAGAAAACTAATAGGTAGTCCGAATGTTCTTTTCCCTGTTGGAAGCGAAGGAGGAAGATTAAGAAGTGTTAATGAGGCGGCTGAAGTTGGAAAGGTCTATGGAGAGTTTCCATTTTATTATTGCAATAACTGCAATAAAATTTGCATATATAGAAAATGCGAAATTTGTAATGAAAAAACCGAAAAAAAATATTTTTGTAGAATATGTTCAAGAGAATTAAATGGAGAGTGCAATATTCATGGCATTAAAAATAGTTTTAGAACCATGAATTTAGACATAAAATACTATTTTGAGAAAGCAAGAGATAGATTAGGATTTTTAAAAACAGAAATGCCTTCATTAATAAAAGGAGTTAGAGGGACTAGTTCTGAAAATCATGATTTGGAGAATTTAGTAAAAGGGATTTTAAGAGCAAAGTATGGATTACATGTCAATAAAGATGGAACAGTTAGATATGATATGACAGAGATCCCTTTAACACATTTTAAACCTAAAGAGATTGGAGTAAATGTTGATAAATTAAAAAAATTAGGTTATACTAATGATTATAAGGGCAACGAGCTTTTGAATGAAAATCAAATTTTAGAATTAAAGCCACATGATATCCTTATTCCTTGTAATGATGAGTCGGGAGATGAAAGGGGCGATAGTGTGTTTATTAATATTTCAAAATATTTAGATGAGTTGCTAGTTAAATTTTATAGATTAGAAAGTTTTTTTAATATTGAAAAAAGAGAGGATTTAGTTGGACGGCTCGGAGTTTGTATGGCTCCCCATAATTGTGCAGGGGTTATATGTAGAATTATTGGGTTTACAAAAGTTCAGGGATTATTGGCAAGTCCTTATTTGCACGCCGCTATTAGGCGCGATTGTGATGGAGATGAGGCTGCATTAATGTTATTATTAGATGTTTTAATAAACTTTTCAAAAGCTTTTTTGCCTTCTCACAGAGGAGCAACTCAAGACGCGCCATTGGTTTTAAACGGAAGAATCTCTGCAAAAGAAGTAGATGACCAAATCTTAGATTTTGAATTAGTTGAAAGTTACCCTTTAGAGTTATATGAAAAAGCAGAACAAGGATTACATTCAAGCAAAGTTGAAATTGAGACAGTTAAACAAAGAATTAATAGAGGCGATCCTTATGTGAATATTGGGTTCACTCATAACACCGAAGATTTTAATGATGGAGTTAGTTGCAGTTCTTATAAAATTCTTCCTACAATGCAAGAAAAAGTTAGAGCGCAAATGGAATTATGCAGTAAGCTAAGAGGTGTTTATCAAGGAGATGTTGCAAGGTTAATAATTGACAGGCATTTTATGAGAGACTTGAAAGGTAATTTAAGAAAATTTAGTCAGCAAAATTTTAGGTGCAGTACTTGTAATGAAATTTACAGAAGGCCCCCTTTAAATGGAAAATGTAAGTGTAATGGAAGATTAATTTTTACAATTGCTTATGGAAGTATTGTCAAGTATTTAGAGCCGGCTTTAGAGCTAACAAGAAATTACGAAGTATCTGATTATATCAAACAAGATTTAGAATTGACTAAAAGATATATTGAAAGTATTTTTGGAAAGGATACAGAAAAACAACAAAATATAAATCAATGGTTTTAATTTGTTTATTTTTTTTTGATCAAAAATCCATAAAAGATTTTTGATGTATTGGAAAATAGGGGAGTATTTATGGGTGGTTTTAGATTTAACATAGATTTCAAAATGGGAAAATGAGCGATTTTACTGAAGTTAAGAGAATTAACTATAAAACAAGCTGTTTTGTGTTATAATTCATTGTTTATAGTACTTTTCCCGATAAATAGTGTAAAATAGAAAGCTTTTTAAAGATCAAAAGAGTGCGTATGTTATGGTAACCAAATACGACGTGTTTGAAGCTACTTATACAAACCGGCACCCCATAAAACCAATAGAAGTAACTAAAAAATTCAAGAAGAATGAAAGTGAATATGATAATATTCATCGCCTTCTTACAGAATTAACACAAGAAGGACTTTTAACAAAAACTGGCTATGGATTTCAGGCCAAAAAGACAGAAAATTCAAATCTCCTTTATCAAATAATTCATCATTGTTTGTGTAATGATATAAATTACAATGATCTATTAAATCCGAGGTTTGCTCGGTTTGTCAGCAGTGCTTTGCAGAAAAAAGAGATAACTTCAAGAAATGTTAATCTACATGCGGTTACTCTTAGGAAATATCTTGATATTTTATATAAAAATGGACTGCTTCTTATAATCTCAGAGAAGCCCCTTAGGGCCAAGGTTTTTTATAATGTTTTGTTGAATAATCTTTTGGTTTACTTCGGATATAAACATAGAGTTATTACTGAAGATACAATAAGCTATCTGGAAGAGATTGAAAAAGAACTTATTAAGTTTAGAAAATTAAAAAGAGAAAACGAATCTAAATATCAACGACTTATTAGCGAGTTTGAGGTTTCTTTTATTCATCATAGTTTAACCTTAGAAGGAAATCCAATAACGCTTAATGAAACAAAGAGAATACTAAAAGATAAGGTAATCCCTGCTAATTTAAAAAGTGAAGATATAGATGAAGTAAAAAACTATCAGAAAGCTCTTTTACAAATGTTGAAAGATAGTTATAATAAAAATCCCTTGACATTACAGACGATTTTAGATTATCATTTTTTGGCAATGCAGCATAATTCAGATGTTGCAGGAAAAATAAGGAAAATTGAAGTTCATATCTCAAGAAATCCTAGTTTTAAAATTACTAGAGCTAAGGATATTGAAAAAGAACTTGAGGAATTAATTAAAAAATATAATGATTTCATTAAAAAAAAAGTCTCTCTAAAAGAAATATTGAATTTTGCAGTTTACTTTCATAATGAATTTCAGCATATTCATCCATTTGAAGATGGAAATAGCAGAACAACGAGATTAATTACATTTCATTTGTTGCAGTTAAAGGACATCCCAATTTTGGACATTCCCTTTGGATTATTGGACGAATATCTTGGTTATACTAAGGGAGCAAGAGTTAGAGAAGACAAAAAGCTCCTTTCGAATTTACAAAAAACAATTCTATTCAATTTAAAGAAAATAAATGAGAAGATGATTCAATGAAAATTTAAACCCCAAAAAACATCAAAAACGAGAGTTGTGAAAACCGCTATATCGGGAATAAAAGAGAAAAATGGTTAGTAATAAAATCTTATTATAGTGGGTGATATAAATTTCATCTGTTTTTAGAAGGCGAAATTAATCGATTATTTTTAAATGAAATAGACGGCGAAGAGAATTTAGGGGTTTAGAAAATGTAGAGTTTGTGAGGAAGTAGTTTTATTAATCCTTATAACTTATAAGAAGAGTATCCATTATTATAAAACTATAGATGTTGACAGAGATGATTATCTGCAATTATAAGCGAGATACCTGTGATTATAATGTTCTCTAAGGTTCGGTTTTATTTTTATCATATAAAACTCATTATCTATTTTTGCTTGACTCACTTCACAATTTGTGCAATCTGTTGATAAAGTAATATTACAGCTACCGTTTGGAAGAGCTACATAAAAAGGTTTATCAATTCTTACATTTCTTTGTGATCCATCTGGAGCAAAAATTTCTACTCTTTCTCTAAGTATAATATTTCCACTTTTAGCCATTTCATTTCTTCCTTCAATGATAATTTCAGGATTAACAATAACTTGTGGAGGTTCTACTGTAATATTTGGCTCTATAATTATAGTTTCATTTTTTTCTGCTATAATTTTTAATTGTGCAAGAATATTATTAAGAACTTCCAATGTTTTACTAAAAGGATTTTTTCATCATCAGCTAAGATAAATGGAGTTAAGAATATAGATACTATTAAAAGTGAGATTAATACTATAGCGATTCTTTTCATAAACAAAACACTAAAAATCTATATTTAAGTCTTCTCTACGATTCGTTTCAAATAAGAGTAGTAAATAATAGAGTTTTCTTACCAATAAATTTTACTAAACCAAAAAAAAGTTTTAAACTAAATGAGATAAAACAAAATTGTAGGCACCAACAAACACCCCATTAAATGCATTCTTCTTACTCCTGAAAGAATAGTAAAAATCCCAAGCGAAGTAGAGATGAAAAAAACTAATAAAGAAATAATTTTTCCTTTAAGAGTAAAATCTGAAAAAATAAATACTATTGCTAATAAAATTATTAGAATTATGGAAGATAGTTTTGAGTATTTTATTTTATGAATGTTTTTAGACGCAAATTTTGAGATGTAAATTGCTAGTTGGAAGGCAATTAAGCCAGAGAGTATTATTGTTAAAATGATTAGAAATAAATTATTCATAGTTGGTTCTGGCAATAGTCTAGAAATAGCAACAGCAGCTCCTGTTCTTGTTTTTTGAATAGAGTAAAAAGTAATAAAAGACAATCCCATCACTATTGTGCTTATTGCTCCTAATAAAAAAAGAAATTCTCTATTATCTTCAATATTTAAAGCTCGTTGTCCTATTATTGCAGCCTCTGATGTCCCTAAACCTGGAAGAAAAGCTGTAAAAGGAGCTGAAATTATAGAAGCCAAAAAAGTTTTTGCTATAGAACTTTTTGGTAATCTGATATTTTTTAAGGGAAAAATCTTTTGAGGCGGTATTTTAGTATTCTGACGAATACTAATAAGCAAATTGCTTGCTCCAAAAAGCCCTGTTAATAATGGCAGTAAGGGTTCTTTTATATTCAAGTTAAGAGTTGCTATTCCTAAAAAACCAGCCACAAGAAAAATAATTAAAGCTAAAATTTTTTTATTTGGTTCTGATCTTATTAAGAGAAATGAAACTAGGGTAAGAATAATCCACATTATCTTTTGAAAATAATGATAAATTAAAGGTAGGATGTAAATAAATATAGGGATGAAAAGAAGAATTATAACTAATGCGGCTAAACCCCCATAAAGAGTATAAACTATTGCATAATAAGCCTTTCCTTTTAATAATAGTTGGTGTCCTGGAAGTATTGATAGAAAAGAATCTTCATTAGGAGCCCCTAAAAAAATACTTGGAATAAAATCGAGGAAAGTGTGGGTTATCGCCATTGATACAATAAAGATGGCAAGGATTATAGGGGTTGTTAAGTTTAATAAAAAAAAAGAAAAATTAAGAAGCATTACCGCAACTAAATTTATATGAATTCCCGGAGTTAAACCAGTGAGGGTGCCGACGAGAATTCCTAAACTGATTGCTATGATTAGTTCTAAGATCATTTTAATACAATAATAAAAAATAAAAGTTTATAATGATTTATTAACTAGAAAAGCAATATGGATGTTTTAAATAATGAAAGAAAAGACGAAAATTTAAATAAATCCGAATCAGATAATGATGATTTTTACATCGAAAATGGTTTAATGGTTTTTACTGAAAAATATCATTTGAAGGGAGGTTATTGTTGTGAAAATAGTTGTAGGCATTTTCCTTATGGGTTTAGTGAGGAATAAGTTTATTAATAAATAAATTTGAGTTTGTCATTTGATGAATGGCAATCTCATAATTAGAAAACCAAAAAGATTTATAAAGTACATTTTATATTTAAATAGATGAAAAGAGGATTGGTAGTTTTACTTTTGTTTATATTTTCATTAATAGTTTTAACTGGATTAGTTATTGCCCCAAGTCATCCTGTTGGGGTAAATGAAGAAAAGAATGTTGAAGGTTCTGACGTTAGTGAAGATGTTGCTGTCGTTAGTAGCAAGGTTGGAGGAGATGCAACTTTTGATGCTGGAACAACTCCAGGCAGTGTTTTTTATTTTGTTGATACTACATATGATAATTTAAGGCTTAATTTTGCTTCAGAAGAAAATAAAGCTCTTGTTGCATCTGAAATTCATAACGAGAGAATAGCAGAGGTAGGGGTAGTAGCTGAAGGGGGTTCTTTTGAAAATATTGAAAGAGCAATTGTTGATGCAGGAGAAAAAATCGAGGTTATGCAAAAAGAAATTAGCCCAGAAATTTATGCAAGCATTAAAAGTTCAACTAAAAATGGTGTAGAGGTTTTAACAGAAGTTAAAGAAAAGGTCTCAGAAGAAGCTAGAGCTGGAATTGAAAATGCAATTAATAAGCAGTTAGTACATGAGAAAAAAACAGAAATTGTTAATGAGATTACAAAAAAAATAGATGAGCTTTGTTTAGAATTAATTGAGTTAGTTGGTTTAGAAAAAGCAATATCACAAGAACCAAGATGTGATCCAGATACTGAAAATAGTGCTAAATGGCTTAAAAGAAAAGCAACTGGCGAGGGCGAATATATAAAGTTTGACAGAGAAGCTAAAGAGAAATTTATTGATGGAATGAGTATTTGTTTTAACGATCCTAGAGAGTGTGAGTGTGAAAAAATTCCAATAAAAAGTTTTAGTAATACTTGTTTTAAAATCATTCCGAATGTAATAAAATGTCAGTTTGAGCAGGATGAAAATGCCTGTAAAAAAGTAGAAGAAATTAGTAAAGGGAGCGAAAGTATGTTTGCCGAACTGCCCGAAGAATTTCGTGGAGATTTAGAAGGTTTTTTTAAAGAAAAACAAAATGAGGCATTTAAGAAAAATGCGCCATCAGAGTGTGTAGATGCTGGTGCAAGAGATTTTGATAGTTGTAGTAAAATAATGTTTGCTAAATTTGCTCCTTCTGAATGTGTAGAGGCGGGTGCAACAACAAGAGAGGGATGCATGAAAATTATGAGTGAAAAATTTGGTGGTGGGTTTGGAGGAGCGCCAAGTGAATGTTTAAGTGATGGGAAATTTATTGGAATGGATGAATGTAGAACAATAATGATGAAAAAATTCCTGCCTTCTGAATGTGCAGAGGCAAACGCGTTTACTCCTGAATCTTGTCAGGCTGTAATGGCGAAAAAATTTGGAGGTTCTGAAGGATTTGGGCCTCCTGGAGGATTTCCACCAGGGTTTCAACCACCATCTGGATTTGAGGGGCAAATTCCTAATATTCAAGAGAATTTTAATCAAGTAGATGAACAATTACAAAATGTTCCTGCTGAATGTGAAGGATTAACACAAGAAGAATGCGAAGCTAAAACAGGAAAATCTTTTGGCGGGCCAGAAGTACCTGGCAGTTTTGTTTTTAAAGATGGAGAGGCGGTTCAAATAACACAAAATGATATTGACAGCATTTCACAGAGTGCAGAAACTCATGTTGGAGAAATTAATATAAATTCTGTTAGAGAGCAAGTTGGTGAAGATATTAGTTCATTAGAATCAGGAATATCTTCTTTAGAACAAGCTCCAACAGAGAGTGCGGCAGAGGCTGTTTCTGAAACTAGTGAAGCCCCCTCGGAAAGTGTTTCAGAAACTACAACAACAGGTTCAGCAATTCTTGATTTTATGAACAGGTTATGATTTTTATTGAGAATTAATTATTAATTTGTAATCATATTTTTGGAGAGTTGATAAGGTAAAAAATTAAGCCTTAAACAACAATCTTCTCAGCCTGAATTTGTAATTGATTTTTATAAGTATTTACTCTTCCCATTATTGTCACATTCTGATTAATTTTTAGATTTAAAGTTTTTTTTATATTTAAGACAACGTCAATTTGTCCAGCACCATCAGAAATTGTTAATACATAAAATAATTCATTAGTTTTAGAGTTTTCATAATTTTTAATATTCATAATTTTTCCTTGTATTTTTATTTTTTTGTTTAAATCGTTTATTGTTAGTTCTTTGATGTTTGTTAGTTTTTGTTCAAGAGTGTTAGCTAGTATTAATAAGATTATAATTCCTAAAAGAGAAATTGTTAAGGAAATTTTTAGTGGATTCATGTTAACTTCATATAAAGATATTTGTTATAATAAATTATTGTTAGTAGATGACATATAATTATCGTCATATTGAATGTTAGCAAGGAAGAATAACCATGATTGAAGGTAAAAATAAGTTAGTTATTAATTAAGGTTTCTTTTGCAATAGGGAAACATTTATTAATAGTTTTCTGTTTTTTCCTTTATGGATATAGAAAAAATATTTGAATTAATTAAGAGGAATACTGAAGAGATTTTGACAGAAGAGGATTTGAAGAAGTTATTGGAAAATAGAGAGAAAATAAAACATTATATTGGTTTTGAGATTTCTGGGAAGGTACATTTAGGAACAGGTTTAGCTTCAATGTTAAAGGTCAGGGATTTTATTGACGCGGGAGTTGACTGCAATATTTTTTTAGCTGACTGGCATTCTTGGATAAACGATAAACTTGGAGGGAATCCGGAAACAATAAAAAAAATAGCTGTTGGTTATTTTAAAGAAGCTTTAATCGCAAGTTTAAAATGTGTTAATGGATATCCAAAAAAAGTAAAATTTGTATTAGGATCTGATTTATATCATAATAATGATTTATACTGGACTACAGTTATAGACATAAGTAAAAACACAAGTCTTTCTAGAATATTAAGGAGTATTACTATTATGGGAAGAAAAGAGGGAGAGGGCGTTGATTTTGCTAAGTTAATTTACCCCCCAATGCAAGTTGCAGATATTTTTATTCAGAATGTTAATTTAGCTCACGCTGGATTAGATCAGAGAAAGGCCCATGTTATTGCTAGAGACGTTGCTAATAAATTATCTTTTAAATTTTTAGTTGACGGCAACGGAAATCAGATAAAGCCTATTGCTATTCATCATCATCTAATTTTGGGTTTAGGAAAACCAAATAAATGGCCTATTTCTAAGGAAGAAGTTAAAGATATCTTAATTGATATGAAAATGAGCAAAAGCAAGCCGGACACTTGTATATTTATTCATGATTCGTTAGAAGAAATAAGAAATAAAGTAAGAAAAGCTTTTTGTATGGAAAAAGAGAGTAATTATAATCCGGTTTTGGATTGGTGTAAACATCTAATTTTTCCTATTTCTGAAAAATTAGAAGTTAAAAGAGATAAAAAATTTGGGGGAAATATTATTTACTCTGATTATAGCAGTTTAGAAAGGGATTTTGTAAATGGCAAGCTTCATCCAATGGATTTAAAAAATGCTGTTGCAGAAAAACTTATTAAAATTTTAGAGCCAGTAAGAAAGCATTTCTCGACTGGGAAGCCAAAAAAATACTTAGATGAATTAGAGAAGTTAATCGCCACAAAATAATTTATTGAGCTGATTTAAAAAATACTTATAATTTTAGTGAGGATAGAATAGCTCTCAAAATAATATAGGCTAAAGCAAGGGCCGCTATTGTTGTAATCCATTTTAGAAGATCTTTTTCAGTAAAGCCTCTTTTATTCATTGTTTATCCTCCTTTTTAAGTTTTCAATATCTGCTCTTATAATTATTAGGTCTTCAGCTCTTTTAAAACTTTTCTTAAGTTCACCTATTCTACTTAAATATATGAATAAAATATATCCAACTAAGGCTATTGAAGAGAAAATTATTATTAAAGTTCTAGATTCAGGGTAATAAAGAGCAATAAAGAGCAATCAAACTTATAGCTGTTGTAAGTATAGCTAGGATTATAGCATTTATATCAGCTTTTATAATGGTCATAGAAATGATTGATTTATAATAATTTTTAAGATCAAAAAAACAAGTGTCATCCACACTTAAAAGTGTGGGTTTGTGAAAATAAAAAGCATTTTCAAATTTTTTATAAGATAGCAAAATGCTTTTTATTTCAGGCACTTGTTTTTAGGACTTCAAGAATCTATGATTCTTGAGAGTGCTCAGGAACTTTGTTCCTGACATACTCAGAAATGAAAACAGTAAAAATATATAATTACATCCTAAAAGATGTGGTTTTCATTTCTGACATAAGAAATATATTTTCACTCTGTCACAAACTCAACAGTATCTTTATCTTTTACAACATGTTTTAATCCTATTTGTTGTCCTGGGAACTTACTGGATGGGCCCCATATTTTGGCATATTTTACTTTTTTGTTATATCCGTGAAGAATTTTTTCTGCAACATCTTGAAGAGTAGAATTGGGAGACAAAATTACTGGAACATTATCTTGTTTTTTTCCAGCATGTTTTGTATAAATTCTAATGATATTAAAAGAATCAAAAATTTTTTGTTTTAGTTCTTCAACACCTTCCTTGGTTATAGTGGATATTAAAACAAAATTGTATTTTTTTGATTTTAAGGTTTCTGAGATTTTTCTTTTTGTATTTTCATCATATAAATCTATTTTATTAAAAATAACTATCTTTTTAGAATTTTCATTTAAATTTTTTATGGAGTCTAAAACATGCTCTATTTCATGAGTTTTTTCAACAACAATTAATAAGACATCTGCAGAATTTATAATTCCTTTATCAAAATTTTCAGAAGCAATCGGAGGCAAATCAATAATTTGTATGTGGCATCCTTGATAATTTAGAGTTCCTATTTCTAGTTCTATTGTCGTAAATCCATAACTTGCTATTTTTGGGTTAGTATTTGTAAGTATTTTTAATGTCGAAGATTTTCCTGAATTTGTTAAGCCAATTAAAACAGCCTGCATCTCTGCTTTTTTAATTCTTTTTTTGCTTGATTTTGATTTTTTAAATTTTTCAAATTCTCGCTTTAATTTTTTGTATCTAGTGCGAAGGTTTTTTCTTAAATTTTCAGCAGACTTATGGGTTGGCATTGTTTTCAGCATTTTTTCTAAGGCAAGAAGTCTAGCCTCGTCACTAGGAGCTTTCTGATATTCTTGTTCTGCTTTTAAATATTCAAAATGTGCGTTAATTGGCATAATAACAATTGGTTAGAAAGACTTATATATTTTTTTAACTTGATAGTCATATGAAAAAAGAGAATAAATTATTTTTAAATATACTTGTTGTTTTTCTATTTATAGTGTCCATTATTTTAATCGCCAAAGGCCAAAAAATAATTCAAGAAGAAAATTTAAAGGGAAGTTTATATAGCTTGATTGGAGAAGATGATGGTGGATGGGGCGAATGGGAAAATAGAGATGGTGAAGAAGAGCTTTTAGAAGAGTTAGAAGATATAAGTAATGAAAACATTTGGAACTTATCTTTAGAACTTAATGTAAGCAAAACCAATGTAAGTGGGAGCGAAAATATTAAAAAAGATTCTATCGAAACCCAAAAAGAAAATATAGAGAGAAGAGAATTTAAACAGGATTATAAAGATAGTTTTCTTGGAAAGAAAAGAAAAATTAGTTTAGGAGAAAAAGATTATGAATTTACAGCTGGTTTTTATATCTCAATTTTTTTAATTGTATTAGTTTTAGGAATAATCTCTTTTTGGGTTTATTCTTTCTTAAAGAAGAAAGATTGATTTGTTAAGTGAAATACAAATCTTGTTTACCATCAATTTAATATTTATATGAAATTTCAATATGATTGGACGATGGTAAATGTTAAGGTCGAGTACAAAAAGTTTATAAATAGACAATTATTAATAAAGTAATAAGTTAGCAAATGAGGTTCAGATGATTAAAAATATTTTTATTATATCTTCCATTATCTTAATAACCTTAGGTTTTTTAGTTGTAATTAATGCGACTGATCTGCCAAATGTTAATCCTCGTTTATGCGAGGATTTTGATGGGGGAATTCATCTAGAAACAGCAAGTTTTGTTCTAGCTAGTAAAAGTATTCTTTCAAAACCAAAAGTTCTTAGAGATGTTTGTAGCGGGGAAAGGAAGAAACTGGTTGATAATGAAGGTAAAACTTTTGTTGCTTATAGTCAAATTAAAGAAGGTTCTTGTGATGCAAATGGAAAACCAGTGGCTAATGTTATAGATATTACTGATGGATTTTGTAAAATGATTCAACTAGAAAATACTGGTTTACCTGGAAATAATATGTTTGGGGTATTGAGTAGACTTACTGGACCTACATGTATTAACACAGAAAGGGGCGTTGTTAAAGATGGAGTTCTTTATCAAAATGGATGTGAGGGGAATAATACTTACGTAGAGTACAGTTGTTTTGATGATGGGAGATTAAATAGAAAAACAGACAATTGTTCTTTGTTAAATGAGTTTGGAAGATGCACAAAAATCGGATGTGTAGGAAGATGCTCTGATACAGACCCTGAAAATGATATAAATGTGTTTGGGTTTGTAAATGTTGATGGTACAGCAAACCCTGATGTTTGTGATGATACTCAAACTAAAATTAAACAATATACTTGTTCACAAGGAAACTTAAAAACAGTTAATGAAAATAATCCCTGGACAAGTTGCGGTTTAGATAGGGTTTGTATTGTTGATGGGGTAACAGGAGCTGCAAAATGTGTAGATAGAACGGCTGCAGGAGAAGCAATTACTTTAGAAGGTTTAAGAAGAATTGTAGCAGCATTGCAAACAAGAATAGAGGCATTAGAACAAAGAATTGCTGCTTTAAC
>JBBSYY010000019.1:0-2006 GCA_038044985.1 Nanobdellota archaeon
CTCTAGCTGATTATATCCAAGCTACTCTTCCTGAAGATAAAAATACAAGATTAAAATTTTTAGGAAGACTGATTGGGTGAAAATGCAAACACAAACAACCATTAAGAAAAATATGAATGAACAAGACCAAAAAGTAAAATTAGATAGTGGTTCCGTGATTATTAATAATATGATTGTAGAAGATATCAACACTTATAAAATTTTAAATTACGTTCCAGAAAACAAAAGAGAGGATTTTGTAAAAAAAGCGATAGTAATTGGCACCATTGGACTGAGCAATCTTTATTTGACTGAAAATGTTGATTATATTGAAAAAGAATTTAAAGAATTATTAAAAGGATTGGAAGGCCAATCAAAGGATATTAAAAATAATTTTGAAAATCAATCTAAAGATATTAAAAATATGATTGAAAAAACGCTTGATGTTGAAAGTAATTCAAGTTCCTTAGGAAAAATGAGAGTATTATTTGAAGATTATTTTGATAAAAGAAAAGGTAAAATTAGTGATTTATTAAGTCCATTTGAAGATAATTCTCCTATTAAGAAGTTAAAGGAAGAGATTTTTAAGAAAATACAAGAATTAAGAGATGAATTAATTAAAGAGAAAACAAGAGGAGAAATGATAGAAAAGACAACATTGAAGGGCGGGAAGTTTGAGGAGGTTGTGTTAGAATCAATTGAAGGTTTCTGTTCTGAGCATGAAGATAAAGTTTTTCATGTTGGTGAACATCAGGGAAACAACAGTAAAATTGGGGATGTGGCAGTAGATATTTGTGGTGATGAGAATAAGAGAATTATCATTGAATGTAAAGATAGCTCTTCCTATTCTCATAAAAAAACAATTGATGAGATTAATGACGCGATAGAAAATAGGGGAGCTAAATTTGGTATTTTTTTATTTAAATCTCAAAATCAAATTCCTACAGCTTTATCTCCAATGAAAATTACTAATAGTTATATTGTCACGTCCTTTGACAATTATGGTCTTTATTTTGCTTATAGAGTTGCAAGAATATTTGTTGAGAGAGAGACAGAAGTTAAACAAAAAACAATTCCTATTAATGAAATTCAAGAAGAGGTAAAGGCATTGCAAATAAAGTTAATAGATTTCAAAAATATTCAAGTCAAATTAACACAGATAGATAATGCAAGCGATTATATTAGAAAAAATATAGAAAGAGTAAGAAACGATATTGAAATGGGATTAAGCTCTATAAAAGAATTACTAAATAATTAATAATATCTATTAATGACTTCTACTATTATTTCATATTAACTATCCAATATTTCTAGATATACAACTACAATAAACCTTTTAAACATCAAAAATTCTTTATAAAAATAATTAATTTTTTATAATTAAAATAAAATGGCAAAGCTAAAAAATTTATCATATAGAATAAAGCGTTTTTTTATGTACGAAAACGGAATAGTCGAGAAAGTAGAAGAGTTTCCAAAATCTAATGATGATCATTCTAGTCTTAAAGACAGTTATGGAAATCTCCCGCAATTTGTTACTTTTAGAAATCATTTAGGAGAACTAAAAATAGATTATGCTACTGAGGAAAGAGTAAAAGTTAGAAGCCCTATTGACAATTATACTTTTGCTTTCAGATATAGAAGATACAAAGTCGGAGATAAATTTCCTTAAAAGAAAATGACATTACTATTAAAAACGGAATCGCATGGAGAAGTAGAATCTGGATTTTACAGTACATTTACCCAGTTTGCAAGATTAGGCGAGCATACTTTTGCAACAAGACATCTGTGTGAATTAGTGCAACATCTTGCGGAAAATCCTCATGTGCATAAAACAAAAATTCTTGGTTATAACTTAGATAAGTTCTGGCAGAGACAAGGAGAGCATGTTCAAGAGTTAATTCAAATGACTCTAGAAGCTGAACAATCTTATCTTCCAGAATTGCAGAGATTTGACATTGATAGACGATTAGAAAGTCAACAGGGAGAAATTTCTGTTGAAGATGATGTTGATTTATATAATCATG
>JBBSYY010000020.1:0-2731 GCA_038044985.1 Nanobdellota archaeon
AGCCTTTTCTACATTCTTGGATATTACAAGCCTCACCATCTTTAAAAATTCCTCCACTTCTCTCACAATCAATTTTTGAAGTTCTTTGATTACATATTCCGGTTGTAGGACTAATACAACATCCTAGTTTACAATAATTTGTAAATTCACATTTAGTTGGAGATGCTTGGTAATTTTCATTACACTGGTCTAAAGGTAGATCTTGACATGTATTTCCGCTTTTAGTTACTTCACAACAGCCATCAAAAGCTGAAGCTAAAGTAATTATTTCATTATTAAACAGCTCACTTATTTTAGAAATTCTTCCGAGCAAACTAAAACTTTTATCATTTTCTTTTTCCTCGCTAATCAATTTTCCTTCTTCCAGACTGTTATCAAATACCTCATCTACCATATAACTAAATGCAAACAAAGCTATTAATAATACGAATATCTGGAAATAACTCATAAGAGCTTTTTTGCTAAATAGCCTTCTTTTTATCAACTCTTTTTTGTTTTCCATTTTTTACTTTTTATTGTCTGATGATTTTTATTTTATAACTTTAATCTCTTTCATTTTAGATATTACTAAAATTTATTTTAGTCCCATTTTTATTTAACTTTTAATTTAATTGATAATTTAACTAGAGCTTAATATCTATCGTTTGAATTTTATCCTATTTATTTTTATTATCTTTTTTCATTTTTAGTATGATAATTTTTTATTAATATCCAGGAGGAAGAGTGCAACTTCTAATAGCAAAAGTAAACTTTTGGTCAGTTGAAACCTCTTTTATAACATAAATTATATCAGCGTCACCAGTTATAAATTTGGTTACATCAAAATTAGGATAAAAAATCATAAATCCTAACTCATCAAAATTACAAAATCTGCTTTCTTGGTTTGCAATTTCCATTGCAATTTTAGCAAAATCATAAATCGGACTTATTAAATGCATTCTAAATTCATTGAATTCTCTAACTTCTCCTTCTCTTGTAATTTTAATGTTTCTGTTAATTTTGACAGCTATATTTTTTGATTGTAGCCTTGTTTCTACCTTAAGTCCAGAACTTTCAACATCGTAATTATCTCTTAACTTATTTTCTAAATCATTAAAACATTCTGTAACAATTGGAGTTATATAATTAGTAATCTCTTTTTCAATATGTTCTATCAATAATGGCCTTTGATTAATGCAAGGATCATAAATATTTTCATTATAACATAAGTAAGTTATTTCTGTTCCATTATAACTAATATAACCTTTTGGGCTTATGTCCCCCCCTTTTTTGCTTAAAGTATCAATAGCTTCTTCGACAGCTCCTTCTGTACATGATTCAATAAATGCTTGTGGATTTTTTTCATCAATAACTTTTACTTCAGGCGGATTTATTAATAAGAAAACAATCATAAAACCAACTATTAATACTAGTCCTAAAATAATGAAGATGGTTATTTGCGAGCGTTTGGACTCTGACAATCTTAAAAATTTAATAGCAGAGTTCAAATGCGAGTTTGAGCTTTTTGGTGAGGGAATTATTTTATTTGATAATGATACAAAATGTGCGCCATTTTTTTTCAAATGATTATTTCTTTTTACCATTTTCTTCCTCCTTCTTCAATAATTCAATAGCTTTTTCAATAGCATGGGATTTATTTCTGAAATTCCCATCTTTTAATAAAGAGTCAAGAATTTTTTCAGTTTTTTCGTCTATTGTTGCAGAAATTCTGATTTTCATTTTAAAAAATTAATTAGATGAAACTTTGTAATAGCCTCATCTAATATTATACACCTCTTTTTCCCTTGAAGTAAATCCAATGATTTAATTATTATTACTTTATAATATAAAATATTACTTAATTTGACTAAATATTTGTTAATATTATTTAGTAATAATTACTTATAAAACTTTCTATGAGATTAAACTAAGGAAAATAAAACTTATTCAAAGTTTATTTTTAAATACTGGGCCTCAAAACAACATTTATTTAATATCTTTTTATAATCATGAATGCCCTCTCTTCCTGAATGAGCTGGTAATGACAATCCTTTTAATTTTCCATTTTTAAGAACTAAAAAATGTTCATCCTCTCTTCCAATATTCCACATTAATCTAATCACGCTATAATCCGGCTTTAGATAACCCTCATCTAATAATTTTTCATAAATCTCAATTCCTTTAAACAAAGGAAAGCAAGAAATTCCATCATGAGTTTTTAAATAATCTTCTAAACTTCCGTCTCTTTCAGGCTTATACCATTGTTCTAAATCAAAAGGACTTTTCATTTTTTATTAATTGATTTTTCTAATATATATAATTTATATTTTTGTTTTAGATATCAACAAAAAAATACTATAATTTATCTTCCTCTTAAACTATTAACAGGCCATTAACATTTTAAAGATATTCATTCATCAATACTCTTCTCAGATTGCAGATAAATTATTAATCAAATAAAAATTGTCTTATCTTCAGTCCTCTCCTCAGATTAGCATTTTCTATTAAAACATAAAGATACTAAAATATTAGTCCTCAGTCTCAACTCTCGGAGCTAAAATAAAACTTAATTCTATTAAAGGAGTATTAAAGTCTAATCTTAGAGGATAGTTAGTTGAAAAATTAATTATAACTTTATCAGTTAATCTAGATGATTTAATCATTTTTTGCAGGTATTCTAGAGAATATTTTGAATTCGATTTTTCTGATTGAATATTAGCCTCATCACTAAATCGTGCTTGAAATGAATTTA
>JBBSYY010000021.1:0-1267 GCA_038044985.1 Nanobdellota archaeon
TTAAGGTTTTCTATATCTTTTACTTTCAAGATTTGATAGTTTTATTAGCAAAACTCTCTGCCACTAAAATAGGAAATAAAATTGTTGCATCTCCAAAAACCTTTACGCTTTTTGAATAAGGTTTTATTTTTCCCCATGAAACAGCTTCATCTGGCAAAGCTCCTGAATCACTTCCATCATATTTTTGTTCAGTGTTAATATACACACTATAATCACAGCCATTTCTTAACATGTTTGCATTTAAAATTGAATGCTTTACAACTCCACTTCCTAAAATAATAATTCCTGACTTTTTCAATCCAATTGTGGTGTCATTTAATTCTTTTATATCTTCAGTAATGTCAATAATAAAATCGTTTCTCTTAAATTTAAAAAAATAAATATTATCTCCAATTGCGCCATCTTGAATTGCAGGACAGAAGATTTTTATCTTATTTTTCCATGCCCAGTAACATATGCTTTTTTCGTCATTTATTTTCTCTCCCATTTTCCAAATTAGCTCGCTTGGAGCGATCTTTTTTTTAGATTTATAGATTTCTTCTAACAAGGGCTGTAAGAATTCTTCAAACTCAACATATCTGTTATTTGAAACAAATATATTGCCTATTCTGTTTGTTCCTTTTTCTCTAAGTTTCTCTCCGTTCGCATTAAAATCTCCAACATAAAAGTTTCCTAAACATTTGATTATATCTTCTTCAATTCCTCCGCAAGTTGTAACGCAAACATTAACCATTTTATGTTTTACTAAATATCTAATAATCTCCCTATTTCCAGAACTTATCATGTTAGAGGTATAGCCTAAAAAAATAAAAGCCTTATTTTTAATCATTTTTCTTGTTATCTCTATGGCTCTAAATAAATTTGAGGCCTGAAATCCTGTAGAACCCAAACTCTTTATAATTTCGTTGTAATCAATACCATTATCAAAATCATATCCTTCAATTTTTATTCCTTCAATTTCTTGGCTTTTTCTTAATAAGTTTTCTTTTGAGATTTTTTCTTTATCCATTTTTATTTAATATTTTTATTTTGATAACTATACTTTTTCTTTTTCAAAGCCAGAGCTATAAATGCTGGCTCGTCTCTCAGATTTCAATAAAAAATTATTAATAATTTTCATTTAAATAGTCTATTAAATAAATATAAATTTAATTAAGAAAATTACAATTAATATATTGGAATTGCTAATGATTCTTGTAATTTTGTGATTGACATAAAATTCATAGAAGAAACTAGGCTGTTCAGTTTTTAAATCTTGCTCTTAATC
>JBBSYY010000022.1:0-11662 GCA_038044985.1 Nanobdellota archaeon
AAGAAAAATTCTCTAAAATAGAAAATTATTTAGAAAAAGTGCAATTAAGAAACGCATTTTTAGAAATTTTATCTCTTTCTTCTATTGGAAATAAGTATTTTAATGATAATGAACCTTGGGATAGTGTAAAAAAAAATGCTAAACGAACAAGTCATGTTTTATATTTATGTGCTAGTTTATGTAGAACTCTATCTATTTTAACACAACCTTATTTGCCAGTTACCTCTCAAAAAATTTGGGAACAATTAAATTTAGAAGGGACTACAGATAAAAAAGGAATTTGGGATTCTGCAACAGATTTAAGCCTATCAAATAATCATATTATCAATAAACCAGCTATATTATTTAATAAATTAATAGACGATTATCTAGAAAAGTTTAAAAAACAAGTTTCTGATACCAAGTCATTAAAAGAATTGGTTAATGTTTAATACTTTTTAGGTTTTTATTAATTAATTGGTTAATCAATTGGTTTATACCCAAGATCTTGCTTTGTGGGTAACGAGAGAAAACCGTTAAAAAATAAAACATCATTTTTTCTTGCTCAAAAAATAAATCAAAACAATAATTAAAATTGCTAATATTAAACTCGGTATGATTATATAATAGTTATAAAGTAATCCATAAAAATCTTTTCTTTCTCTCTCAAGCTCTTCTTTCACAACTTGCTTCTCTTCGCCATCTTTTAATTCTTTAAAATCCTCTTTATTAAAACCAGTTTTTGAAAACTGGCTTACAAAATTTCTATCTAGTTCTTTGTCATTTTTATTATAAACTATTACATCATGGCCGTTTTCATAATAACTAGCAAAAACATTAAACGAAACATTTTCTAATATTTTAAGTCCGCTTTCGTTTGTTTCAATAAAATTTCCCTGCTCATCTGCAAAATCATAAATAGCAAAATTTGGAACACTAAAAAATATCTTATTTAAAACCATTTTTTCACTGTCAGCAATCTCTAAGTAATAACTATTATCCTTATTGAAATTAGATTTTTCTTCATTAGAAAATTCTACTTTTATAGATTTAATTTCAATATTTCCTTTATCATAATATAGTTCAATGTTATAATAATAAGGTCCTGTTAAACTGTCAGCATTAGCTGCACTAACCATCTCGACTAGTATTAAGCTAGTTACTAAACCGATTAAGCCAATTAATAAAATTAGGTTAATTAATACCAAATTTATTTTTTGTTGTTTCATTATTAATATTTATTATTTTTATTTAATTTTTAATTAAGATCAACTAATCAACTTTGAGAGCTAGGGCTGCTCTTGCCTTTGTCAGTTATTTTATTTCTATTATTGATTTGCATTTTAATATTCATTATTTAATTTTTAATTAATTGATAATCTTTATTAATTAGAGAGCTAAATTTCACTCGCTTACTTATCCTTATTAACTTCAATTCTTTCATTCTTAAGTTATTTATTATTAATATTTTCATTTTCATCTTCTCCCACTAAATTTTTGAGCTTCTAGTATATAATCATTAATTTTACTATAATCTAAACCCAAAGCTTCAAACTCTTCCTTAGTTATCACATTATATTTTGGATGCGCTAAAACAGCAAGTTTTCCTTTAAAGATAGGGCCATATTCTCCATTTAATTTTCCTGACCAGAAACTTGGTTGATAAACATATGACGCTGTTTCAGCAATATCTTCATAATTATTTGTTCTTGCATAATCTGTTACATATCCCCCCCTGCCTCTAACAGAGTTCCATAAACTATCAAAATCATTACCAAGGGCAAAGTGACGCACATGAGACATTTCATGCCTTAATGTTTCAGGATTAAACGAACTACTCTTAATATTTATAAAATCATTACTAGCAAGTCCTGCATACCAAGCATGTCTCTTAATAGTAATCCCGCTATCCATTTCTCTTAAATTCTTTAAAACAGGGCTTTGAAGGCCTAACATAACATCTACAAACATTTTCCTATAGCCAACATTATTCAATAACCCTGTATTGTCACTAATCTTTACTCCAGTAAGTCTTTGTAACTCTGCTACTGAACCTATATTATAATACAGCCAGCTATTTGAAAATCCTGTTTTAAGAGATGAATATCCTTTATAAGGAACATCTGTTTTTATAAATTCAGGATTAATGCCATATGCCCATTGAGCTTCTGGAGTTATTCCAAAAATGTTTGGCTTTCCATCTGAACTAGAAATTGGTTGAATATTATTAAAGTTTCTCCTAAAATTATGAATTTCTATCGCAGATGTAGTTTTGGCTGTTTGAAAACCAGTTAAAATAACCTTTGGACTAAAAAAAAGTTTTTCTTTGCTATAAGAATAATGGGTACTTTTTTCATCAAAATTTATAGCAAACTGATTTAAAGTGTCCATTAAAGGAACTCTTCCTTTTTTATCCCTATTCATAATCCTCACATAAGCTCCCTTTGGATTTCCAAGAGACCAAACTGCAAAATGATCATTTTCAGAAATCTTTAGCCCATAAGGATTATCTTTTGTAAAAGAAATTCTAGGACCTCTTTCATTAATATTAGAGCCAGTTACAAAAACTCCTCTTTTATCATCTATAGAAATATAAGCTCCTTTATACTCTTTATTTATTTCTCCTTTAAAGTCTATGTATGTTTTACCTTCATTTATTATATTAAGACTATTTAATTTAGCATTTCCTTTATAATCAAAAAACCATCTGCCTTTTTCAAATTTTAAACTATATCCTTTAAAAATATATCCATTTCCAAAATCAAATCTTTTGCTTTCTGAAAAAAATTCGAAGATACTTTCTCCTAGTTTTCCGTCAATGCTGTTAAGAGCAGTTATCTTTCCGTCAGTAGTTTTAATTTTAGCCGTTTTATCTTTAAAATGAACTTCTGTTCCTGCTGGAAGAAAAATCTGTTCATTTCCTAAAACATAATTTCCTTCTTGCCCAGTTTTGAAATAAGCTTCTACTAATTTTCCATCTAAACCAAAAATAAGTTTTTGTTGGCCTTCTGAACTAGGTTTTAAGTTTAAATAATTAGAGGTAAATCCTTTAGTATATTTAACAACTAGCGATTCTACATTTTCAAAAAGATAATAAGATTTTCCATTTACTAGAATTTTTTGCGCATTTGTTTTTGTCAAGAAATCTATCTGAGAGCCAAAAGGAGTAGAAAAAGTAGCGTCTGCATTTAAAATTGTTAGAGAGATTATAATTGTTAGTAAAAATAAACTAAAAATTATTATTAATCGAGGGATAGATAAAAGAGCAGTTAATTTACTGAATGGATCAGATAGCTGAACAGCCAAACTTCTGTCGCTTTTCTTGTTTCTTTCTTTCAATGTTATCATTTCTTCTTTCTTGATTACTTTTTTCATTTGTTATTACTTTTGGCTATATTTTGTTCTGTTTCGAATTAATTTTTTACCCTAAATCATATCTATTTGCAAAATAAAACCTGTAATCCTGGCCATTTATTTTATACTGGTCATCAATAATTGTAAAAATTATTGTGTTTTTATCATAAATATCATCGTTCATTGACACAAAAACTTTATTTTCAAAAGCCAAATCAGAAACACAATTAATGCAGATATTTTCAAAATCAAGCATCTGCTCTTCTGTTATTCCAGAAGCAACTTTATAGATAGTATCTAATCTTGAAGGGATCTGTTTTTCAAAATTTTTTATAAAATAACTTTTATCATTTTTTGAAATTGTTAATGGATAGTTAACAGTAAGAATAACCTTATCTTTAACAATTTTAGTTTTTGTTTTTATTTCTCCTTGACTTACCTCAAAGTCAGGAAAGCCGACAAAATTTTTAGTGCAGAAAAAAAGCATTTCGTTAATATAGAGAGAAAGCTGATTTTCAACTTCTTCTTTTGAAATAATTAATTTCTTATTTTTATCAAAATAATAAGCTATTCCGCTTTCAGTTGATTTGTTTGAATATAGAAAATATCCTCCTGTCTGGCCTATATTATAAATAGCATCTTCTCCGGTTTTTTCAATACAGTTATCAACAAAACTATAAACAGAAGCAATTTGAGGACTTACTTTTTCTTCTTTAGATACTGATTTAACAGAGAAAAATAAAATTAGCGAAATTATAATTATTATTGCTAAGATAATGAAGATGGTAATCTGTGCTTTATTACTTATTTTCATACTTTTTATCTCCTCTTTTCATAGTTTCTATAATAAACCCAATTATTTAAATTTGTTTGTAATTTCAGCAAAACCAGAAAAAAACAGATTTTTAAAATTTAAATCGTTTATCAAGAAATATGCTTGATTTAGTTCGTAACAGTTAATAAAAAACTAAAAAATAGAAATGCTTAAATATGATAACAAACCCTGTTTTTTAGCTAAAATGAAAAAATTAAATGGATTAATAAATAAACTAGGGAGTAAATTAAGCCAGGTTATTCTAGCTGGAAGTTTAGCACTTTCTTCACCAGTTACAACTAAGGCAGATGATAAAACTGATTGGGATAATCTTAGAGATTGGTATATAATTAATGAAGGGATTAGAACAGTTAATGATAGTTTAAGGACATATAATGAATATCAGTTTCAGAGATGGCTTATTGAGAGAGATAGCAGATATTTTCAACAGTATGATAAAAATCAAGACAAAAAAATAGATGATCCAAATCAGATACCTCAAACCTTTGTTGCTAATTACCATAAGGATTTTAACGAAGATGGATATGTTGGTATAACCGAGCATGTTGGTTTAAATAAAAAAGTCTTTAGAACTGATGAAATACTAATATATGGCATGTATATGCCAACAAAAGGCATTAAAGGAAAAAAATATGAACTTAAATTATTTAATAAAAATGGTAATTTAGTACACAACTATAATGGAAAATTTAAGAGAGACCGAGAATATAGTGAGCGTCCGCAATGGACTTCTAAAAACCTTTCTGAAATAGTAGAGAAACATGGTGAGGGAACTTACGCAGTTGCATTTTATCTTAATGGAAGTCATTGGAATACAAGAGAGTTTGAATTAATTAATGTAAATAATAATCAGAAAGGATCTAAAAAATTTCCAGAAACTTTTATAGGACACTGGTGCCAAGAAGATGATTTAGACAAAGACAATCTTGCAGACTATGACGAGTTCAAAAAACTTGGTGAAAAAAAATTTAAGGAAGGGGAGAGAATAAGTTTTGGTATTATGCCAGCTAGAAAAGGAGCTAAAGAGCTTTTTGAAGTCAGGGTATTCTCTAAAGACAGCGACAGGTTAGCATATTCTCAAAAAGTAGCAAACGAGACCCCTGGTGGAACGATTTTTCATAATAATAGTTTAAATTCAGGAAAATACTATACTGTTTTTAAAAGAGATGATAAATATGTTAATGACATAGAGTTTGAAGTTATTCTTAATCCGGAAAAAAGAATTCCTGCGCCTGCACCAGCTCCTGCCCATTCACTAGCCCCCGCTCACTTTCCTCGATCATTAGATGATGATAATCCAGCACCAGTGCCTGCTCCAGCTCCTGAGCCAACACGAAAACTATCTGATATTAGCCTTGAAGATTTTCAATTTTATAATTTCCGTTATTGGGATGATAAAGATAAAGATGGGTTAATAGATCAAAATATAAGAGAGTTAATAGGTTAGGGCTCTGATAATTATAATACAGAGGATAAAGTTACACTAATGGCTGTTGGTTTTGACAAAGTTAAGGGAAAATCAGGAGAGTTTGGAATTAAAAGTTTAGAGGGAAAAGTTATATATAAAGAAGATTTTACTTTTAAAGAAGATAACTCTTCGTTTTTGCATACTTTTGCTCCATGAGAGTTAAGAGCAGGAAAATATATAGCTTATTCTCATTTCTTTATAGGAAATAATAAACTTAGATACGAGAAACCGATTAAAATAGCTGAAATTAAAAAAAATTCTTCTACTGATATACCAGTAGGAAAAGATCATATAGAGATTTTACCAACTGAAGAGCCAGAGGAATACAGAAATCCAAAAACTATTTCAAAGGAAATTAAGCCAAATATAAAAACCGCTAAACAAAACAAAGATATAATTTTTAAAGAGGTTAAATAATTTTTATTAACAGATTTTTAGTTAGTTTTGTGAACGGCAGTTTCGTCATTTTAAAAAGCGGAAGATTCATATATTTGAGATATATACGGTATCTATGCAAAATATAGATTCGAAAAAATGGTACAAGCAATGATTAAAATTCCTAAAGAAGTAAACCACATTTTGAATATAGTGAAAGCCAGATACAACTTGAAAACTAAGAGTGAAGCAATAGCAAAGATAGTTATCGAGTTCGGTACAAATATAATTGAACCTGAATTAAGACCCAAATACTTAGAAATATTACAGAAACTCGATAAGGAAAATGGAATAAATTTTAAAAATATAGCTGAATTGAGAAAAATAATTGAGGATTAAGATGTACAACTATGGGATGATCCCATATTTGCAGAAAATTCTCAATAAACTCTCAAAAAAAGATAAATCTACATATGAGCAAGTTTTAAAAAAAATTGAAGAAATTATAAATTTTCCAGATGTTGAGCATTACAAAAATTTAAGATATGATTTAAGTGACAAAAAAAGAGTTCAGATTGGGCATTTTGTTTTAGTATTCTCTTTTATCAAATCAGAAAAAAAGATTAAGTTTTTAGACTTTGACCATCATGATGTTATTTACAAGAAAAGATAAGTTTATCAATGATTGCTTTCTCCAACTAAACCTAAACAATTAGTAACTATTACTCTAATTTCAATTAATTAAGCGCCAATTCAAAAAACCTAATACCCAAACTCAAGAAATTTGGATTCTTTTTCTGTTGTTTGAGAAGGCCTTACAATTATAGAACATGTATTAGGGAACGGCTGATTATCATATTTATCTTTACATCTTACATAATGGTTTTTATTTAAAACCCATGGAGTAGTGTGAATGTAGTTATCAAAACTTGACATTTCTAATCCTGATTCAATTTCAAAGTTGCAGTCTTTATTAGAATAACTGCATTCGGCCTTTTCATCGGTAATTATTTTTAGTTCAGTTTCTCTGTAAACTCTTATAACCTTTGGCGCTAGCCTATCAGTATCGACTCTAAATCCAGTTGAAGCATAAGCGGCGTTTCCTCCTAAATCAACACACTTAAAGAAATAAATATAATCTCCCTGGACTAAATCTTGTCTTTGAGTATGTTCATTTGATTTTGTTTCGTGGAATAAAACATAGTCTTCCTCTTTCGCTGGAAGATTATTATTTCGGTCATTGTAATAATAACATAATGCTTCTCCATTTTGATAGCCATTATCTGTTTTAATTTTCAAGAAAACTGGCATTACATCTGTTGCTCCTTTTATAGTTTCATTAGGACCAACTTCTAAAATATTTAATGGCTGTGTTCCAAATATTGTGTATAAGTAACTTTGGCTGTTAACATTTCTATCTCCTTCAGGGGCAGAAGGCTTATCTTTGCATCTGAAATAGTATTTGTTTTCTTTTCTATCTTGTATTCCTGTTAAAGTCGCCCTACAAACATAAACATTCTGATTATTCATCTGCCATACATTAGTATCACAAACCATTGACACTTCCATATTATCATAGCTCCTATCTTCTCTTGACCATTTACATTCGCTTGGTTCATTTACATAAACCTCTAAATTAAAATTGCTCTGATTAAACTGAATAGGACTTCTGCTTGGGATATTAACATTAACAATTACGGGAGGGGTTGTGTCAGGTCCTTTCTCAACACAAAAACTAGTAAAATAAGCATCTTGATTGAAATTACCATTTGCATCCTGGCATCTTATCAATAATCTATAGTTTCCATCATTTTTTAATTCAGGATTTGCGGCATTCAGAGCATCTGGGCCTGGAAGAGATAATTTTTCAGTATGATTATATTTAAACAAATTATCTCCATTAACAAAGAAAGCCATTTCCTCAAAAGTATTTGTTAAATTGTAGTCAATTTTGCACTGAGCTGGTTCATTAGTTATAAACTTAAATTCTAGTGGGAAAAATGCCCTAATACAATCTTGAGCTGTTGGTTTAATAACAACCCCTCTTGAAGGAGGTCTTATACTAGGATCTGGTTTAAAAGAATGGTTTTTACTTACTTCTTTAAATTCAATTAGAGGAGAGTTAACATCATGAGGATTTTGCCAGATACATTTTTGTTCTGTAGTTCCTTGATTAATTATTGCGCAAGCTTGTCCAAGACTTTTACAACTATATTCAGAGCATTCTTCGAATTTATTACATAACTCACAATCTTGTCCCCCTATCGGAGCTTGCCATGGCAGACAATAAAATTCAGTTATTTCTTCAGATGCTTTTTTATATGTGAAAATAAATATTGCAGTTGCAACTCCTAATCCAAGTAAAGTTGAACCTAAAGGACCCAAACTTTCTTCTGTTAGTCCAGCTACTACTCCTCCAATTGCACCTGCTAATGATCCCCATAAAGCACCTTTATCTCCTCCTGCTAATGCTCCAATAGTTCCAAAAATTCCTGCTCCAATACTTGCTTTCATAATCATTGATTGGAAATTTATATTTGCAAGCCCGTCTAAAATACCTCCCCCTCCATTTCCACCTTCTCCCCCTGGCGAAATTGGCGGTAATATAGGCGGCGGTATAACTCCTACAGTGCTTCCATCAGTTCCAACACTATTACCTCCTCCGCCTCCAGTTACTGTAATTTCAGTTTGCCCTTCCGTTGGAGTTATATCTGTAGTAGTTGTTTGTGGATCAACACCAGAAGTAGTACTTGTTGGAGTAAAACTATTACTAGGAGGAATTATTGTTTCTTCATTCTGTCCAGCAACTAATACACTTAAAGCAATTACACTAATAACTAAATTTAAAATTATAAAATAGCATTTTAATCTGATTATTTTATAATTTTTTGTTTTTTTAAGTAATTCTTTGTAGCTTTCTGATATAAAGCTTCTATTATTTTTCTCTTCTGTTTTCATAGTTTTTCTCATTTTATTATTTTTCATAGTTTTTATTAATAATATCAAATTTTTTTTTGTGGCTAGAACTACTCTTGCTAGCTTTAATTCTTTCATTATTAATTTTTTTATTATCTATTAACATTTTTTATAATTTTTAGTATTAGTAATCTATTACTTTTAGGAGCTTGATTCTGGGTTTGATTTACCTAGCTTTTCCATCCTAGCTTTTCGTTTATTAATATTAATTCATTTTCCATTTTTTAACCAAAAAGATCTTCAAAAAATCCCTTATCTTCCTCCTCTTTACGAGCCTTTTCTGCCACTCCTTGAGATATTTTCCTTATTATTCCGTTATCTTTAACAATAACTCCATCATCAGTAGCTCTTCCCACAAAGTTAATATAATTCCCACAATCTCCTAAACTTTTACAAACATTATTTAATTCTTCAACCCATTTTTTAGTTAATACATCACAATTTTCTGAACATTTTTTGCCTCCAAAAAAACCCTCCTCAAATTTAACCGTCTGTCTTGAATTGCCTAGACTACAGATAGATTTTGCATTGCCTTCTTTCCAAAATTCTAATCCAGGAGGATAATTAGGCAGGCATATGCCATTGTCCTTAGTTCCTTTTAAAATACCAAAATTTTCTTGCTTAGGATCATTTGGAGCAATTCCTTTTGTTGAATCATTTTTAGAACTTTTATCGTAATAATAACCCTTTAACCAATAACACTCTCTTTTATCAGTATTTTCGCAGGATTCTTGATCTATCTGATCAATGCAATCATTCCATCTATTAACTCTGCATGCAGCTTCAATAAAATTACCATCGCTAGTTTCAAGTTCTTGCTGAAAACAAACTTCATTTCTGAAGTCTGCACAAGGTTCTATTGTTTCTTCTCCGTTAATACATATGTGTCTAAAATGCCTGCTTCCGACAGAATCTAAACCCTTTCCTACATCTCCTTGATAAATACACCAAGATTCTCCATTTTTGTAATTATTGCCATTTTCTGTATTATAACAATTAAGATCTTTACAAGTCAGTTCTCCATAAACTGCTTTTCCTTTTTTACAAATACTTCCAGAAATATAATTACAGTTTCCACAAGTTGCAGACCCAGCATTTCCATTTTTTGATTTAGCGCCGCAAGATTCACTTTTTGGAACTATTTTTTGCCAGTAACTGGGGTCTTTTGAATAAATTCTATTTGAATCATAAATATTAGCCGGATTACCACAACTATCTTTGAAATATACTTCGTCTCTGGTTTCAATACAAGTTGTCTCTGTTGTAGGACCGCAATTAGTTCCTAGTACATCTGCAGAACATAAATAATCTTTGAAAAATTCTGATTTTGTATTATTAGTATTTTTTCTTTGACAGTCGCCTCTAGAAGTCATTGTACAGGTTTTACTTCCCTCTGATTCAAAAACACAAGCTCCTTTTTCACTAGAATATGCAGTCAAAATACATGCCGCTTCGTTATTTATATCTGTTCTAAAATTAGTCTTAAGTCCATATAAAGCTGACAATCTTTTGCATCTTGTTAAAGTTACAAAACTTGCTTGATCACCGATAGTACAACATCCTAAATTACATTGTGAGACCTGACATTTTTCATCATTTAACCACGTTCCTTTTGAAATTTCACAAACTTTTTGAGGAGTATTTTCCATGCATAAACCTTCTTCAGAATCAACACAACATCCTAACTTACAAAAGCTTGTTGCATCACAGCTAGTAGGAGTTTTTCTAAAGTTAGGATCGCATTGATCTTCTTTTGTATTCTGACACCATGCTCCTGTTTTAGTTTTTTCACAGCAAACATTAAATGCTGGCCATGGCTGATTTGTCTGCTGATCAGTTTGAGAAGTAGTTGTTGTTTGTTGCTGATTAGACCGGGTTGTTTGTTGGGTCGTTGCTTGATGGCTTGAAGCTATAATTAAATTAAAATTTAAAATTAGAATCAAAATTAATAAACTGATTATTAATATTAGTAATTTCTTGTTGATTTTTATAAAGGCTTTATTTTGTTGGGTTTTCATTTTTTGATTTTTGACTTTGCTATCTATGTGAGTTAGTACAATAGCTAAACATTCATCTTTTTTAATTTATTGAAGTGGTTTTTACAAAATTTTTTTTGACTCACATGCTCAATCTTATCGCATATACTAAGGTCGTTCCGAATGCTAGCAATGTTTAGATAGCATACTCCTCGTTCTTGAATATCTATAATTCTTTCACAGAGAGATAAATCGTTTTTTTTGCCAGCAAGGTTAATCCAACACCTATCGCGAGTTCGTTGTGTTGTTATTGCTTCACATAATCCAAACGCCTTTTCTATCGCACCTAAATTTGCCACTATTACAAAAATTGATAAGGAAACAAATAAGATATAAAGAATTATAACAGGCATATCAAACCTATCGCTTCTCCCAGATATCCTCCAAATAATATCACCAAGTACGCCACCAATAATAAAATTTGAAAGGAACACTCCTATAAGCCACCAAATTCCTTTGAGACCAAAAGTATAAGCTAGAAGAACTGAAGGAAAATTAAAATACTCATATAAAAAACCTGTAGGAATAGTTAAAATACTATAAACCAACAAAACAGCGCTTCCCCTCAACCATCCAGGCCATTTTTTCCATCCCATTTTATTTTACCTCAAAATTTATTTGTTATCATTTTATTTTTAG
>JBBSYY010000023.1:0-22809 GCA_038044985.1 Nanobdellota archaeon
TTACTGAGCAGTTCGCTCTCTCGCGAGAAACTTGCATGTCTAATTACAAACCAGACAGCCGCATCCGCCAGCAGGATAAACTGGATTTAATGATTATTATTTAGTAAATTAAAAATTATATTTTGATAACAATTTAAATTATTAAGCGAGATTTCTCTCATCTCGTTAAGCAGACCACCAACATTTTTTATTGACAATTGCCCAACAAACAAATTTAATTATTGATATAATTTTATTAAAAATAATCTAAAAAACCTCCAAAACTGCTATAATTCGCAAAAGTTTTTTGTATTTATTTTAAAATTGTCAAAATCCTTTTGCTCAAGAAAAACGGATAACTACAACTCTACTACATCATACCAAAATCTAGTTGAGGTACTCATCCCAGTTAATATCGATAACATTTTACAATAAAAGGTTAGTATTTAAGTTTATAAATGTTTCGATTGAAAAATTATTTTTTCGACGGGAAATTTGGTTTTATAGAGAAGACATCGTTTCTGTATCTAAAAATTCCAGAAACCTTTATAAATGAACTCCTCAATAAGTTTTTATTACAAAAGAAAAAATGTCAGAAATTAAAAAGATTCAAAAGAAACAGGTATCAGTGAGAACATCTTTAAAAAACTTGGCAGAAGAACTAAAAGAAAGACTTGCAAAAGAAGATGAAGAAAAGCTTGAAGAAGAGATAGTTAAGAAAAAAACAAAAACTGTTAAGGAAGATTTATCAGATAAAGAAATACAAGAGCTTTCTGAAAAGATAACAAAAAAAGAAATAGAAGAAGAAAAGAAAACTATAAAAGAAACTAGTAAAGAAGAAACCTTAGTTCCACTAGAAGATTACATAAAATGTGCTGTCCATTTAGGAACAAAAGTAATCTCTCCTCACATGAGAAAATTTGTTTATAAAAGAAGAGCAGATGGTTTGGCGGTTATTAACACAATCTTTATAGACCAAAAATTAAGAGAGGCAATAGACTTTTTAATTAAATATAATTCAGAACAAATCTATTTATGTTGCAAAAGAGAAGCTGGTTGGAGCGCTGCCGATAAATTTCTAGAATGTACTGGAATAAATGTTTTCACAAAAAAATATTCTCCAGGAATAACGACTAATCTTGTTTTAAATGATTTTTTTGAATCAGAGCTAACAATAATATGTGATCCTTGGATTGACAGAAATGCATTAAATGATACAATTAAACTTAGAAAACCGATAATTTCTCTCTGCGATACTAATAATTTTACAACCGGTATTACAAAAATAATTCCTTGTAATAATAAATCAGGAAAGTCAATCGGATGTATTTTGTATATTCTTGCTAGAGAGTATTGCAAGGCAAAGGGAAAACCATTTAAAGCAAAAATAGAGGATTTTACCGGGAAGTTGGAGTAATCATTTCAAAAACATCTTTTTACTAAATAACAATCCAAGTTTTCTAGCAATTCCTGAATTAACTTCTAAAATATACTTGCTTTTAATTTCTTTGGGAGGACTATAAAAAGGACAATCTTCAATCTCACAAGGAGGAACATCATAAGCAATGTATTGAATAACAAAATTCTTATTCATCCAAATAATATCAAGCGGAATTAAAGTATTTTTCATCCAAAATTTATAATTATTTTCTTGTTCGAAAACAAATAACATTCCACAATTAAAACAAAGCTCTTCACGAAACATCAATCCTTTTTGTCTTTCCAAATTATCATCAGCTATATCTATAGTAAAACAAAAATCTTCAAAACAAATTTTATTACTTGCATTATTATAACCATAAAAAATAATAACAAAAGCAATTATTAAAAAAATTATTATGACCATAGTTTTACTATTCATTTTCTCTTTTTCAATTTCTCCTCAATCTCAACCAACCTATCCAACTTAGCTTTTCTTTCTCTTCCATAAATTCCTGTTTTAATAAAATCACAATTCCATGCGATAGCTAAATCAGAAATTGTATTATCTAAAGTTTCTCCACTTCTATGCGAAATTATAGTTTTAATTTTAAATTTTTTAGCAATATCAATAACTTCCTTAAATTTTATTAAACTTCCGATTTGGTTTGGTTTAACAATTATCGCATTTATCGATTTATTTTTAATAGCTTTTTTTAATCTTTCTGGATTAGTAGTTGTAAGGTCGTCTCCAACAATTAGACAATTTTTACTTATTTTTTTAGTTTTTTTTAATAAACTGCGAAAGCCAGAAAAATCATTTTCATTTAGAGGGTCTTCTATATAAAATAAATCATAATCTCTAATTAATCTGTTAATGTAGTCAGTCTGTTTTTTATGATTTAATTTTCTTTTTAGGTTTTTATAATTATAATTATTTTTATAAAAACTAGAGCTAGCTACATCAATTCCTATACCAATTTGTTTTTTATATCTATTTTTAATAATATCCTGAACTTTTTTCATTGCATTTAAAACACCCTCATTTATTTTTCCAGTTTCCCAAGCCCCCTCGTCATTTCTTTTTTTTGCTTTTAGTAATTTTCTAGCTATTTTGTAAGCAAGTTCATTTATTTTTGTTGATTCTTTGAAAGTTTTGCCTTTAGAAATAAACAAAAATTCTTGAAAATCTGGTTTTTTTCCATTTATGCCTCTGCTATGCAAACCGCCCCCAATTGCATTTCCAACAGGCCTTAATTTTATATTTTTTCTTGCTAATTTTTTTTCTGATAAAAACTCAAAAAGTTCTTTTTTATTTTCTTTAGCAAGAGCTTTCAATAAACTGCCTTCTAAGGAAAATAAACTATTTGCACCAATTTTATTTTTTGTTAGCAATTCAACTTTTTTCAGTAATTTAAAAGAATTATCAACAGAGAACTTTTTATTGATATACTCATCCTTATTGCTAGAACCAACACTACTTCTTACATTTTCATTAATAATCTCATTAATTTTATTAAAATCTAAATCATTAATATAATTAATATCATGATTTAAATTTTTAAAATAAGGTTTTACTTCATATTTTCCAGTTGATTTTCCGCTTGGCGAAGACGTAATAAATTTTCCTTTAGAAGTTTTGACAAAAACTTGTATAGTTTTTTCTCTTCTGGAATATCTTACAATTTTTGCACCTATCTTTTTAATTAACATTTTTATTTTCTCTCCTATTTTATAATGTTTTTAAATTCTTTAAACTTTTCTTCTTTCAGTATGTCAGAAAAAAATAATTTTAGATGTTTAGCGTCTTCTATATCTTTTTTTCTAGCAAGCACTAATTCTTTATATAATATCTCAAACCCTATTGGAGGAATCTTAAAACCAAAATTTTTAATCTTAATTTTTTGAGGATGACTAAATTCAAAAAATTTCGCTTTTTTTGTTTTATTAATTGGGATAAACTCAATGTTTGAAAACATTTCATTAGTTTTAGCAAATCTGATATTGTTAAAATTTTCAATATAAGAATAAACTTCTTCATAGTTGTCTCCCTGATAACACCAAAAACTGCCATTAGTTAAATCATTAAAAAGCAAAATAAATTTTTCTTTTTCCATTAAAGGAAATAAAATATCAATATCTTCAGTTGCTCTTGTTCTACCAGTAGATATATTGACATACCCATTTACAACAAGGTAATAAGAATATTTTTTTAAAATATCAATAAAATCTTTAAGAAACAGGTCTAATTGTGTTAACTCTCTATTTACAATAATGACATCATTATCTAAAAAATATCCTTTTTTTATTATCATAAAAAAAATAATCAGTTAGTGTTTTTAATTGTTTGGTTCTTAGGCTCTATTAATTTAAACTGTAATAATTTCTCTATAAACCACGATATTAAAAGATAAATTAGTTATAATAATCGTTAATGATTAAATCTAGTTCTCGTTGGTAAAAATCAGCCTCATCACCAGTTTGCTTAACACCCCCGCTTCTTAAATATTCTACTTCTACCTTACTAATTTATAGAATTAATAAAATGGCCCTGAGAAAAACTATAAATTCCCAATTTAAGAACTTTGCGTTAATATTCAAATCTCCTCTTCTTCAGAAACTTCTTCAGCACCTTCATCTTCAGGATTTGCAATTTCCATAATTTCTCCCTCTTCCGTAATTTCTTTTTCCTCTTTTTCTTCGAATTTTTCTTTTTTCTCCTCTATTTTTTCTCCTCCCTTTTTTTCAAGTTCCAGTTTCTCTTCTATTTTATCTTTAATTTCTTCGTTAGAAAGTTTTTTAATTTCTTTTTCTGATTTTTTTGGCAAAGGTCTTTTAATAGTAATCGGCAAAACTCCTGCCTCTAGTTCTCTTTCAGCAATTTTTAAAACATCATAACTAAGCTCTTCCTCCTCCTCTTTAGTTATTTTTAACAAAACGGGAGCGTCCATCGCTAGTTGTAAACTTCTAGCTCCTAAAATCCTAGCAATTTCATATTTTGTATATTTCTCTTTCAATTCGCTTTTTTCTAATTTATATTTCATTTCAAGATTTTGATAATATTTAAAAATTTTAAATAATTAATTTTAATAGATTTTTAAAATTTTTTATATGTGAATAGATTCTAATTATGTTTATAAATTATTTGATCTTTATTTTTTAAATTGTTCATCTACCATTCCTCTCCCATATTTTATAATATACATAACATCGCAGACAGTTAATTCTTTTAAAAGTTTATTCTGACCTTCTATCTCAGTTAATATTCTAAAACGTTCAGATTCTTTAAGATAGCTATCATTCTTCAACCTTTCAGAAACTATTTTTAATTTCATTTTATTTCTTTCAAAAGGAAAATCTAATTTTTGAAAAACAGGTAAAAGCTCTAATTGATTAATGACTAATTCCGTTAGTCTAGTCTCCTTTTCTATAACTGCTCCTTCTCTAATATTTAAGCTAGTCCTCAAAAGATTACTAGCTTGACTAAAATATATAATCGTATCTTGAATACTATTGAGATTCATTTTATTTCAACGCCCCAATTTTCTTTTCAATAATGGGAAATAATTTATCATAACTCTTCTCACTTTCGTCAATAATATTATTTAATTCATCAATTGTAATGGATGTTATACCTCCTTTTTGCATTGAATTAATAATATGATCTTTTTTTGGTTGTGAAATTGAGAGAGTTAATCTTGCCTCACTTGAGTCTTCTTCTTCTCTATTTGGATCAAGTATTAAAGTTTCTCCTATTTTATAAAAGGTCATTGCTAAAGGAACACATTCAGTTAAAGGAAGATGGTCTTTGGTAAGCTCTCCATATTTAACAACTTCATTTTTTTTATCATAAACAGGAAATTTAGCTACTCTCAATGCAGCTATTGCTCCTAAAGCACTCGCATCAATGACATTTCCATCATCATTAATACAATAAATATCGATTAATATTGACCATACTTTTTCTCCTTTTTCTATATTCAGTTTTTTCCAGTCTACGAATCCGCTTTCTCTAATCCCCCTATCAACAATTCTCGCAATTTCAATAGCATCAATTTTAGGAGGGCCTAGTTCATGTCTCTCACCAGAAGCTGGACTGAACTCCATAGAAACTATCATTGTCCCTTCATCTTCATGATCAGGATAAGGTTCTTGAACGTCTAGTTTAACTCCAACAATAACTTCTGTCTTTCCTATTTTAACTCTAGCACTTCCCTCAGCTTTATTAGAAATATCAGTTTCAATTTTAATATCTCTAATTTCAAACAGCTTTCTACTATCTAGTCTTATTTCTTCTTTTAAGAGCTCTATTATTCTTTTTTTATTTATGTTTGATAGGTTCATTTTATTCCTCCGTTAAAAAACAAAAGGCCTCTTTATCTCTATTAAAATTTTATAATCTAATCTTAATTTAGGATTATCAAATTTATTTATTAATGTTGTATAGACTCTTTCAAATTCAGAATCTCCAATATTTCCACAAACCGAATATAGTTTTCTATTACTTTTATCTAATATTCTAATAACTAAATCTTTCATTTCTCCTTACTTTCATCACCAGAAGCTTCTTTTAGAAGCTAGTAATTGAAAATCATTTTTGATTTTCATCAATTTTTTCTCCTTTTAATGCTCTTTTCTGGTATTCTAAAATTTTATCAGACGCTTTTTTAGCAGACTCAATTGCTTCTTTGAATCTTTTAGTTGGAATTTTACCATCTAATTGCAAATGAACAATCTCCTTGCTATTAGAAGTTATACTGAAAGGAATATCAGTTGGACCCTCTCCTTCTTTCCAATCTTCCTCATCTTTGGTTATATCTGTTACAATTTTATCGTCAATTTTTCCTATTGAAACGCTTGAAACCATTTCTTTCATGATAATACCTGCATGAGCCAGAGCCATAGAAGCTGCATTAATCCCAGCGCATCTTGTTGAAGCATTTGCCTGCAGTATCATAATTTGAACGTCAATTACTGTTCCAGGAAATTTATTAAGATCTACAACACTAGATAAAGCATTAGCAGTAATCATACTAATTTCTTTGCTTCTTCTATTGGGACCTGGTTTAGCTCTTTCAGAAACTGAAAAAGGCAGCATATTATATTCGCATCTTACAACTGATCTATCAGGTTTTTTCATGTGTGCTGGATGCAAGGGCCGAGGTCCATATACAGCAGCAATAGCAACAGTATCGCCAAAAGCAAATAAAGCACTACCATCTGCATTTGGGATTAGGCCTACTTCTGCTTTTATCGGCCTTAGTTCATCAAACTTCCTTCCATCTATTCTTTTTGTGTATGGCATTTTAACTAAAATTGATAGATTGTTATCTCTAATTTAATCTTTAATTTATCTAATCCAAAGGATCTGATAATTTCTTCATTTTTGTTTGCTATCCCTTCTAACAGGCCCTTTTCTTCGCTTCTATCTATATTAATATAGTGCCCGCCAACACCTCTTTTTTTATAAGTGCGGTTTACTATGCTGTCTTTACTTGTCAATATAACTCTATAATTTTTCATTTTCCTAAAAACTCCTCAATTTTCTCAGTTAGTCTTTCATGAGTCGCTTCTTGAGCAATTAAATTAATGGCTTCTTCTGCTTTTTTTTCTCCTTCTATTTCTCCATTTAACCAGATAATTCCATTTTGACCAACATTTATTTCTGTTTTAGTTTTGTTTTTAATTAAATTAATCATGCTCCCTTCTTTTCCGATAACCCTTGGAACTTTATGAGGATTTATTTTGATTATCCTTCCTCCTTCTAATATTCCCAAACCTCTTGATCTTAATGTTAAGTCAATTCCTCCTTTTTTAACACCAAAAATTTTAGAATTTAACATGTCTCCAACACCAGCAAATTCTTCAATATTATTCTTGTCAATAAATCTAGGACATTCGGCAATTGGCAAAAATGCACTATAAGGACCCCCTATATTAACAAGCCATCCATTAAAAGTTATATCTTCGATCCTTCCAATTACTGTGTTTCCTCTTCTAGGTTCAAAAACTCCTGAAACAGGAATTATTCTAACGACTCTCCCATTTATTTCAGCCAAGCCGTATCTATTTGCAATTATATCGTCATTTTCTTTTCTAGTAAACTCTCCTGGAAGGTAATCTTCTCCACTAACTATCAACTCTCCAGGTATTACCAGCTTTCTTTCTTGTTTTTCATTTTTCATTTTTGTTATCTCTTAAATTTATTCTTTAACCTCTTCAGTCATTGCACTTCCATGAGTTATAGAGTTTAATTTATCATAAAAATCTATTTGTAATCCTACAGGAAGGTTTAAAACAACTTTTAAATCTCCATTAGAAAGCCACTCTTCTTTTTCTTTATAATCCTGCAATAGCCCATAAACTCTGCCGGTATATATCGCAGGAGTTCTTATTCTAATTTTTTTTGTCTCAAATTTAATTGGAATAATTGTTATTAATTTTTCAATTATCTGTTTCATCTGTTTTTCAACAGGCTGATTTTCAATTTTAATACCAGATTCTTTAACAGCATTTTCTAACATATTAATAGGAAAAGGCCTTCCTGTTCTAGAATCAACAGCATTTTTAGCTAAAAAATCAATAACCTGTTTTTTTCTGGTTTCTAAAGCAGCATCTCTAAATTCTTTGGTTATCTCTAAATCTCCTCTTTTAACTATCTGTTCAACTACTTTTGGGAAATTATCTGTATCAAAAATATTTTTTAATTCCATGCTTCCAGCCCTCATTCCTTTTTTTTGATCTAAGTAAACAGCAACGTCCCTTATAACTTCGTTAATTGAAACGGGCTTTCCTTTTTTTAATTTTAATGCATTGTCTAAATCAACAATTGTCTCAAAAATTAATTTTCCTGATCTCAATCTTGCAATGGTGTCTGTCATTTTTCTTTGTAATTTTTGTTGGTAGATTTAAAAAACATAAACCTCTTGTCGGCTAATAGTTTCTAAAAATTTAATATTGTGAATCTTATTATTAAAAATTTTAATTTATCCTCTAATTTTTTAAATTTATAATCATTTATGGTAACTTTTTAATATATTTTCAGCAGATTCTGTTAATTTTCCTGATTTTTTTAATCCATATTTTAATTTAGATGTTTCATCTCGAGTTGGATGATAATCATTATTTAATAAAAAATCATAAGCCAGTGAATAATTATTAAGTTTTAAATATTTATTGAATTGTTGACTGAAATCTGCTTGGGTAGAATCAACATTTTTTTCTAATTTTCCTGGTTTATTTGTCTCTTTAGTTTCCTGTATGTTTCCCATAGCTCTATTTTCTTTTTGTATAGCTTCATAAACTTCTTGTCTATGGACAGGAATTTCTACTGGAGCATTTATACCAAGTTTTACTCTATCACTTTGAATATCTATGACTTTTATTACAATATCTTTTCCTATTATTATATTCTCATCTTTATATCTTGATAGGACTAACATTTTTTTACCTCGATACTTTTAACATAATCTAATTTTAACACCCTCTTGATAAACTTAATTGGATTTATTATAAAAGTATAGTTAATTAAAGTCTCTAAAGATTCAGGGTTCTCTGGAGAACTCATACTAGTTGGATGATGATTACATACAATCCGATCTATTTCAAAAATGCGTGTCTCTGGACTTATTCCACTATCAAAGTTTACTTCATTATATTTTACTTCAACTAAATATTCTACCATTTTAACCAGATTTTTAACTTATTAACCATACCTCTCAATTTCATCTTTTTTTAATTTTTTTAATTTTGCTTCTTCTTTTTTAATATATGCAATATCAAATCTATTTATATTGAATTTGTCTCCTAAAACTCTTTTAAAAATATTTAATCCAAATTTAATAGCGTCATCTGTTTTAATTTCTTTTTTATATTCTTTTCTTAATATTTCCTTGATTTTTTCGTCATTTTCTCCAATTACTGCTGCGTTATACTCATAATAATTTCCGGTAATCTCGCTTGTATAAAGTTTGGAATCTTTTCCACTTACTCCCGCAATCATTAAAGAAACTCCAAAAGGCCTTATTCCTGGGTGTTGAGTGTATTGCTGTTTTATATCAGCCACTTCTCTTATAATCGATTCAACATCAATTGGAGAATCGTATGTAACTCTATGTTGTTGAGCATTAACTCTTATATGATTAACTAGTAGTCTTGCATCACTTAAAATTCCCGCTGCACTTGCCATTATATGTTCGTCAACTTCTTGTATTTTGTCTGACGATTCAACAATTATTAAGCTATCTTTCTGGCCTCTATCAGCTATAATAACAACTCCATCAGAACAATTAATTCCAATACTAGCTGCGCCTAATCTAACTGTTTTTTCAGCATATTCAACCTGCAAAATATGTCCATCAGGGGAAAACATAGTAGCACTTCTGTCATAACCCATTACCTGATGCTGCATGTCTGGTATTTCCATTTTTATTTTTTCCTTTAGACTTTAGTTTGTTTTAATTTATTTGTAAATATTTTTATTCATTTTATAAAATAGTTTTGTCATCTTATTCTTTTAATCTTTTTTGTCCGTCACCAAGGAAAATAATCAAAGAACTTATTCTTTGGATTAAGACTCATTTATCCCTTTTCAAATGCAGTAATAATTAAGGGTTTTTAAGGTTTTCGGCAGAAAAAATCCTGTAGGACCAAGACATTTTTTACTTCTTAAGTAACAAGACTAATCTAACTTATATTCTATAAACACAAGTATAGGCCATTTATCGACATCAAAAAAAGCCGATAGAAAAGTAAGTAATGTAAATAATTTATCTTGAAATAAACGTAAAAGACCAGTCAATTATTTTATGAACCAACGCCGGTTATATTATCATGTATTGATGCATTAACGGGTGCTGGAAAATGGAAAAACAAAAGGAATTTAAAGTAATAGAAGTTATTGATAGTAAAAATTAAAGATAGTAACTTAGTCGGAAGAGCGGTTGATGTTGTAATTGACGATGAAGGATTAGTCCAGAACATTAATTTTGAAATTTCAAAAGAAACAGAAAATACGCTAAAAAAAGAAGCATTAACAAAAGCTGCGCAAGACGCAAGAGAAAAGGCAGAAGCTTTGGCTGAAGGAAGCTGAGAGAAATTGGGTAGGTTAGTAGAATTAAGTACACAAGAATTCTTTTATAATCCTTTTCCAATTTATGCGCGTGCAGAAGCAGAAGATGCCGGCTTATTACAAAAGACAGCAACAAACATTCAACCGCGAGAATTAACAGTAACAGGAAATGTCAGAGCAGTTTACGAGATTAAATAGGAAAAGATTTTTATATTCAACTTTAGTTTATAATAAATGAAAAAAGGTGTAATTATTTTATTAGTAATTTTATTATCAGTTAATTTTATTTCTGCTAGTAATTATAGTTTAATTCATTCTTGGGGATTTGAAAATAATTTAAATGTTAAAGCTGTTTCTAAAGGAAATTATAGTGTTTATCTAAGTTTTGAAGTTAAAAGACAAAAATTTGAGGGAAATTGGGAGTTTAAAGTAGTTTAGTAATTTATTTCACTTTATTAATACTCCCGCTTACTTTTATAATTTTTATATCTTTTCCGCTTAATAAAAAACTTGTTCTGACTTTGTCTAAGCTTTTTCTATTAATAGATAAAACAACTTTTTCTTTATCAGTTTTAATAAAACTTGGCGAGGCTTCTGCAAAACCTAAAACTCCTATAAATTCTAAAATAGCATCTTCTATATTTTTTTTACTTGTATCTTTGCCTTTTATTAACAAATATCTTTTTCTCTCTCTATGAGAGGGTTTGAGCGGCCTCATTTTTGTTTAATGTTTTTTCTTTTTAAATAAAAAATTATAATAACTGTAATAACTACGATAACTAAAACTATAATCCAGTATTTTTTAACTTTGTCTTTAATAGAAAAATATTCTGTATCTTCAACGGCTTTTCCCGTTATACCTAGTCCATCTTGAGAATTTTTATTTGTTTCTTTAGAAATTTCCTCATTAATTAACTGTATTGTTATATTGGCTTTATTATTGTTGATAGAATTCAGCTTAACATAGAAATCATAGTGATTAGGATTTGTTAAATTTAGTTTTTTCTCTTCTCCAATTCCTAGTCTTAAATTTATTGGTTCGCTTTGAATAGTTACCTCAATAAAATCATTTGTAATTTCATTTACAGTTAAACTATGCTTGAAAATTTTTTCATCTTCAAAAACGAATTTAATTTCATCATTTTTATTTAATTCTTTTGTATAGCTCTCTGAAACTTGTTCATTTGAAATAAAATAGGTTTTTTTTGGTTTTTCAATTTCTACACCTGCTTTCTCACTGCCTCCTTCGTCCTCATTTCCAGCAGAAACACCTTTAGAACTATCACTCTCTTCATTCTCATTACTTTCTTCTTCTGATTTTTCTTTAACTATAAAACTTCTTGTCTCTGAGTCGCCGATATTATTAGCTTTATCAATACAATTAATATTCCATTCATAATTTTCAGGTGTAAAACTAAATTTAAAATTTTGAGTTAAGTTTTTGTCAACAGGGCTGTTTGTAAGTTTTATTTCATTATTCAAAATTAAACTACAATTATTAATATCACCTTTATCATTAATAGTAAAAGTAAATTCAATTTCTTGGTTGTTTGTTGTAGTGTATCTCTTGCCATTTTCAGGCTCTATTAAATTTATAATAGGAGAGATAATATCATGAGTTATTGTGAAGTTAGCTGATGTTGCTAGTCCAGTTTCATTATTATAAGCTTCGCAACTCCAGTAATAGATGTTTTCTTCAGAAAAATTATAATTAAAAGTAGTTGAGTTTAAAATGCCAGTTAGTTCTTTAGTTTCACTGTAAACCAAACTACTTTCATTAGATAATTTAAAAGTAATGTTTGTAATTTGTTTTTTAAGATCAGATTGAACAGAACAATTAAAACTTATATTGTTTACAGTTTTGTAACTATGATTTTCAGGAGAAATTAAATTAACTGTAAAGTTTATCGTTGAGAAGGTAAAATTATTTCCAGAGTTGGAATCAAAACGAGAGTCATTTTGATCTATAATATTATCTACACCAGTTATTAGTCCAGTTATAATTTGCTTGTCTAAATTAGTTAATATAATTGATATTATTATGATTACTAAAAATAAAATTGTAATTATTGCTATTTCTTTTATCTCTAGTTCTTTAACAGCCCCTTTTTTCATAGATTAATAAGAGAAAAGGAATTTATAAAGTTTTTTAAACGACCAAAACGGTTTTTATCCCTAAAAAACAGCTTGACATTTTTGATTAATACACCCACAATACCCTTGATTACAATCTAGAGTTCCGAGCGCACATTCTTGAGTGCAAAAAACATCATCACAATCTGGCTTTTCGTTAATAGGAACACAAGCAGATGGATGACAGCATATTGCTGGAACGCAGTCAGCATTAGTTACACAAATGCCAACCCCTATTTTATCATCAAAACTAATTGTAGTTTTGCAAGTGCTTTTTAAACAAAAACCAGAACATGAAGTTTCTGAAGCATCCGTTATTCTTCCTCCCAATAACTCAAATAATGATTGTCCTTTGATTCCAACACAACTACAATCAATTGAGGTTACTGGTCCACCGATTCCATCAACTCCTCCACAATATTTGGGAAAAAAAGTTACTAACAAAATAAATAAAAGTAATAAAATAGTTATTATTAAAAAAAGAGTTTTGTTGTGTGTGATAAGGGAGTTTTTCATATATTAATAAGATAAGAGAGTTATAAAAAGTTATTGTTTGATTTTAACACCATTAATAAAAAAATTGTTTAAGAAGCCAAGAAAATTATAAAATCGACAGAAAGACTTTAGAGATTAAATAAGAAAATTTATTTTCTAACTTCTAACTTCATTGGAGAGAAATCTACACTTATCTCTGGATTATTTGCAAGGATCTCCTTAGCATTAAGTATTTCAATTGCAACAGGGTTTCCATTTTTGTCATAGTCAACAATTAATCCATCTTTAATTTCATCGCTTTCTACTATTTTTCCTTCTCCAAAACGCAAATAAATTACATCAGCTTCTTGGTCATATTTTATTTTCATTTTCCTAAATTTCTTTTTCCTTCCAATATTTTTTTATCTTTGAAGTTTTGTATACAGTAACGCCAATTCTTAGATCTTTTTCTTCTCTAAAAATTATTCTTATTAAATAATCTTTATTGTTTTCTTTATCATAATACTTACTTTGTGCTATTTTTAATCCTTTCGGTTCTGGAACAATTTGTTGTTGGTTTGTTATAGTATCTTTTATTATTTTCAGATTTATTTCTCTTTCTCTTGCTTGTCTCTCCAAATGTGGCAACAGTTTATACTTCATATAATTAATGTTCTTCTCTACTATTTAAAATTTCTTCAGATGATTCAAACAAACATATTTAAACTAATTTTATATTATTAATTAAATAAAAAAGCGGTGAAGTCTCGTCATTATAAATAAAATATGTTAATGAAGTTAAAGCGAGTTATCAACTGTAAGGATAAGTTATTGTTTTATTCATATTAACAAATTATCAATAGAGGACTTTGAATAATCACCAATTTCCGAAGGAAATTTCATCAAAGTCCTTCTTTGAGAGTTTTGAATTTGAGGTTTTTCAAAACTCTCAATAAATTTACTAAAAAAATGAAAATATATCCAATCGGCGGGTTTAATGAGGTAGGAAGAAATATGACAGCAGTAGATTTAGGAGAAGACGTCATAATTTTCGATGGAGGACTTTATCTTCCTCCGATTGTTGAATTAGAAGAAAGCGAAAAAGCTTATACCGAACATAAGCTTCGTAGTATCGGAGCAATCCCAGACGACACTATTCTAGATAAGTTAGGGTTAAGGAACAAAGTGAGGGCAATTATTCCGAGCCATGCTCATTTAGATCATATTGGCGCGTTACCTTTTATTGCTCATAGATATAAGGCAGACATCATCTCAACACCATTTACAATAGAGGTTCTTAAAACTTTATTAAGAGACGAAAAAATTTTTTTAAAAAATAGACTTAAAACAGTTCAGCCTAATTCTTTTTGTTATATTCAAGGAAAGAATAAAAAATATAAAGTTGATTTTATAAATATAACTCACTCTACTCCGCAAACTTCTTTATTAGCCCTACATACAAATCAAGGTGTTGTCCTTTATTCAAATGATTTTAAGCTCGATAATTTTCCTGTGATAGGGCAAAAACCAAATTATGAAAAAATAAAAGAAATATCACATCAAGGCGTAAAAGTTCTTATTTGCGATTCACTTTATGCAGGAGATGATAGAAAAACAGCAAGTGAAAAAGTAGCGAGAACAATGTTAGAGGACGTTCTACTAATGACCAAAAACAAAGGCAATGGTTTAGTTGTAACAACCTTTTCATCTCATATAGCAAGATTAAAATCAATAACTGATTTTGGGAAAGTTCTTAACAGGAAGATTGTTTTTTTAGGAAGAAGTTTAAATAAATATGTCTCAGCCTCTATAAAAGCTAACATTTGTCCATTTAAAAAAGATATAATTACTGTTAGTTTTAGACGTCACTTAGAAAGTATTTTAAAGAAAATAGATAGAGCTCGCGGTAATTATATGATAGTATGTACAGGGCATCAAGGAGAGCCTGGAAGTATTTTAGATAGATTATCAAGAGATAAACTTCCATTCAAATTTAACAACCAGGACCACGTTGTTTTTTCCTCATCAATTATACCAACAAAAATTAATATCGAAAATAGAGAAAGATTAGATAATAGATTAAAAAAGAAAGGAATAAGAATTTTTAATAATGTGCATTGCTCTGGACACGCTGGAAGAGAAGATTTAAGAGATTTTATTAATCTTGTTAAACCAGAACATATAATCCCTGCTCATGGAGGGCATGATAAAACCAAGCCATTAATAGAGCTGGCAACAGAAATTGGCTATAAACCAAAATATCTTCATTTAACTAGTAACGGGCAATGTATTGAGATTGAGTAGGTTTTTGATTGATAGGTAAATTAATAATTTTGATTAATAGTAACAGCTAAGAAGCAAGCCAGCAACAATCTTTATTAGTTTAACAGTAAATTTATAATTAATAAAGGTCAAAATCCAATAGTCTTTTAAATAACTGTTACATTCTATATAAACCTAAAAGAGAAATTAATTTTTAAATAAAGATGGTAAAAATGAAAATAAAATTTTTGGGCTTACCATTTCAATAAGAAATGGTAAATGAAGATATTGTAACTGCTTTAAGAAATGCTATTAATAATGGAGAATCTTTAGATAGTGCAGTTCAGATAATGATTAATTCGGGATATGATTCAAAAGAGGTTTATGAAGCTTCTCAGTTAGTAGGGAGCGGGGTAATTAGTAATTTTGGCAATTTACAAAGTCATATACCTCAAGGTTCAGTATTTCAGCAGACTAGTCCTGATATTCATCAATCATATCCCCTAAGTCAAATGTCGCCACAACAACCTACAACATTTCAACCTAACCAATATCAACCACAACAAACACAAATTCAACAACCGGCTCGACAAACTAATACTCAAGCTAATCAACAACCAAAAAAAGCTTATATTAAAGGGATTATATTAGTAATAATCTTAATTATCTTACTTGGAATTTTAGGAGCATCAATCTTTTTTAGAGAGAGAATTTTGGGGTTTTTTTCTTGAACCAAGAAAAAATGACATCAAAACAACAAATCATCTATGAGCCGTCTGACGATTCTTATCTTTTGCAAGAAACTTTGAAAAAATATCTTAAGAATAAACCAAAGAATATAAAAGTATTAGACCAGGGGTCTGGATCTGGAATTCAGGCAATTAGTTGCAAAAATCTTGGATTTATTAATGTTTTAACTTCAGACATAAATTTAGAATCATTAAAACATCTTAAAAGTCTTGGATTAAATACAATAAAATCAAACCTTTTCTCAAATATTAAAGGTAAATTTAATTTGATAATATTTAATCCACCTTATCTGTCAGAGGATAAAAACGAGCCTAGAAATTCTAGAATTAATACGACGGCGGGAAAGAAAGGTTATGAGATAATTATTAAGTTTTTAAAACAGGCAAGATTTCATCTAAACAAAAACAGTCATATCTTATTATTATTTTCCTCTTTAAGTCAGCCAAAAATAATTTTAAGAGAAGCAAAAATATTGGGTTATCATTATAGTTTATTGAATAAAAAGAAGCTTTTTTTTGAAGAGTTGTATGTGTTTGAGTTTCAAATTCCAAAAAAATAAATAAAACTTGTTTTAAACTAGAACAAGATACTCTAAAATCAATTAAGAGAAGTTCAAACAATTATCTTTATAATTATCGGTATAAATTAATAATTAACTTTAAAAACATCTTAAACTTTGCATAATTATGCCACCGTCGCATAATGGTAGTGCACCTGGCTTGAGACCAGGGCCCTTTTGGGCTTCCCGGTTCGATTCCGGGCGGTGGCGTTTTTTGTTATTTAGATAGGTTATTTTACCATTACATTTCTTCAATAATAGTAAAATTTAAATAGTTTGTAATGGTAATATCATCATGAGACTCTTTAAAAGAAAAAAAGGCAAAAATGAGTATTATTATTTACAACATTCTTTTAGAGAGGGTAAGAAGGTAATTACAAAGGAGAAATATCTAGGGCTAAATATCCCTAAAGATTTTGAAAATATTAAAAACGATTTTATGAAAAAATTTAAGGGTGGGTTACACCAAAAATTAGTGAAAATTAAAAACGATTTTCAAAAAGAGTGGGGAAAAATACCTAAGAGTATAATAAGAAAGCAACTGGAAGAAATTTCTATAGCATTTACATATAATACAAATGCGATTGAAGGGTCCACAATTACTTTGGCAGAAGCGAGAGCCATTATTCGTGATAAAATAGCCCCTAATAAACCTTTAAGAGATATAAAAGAAACTGAAACACATAATAAAGTTTTTCTAGAAATGCTTGAAAAAAAAGAGAAAATATCAGAAGGATTATTATTAAGATGGCATAAAGAAATATTTGGTGAAACTAAACAAGATATCGCTGGAAAATATAGAGATCATTTAGTAAGAGTTGGAAGCTATGTTGCTCCTGATTGGCAAGATGTTAATAAATTAATGAAAGAATTAATAATCTTTATTGAAAAAAATAAAAAAATGAATCCAGTTGAATTAGCTGGAAGAGCTCATTTTAAATTTGAAAGTATTCATCCATTTGGAGATGGAAATGGAAGAATAGGAAGATTATTAATGAATAATATCTTATGGTATTCTGGATATCCTATGATTATAATAGAGTATGCAAGAAGAAAGTCTTATTATAAGGCTTTCCCAAGGGGAGAAGAAGGATTTCTTAATTATTTTATTAGACGATATTTAGCAGTTCATAAAAATAGAATAAAATAGAAGACTCAAAAAAAGGTGACTACAAAATATTTAATCGTGGTCACTAACAACTAACATTAAAAAAAGATAAATTGAGGTTTTGATGTGATAATTAAAGTTATAATAAACTAAAAAAACAAATTATTAAAGATGACATGTTAACGACGTATAATTAATTCTAAAGGCCAGATGGTGGCGTTTTTCTTTTTTTAGAAAATAGTCTCTTAATACATATATTTAAGGATATAAATATATTTAAATTTATTATTTATTAAATAATCAATGAAAATAAAAAAAATAAGAGGAAAAAATAATTTAAATAATTCTAAAAATTTCCTGACAAACAGAACAAAAATCTTTTTAAGTATCTTAATGATTTCATTAGGAGTTTTTTTGATTTCAGGAATATATGCTATTGCTACTAATAGTGGTAATCCTGCTACAGGATTTAATATACATGTTTCAGTTAATAAACATGATCATGCAAATCTAGATGCTCAGTATGATCATTATTGTAAACTTACTCCACCAATAGTTGCAACCTGTCTTTTGTTTGCAAAAGGCAAATCAGGAAATCAAATTCTTTCAGAAGTAGAGTATATAATAACTAGAGAACAATATCTTCAATTGCCTTTTAGAGACAGACAAAATTGGCATAATCACGCAGTAGAATTAACACCAGAGAGAGGATCGCCTCAATGTATATCTTTACCAGAGGGACTTGAGTGTGGCGCTTTGGTATCAATATTACATCAGACATATGGTAAAGTAGTTAATTTATGGGACCCTTCTGATTCATTACCTAGCCATCTTCCATATAATTTTTTAGTAGATAGCCCATATGCACTTAAGCAAGATTTGAATAACAATCTTCATAAAGAATGGAAGGTTGGAGATGCAAGCACTTCTTCTGCTGGTATCTTGCATCCGACCCCAGAAGAGGATGAAGATTGTAAAGACTCAAACGAAAATTTTAAAATTTCATATAGCGTTGAAAACAGCGGAAGTATAGTTCAACTTGGTGATTTTAGTAATTTTGGAAGCGAAGTTGTTGACTCATTTAATGGAAAGGTTAAATTTAAAGAAGGTAGCATAAGTGGTAACGGAGAAATTAGAGTAGATGCGATGAATGTAAATGGAAAAAAATTTATTTTAAATGTTAAAAGATTTAAACCTGTGAGATTACTTGAGCATGATTGTGATAGTATAACTTGGCGTAACACTGGCAGTGGAAACCTTATAGAGCGTGGAGGTGGAGGAGATAGTAGATCGATTGACTTTAAGATGGATGTAACTTATAATTTAGTTACAAAGAAGATAGATGCAATAGCTATTGATGATGACAAGGTTGTTGTTTTTAATTTTAAAGATATGATCGATATAGCTGGTTAGTTGCAATTCGGTTTTCTGTCGCTTTAGATTGTAATACTTTAAATATTAATTCATGCTATAACAAAAAACATCTATCCACTTCCTTTTAAAAAGAAAGATTTTGTTAATGCAGTTTCTGATCCACGAACACATTTTGCTAATTACATCCACGGTAAGGATACCTTTGCTTTAAAGCAGAGAGGGGAATTGTCGTCTTCCTTATTAATACTTAATATCAAAAATTTCTTGTGTTATTTATGGAATCCAGAGAAAATCTTTAAAGATTTTCTTGGCCAAGAAAGCATAGCTTTCTCTGATTTTGTGACCAAAAAATTCCTCATTACTTCGGAATTTTAGGGCACAGAAAATCTTTTAAAAGATTTTCTGTTGCAGAAAAAAAGTAATTTTTTTCTGTATTAATTTCTTGTTTCTGAGAGCTAATTTTGTCTTACTTGCTAAACTTCTGTTCAGCTTATTTGTTTTTAATATTTTATTTATTGATACCTCTAACCCAATAACTCACTCCTTAATTTATTATTTAGATGATAACGAAGTGAGTTATTTCGCTTTAGTGCGTGGTGATTCATTTTCTTTCTTTAATGGCCATAAATATGCAAGTATAGCAAATACACCAGCAGCGATAGTGATTTTATGACCAATTCCTGTTTTGATTATTGTACTTATTATAATATTTTCTTTGCCTCTAAATTCTTCACCTATAATCCCTCCAGACCCCTCTGCGTTTTGTGTAAAATGAGTTTTAAATGATTCTATCGAGTAAATCCATAATATGCTGCTGAGTATTGCGAGAATTCCTGCAACTAGCAAAATCTTTGATGTGTGTTTTTTGAAACATAGAGAAAGAATCATAGTTATGAAAGAAGCTAGATATGTAATCATGCTAGAAACTAGAGCAAAATAACTATAGACGTATATTATCATTAAATCTAGTAGATTAAAAGAAATATTTGGCTCGTTAAAAATATTCTTCTCATTAATCAGCACAAGGATAATATTAAGAGGAGAGTATGAATATTGACTGGTAAGATTAATTACTACCCAGGGTAGGATAAAAGAAGGCAAGATAAAACCAATTGTTAGTAAAGGAAATATAAAACGGTAATCCATCTAATTTTAACAAAAAGGGCATTAATAATCTTTTCTCTAATACAGGAAAAAATAAACCTCTGCTTTTAAGCAGAGGAAGTTGCAATCAAAACGACGTATTTTTTCCTGTCTTAAAAACTTCAAACAAACCATGCTCTTTATGGCATGGTAAAACACAAGAAGTTTTTGATCTTAACTTCTATTTCACCACCATCATTTTTATAAAATTGATTTTCTCAAAAAATATATGAAAATTAAGAATTTTCAATTCCTCATTTCCAGAGGAAATTTCGGAAGATGAAATTCGCACACATTAGTGATTGCCATTTAGGAGGCTGGAGACAACTAGAATTACAGAGACTTAATATGGAATCATTCATAATTGCAATAGATAGTTCTATTAAAGAAAAAGTTGAATTTATTCTTTTTACAGGAGACCTTTTTGATACAGCCTTTCCTTCAATTGAAATCTTGAAAGAAACTTTTACAGAATTCAGGAAATTAAAAGATGCAGGAATAAAATGCTATTTAATTGCTGGCAGTCATGATTATTCTGTTTCAGGAAAAACTTTTTTAGATGTTTTAGAAAAAGCAGGGCTTTGTGAAATTTGTAAGTATGATGAAAAAGAACAAGAGGTTATATTAAACCCTCTGATTTACAAAACTTTTTACATTTATGGTTATCCCGGAAAAAAATCTGCTCTTGAAATTCCCAGCTTAAAAAAAATAAAGATTAAGGAGTCTTATGAAAACAATTTTAGAATATTAATGCTTCATACAGCAATAACAGAGGCAATAAACCTGCCAGAAGAAATTATTGACTCAATTTCTTTATCAGAATTGCCAAAAGCAGATTATTACGCTTTAGGACATATTCATACTGATTTCGAACACCAGATTAATAATAAACCAGTAATCTATGGAGGGCCAACCTTTCCAAATAATTTTAAAGAGCTTGAGGAATTAAAATTTGGAAGATTTTATATAATTGAAGTAAATGGCTACACAAAAACAACAAAAAAAGAAATTAAAATAAAAGATGTTGTTTTATTTGAAATTGAGCTAGATAACGCACTTACTGGAACTAATAAGATAATCTCAGAACTTGAAAAAGGTCTTTTAAAAGATAAAATCGTTCTTTTAAAAATTTATGGAAATTTAAAAAAAGGAAAACCGTCTGACATCAATTATCAGGAAATCCAGGATTATCTAATCAAAAAACAAGCTTATTCTTTTTTAAAAAATACATCAAAACTTGAACAGGAAATAACAGAATTAGAAATAGATTTTCAGTCAAAAGAAGTAGGTAAGGTGGAAGAATTTATTATTGATAAATATAAAAAAGAGAACCCATCAGAATTTAATGATCTTTTATTTCAGTTAATTGACGCTTTAAATATTGAAAAACAAGAAGATGAAACAAACCTGGCATTCGAAAAAAGACTTTTAGGAGAGATGAATAAGGTTTTGGGAGTGGAGGTGTAGTTAATCTTTCTGTATAAAAGTTATAACTATAAAGGTGATACTTAAGAAAGTAACATTTATAAACTAACATATATTATGAATAATATGGCAGAAATAATTTTAAAGGTAAAGGGATATAAATGCGAACGATGTGAACATGAATGGATACCAAGAAAAAAAAAAGAATATCCTACTATCTGCCCTATATGTAAATCACCCTACTGGGATAAACCTCGTAAAAATGGAACAAGAAATACAAATGCAAAATAAGAAATTGATTCTTAACAATAAAAGAACTTGTAATTGTGGTAAGACAAATATTAATTGTTTAACCCCAAAAGAATGGCTAAAAAACCAAATTGCTCTTTGGGAATTCTTTTATGAAGCTAGAGATATAAGAGAGAGAGACATACATCCTGCCGTTTTTCCAATAGCATTACCAAAAAAATGCATAGAATTATTTACACATAAAGGTGAACTAGTATTAGACCCTTTTGCAGGAGTTGGAACTACATTAGTAGCAGCTAAAGATACTGGAAGAAATGCCATTGGATTTGATTTAAACAAAAAATATGTTGATTTTGCACAAAAAAGATTATCTCAACAAAGCTTAACAGAAGAAACAAAACAAATAATGGTATGTGACGATGCATTGAATATCCAGGATTATTTAAATGAAGAAACGGTTTCTTTATGTGTAACTTCCCCCCCTTATTCAAACATGCTAAATAGACCAAGATTAAACAAAAGTTTGAGGGGTGATAAAAGAATAAACAGCCAATACAAAAAAATTCAGCAATATTCTAATAATCCAAGAGATTTGGGAACTATGGAGCCTAAACAATATGCTGAAGAATTGGGAAAAATTTACAAAAAGATTCTTCCTTTACTGAAGCATAAAGCCCACTGCATAATTAATATTACTGATTTGTGGTGGGAAAATAAGAGAATACCCATTCATATTTATGTAATAGAAGCTATGGAAAAAGCAGGATATGAATTAAGAAATACAATAATTTGGGATAGAAGAAATTTAGTAAATGGAGCAGGAATTTTTGGATGGCCAAGTAATTATATTACACTAGGAACTAC
>JBBSYY010000024.1:0-7869 GCA_038044985.1 Nanobdellota archaeon
AGATGAAGTAACATAATGAGCGTAATACCTTGTCATCTGAATGGTGACTTGCATGAATGGTTTAACGAAATTGTCACTGTCCCTAACTAGAAACTTCTGAAAATATTGCCTGGTGAACAGACCAGGGATACCTAATGGGAAGCTAAGACCTTGTGGACCTTTACTGCAACTTGTTGTTGTAAATTTATGAGAGGTACCTAGAATAAGTAGGAGAATACGCGTAGCTTCGGCGAGGCGGTATGTCGTAATATGTAATACTACTTGCTTTTTGTAGATTTACTTACTCTTTTGAGGACACCAGCAGGCGGGCAGTTTGGCTGGGGCGGCACCCCTCTGAAAAGATATCGGAGGGGCCTAAAGACAAGCTCATCCAGGTCGGAAATCTGGAGTTGAGTGTAAGGGCAAAAGCTTGTCTAACTGTTTTCTGAAAAGCAAGGAAAGCAGAATTGAAAAATGGGCCTAGCGAACCATTGAGGATTTTTATTGGATCCCAATTGTGACAGAAAAGGTACCCCGAGGATAACTGGGTTGTCTCGCCCGATAGTTCACATTGACGGCGAGGCTTGCTACACCGCTGTCGGCTCTTCCTATCCTGGTTGTGCACAAGCAACCAAGGGTGTCGGAGTTCACGCGTTAAAAGGAATCGTTAGCTGGGTTAAGATCGTCGTGAGACAGATTGTATGATATCTATTAGGTATGTTGTTGTCTGAGTGGAAGGATCCTCTAGTACGAGAGGAACGAGGGTTCGGAGCCTCTGGTGTAACAGTTGTTATGAGCAGGCTGTGCAGCTACGCTCTATATGGATAAGTGCTGAAAGCATCTAAGCACGAAGCCATCCGCAAAACGAGACAACAAAGGCCGTTATAAAAGATAACGTTGATAGAGTTGGTGTGTAAGTTTCAAGGCAACGAGAAATTCAGCACGCAACTACTAAAAGCCTCAAAAACAAACTTCATAAGTTATTATTGTCTTTGTCTGTTGAGTTTTTTATATTAACTATTTTAAAAAAATTATGGAGTTTTGCTGATATTAGTAAGAGATATAAAAATATTCTAATTAATATGTAAAGATGAATAAGATCTAATCTTCTCTATCCTATTTATTATAAATTAAATTACAAAAAAAAGAAACTAGGATTATTTCATTTACTTTTCTTATTATCAAATATTTTAAATAATTCAAAAACAGCAAGTTTTAAAAACCCTTTTTCTTTTTAATTTATGAGTGAAGTAGTCAACTTTCGGAATTCAGCTATTGAGTTAGCAAATTTTGAAAATTATCAAAATTGAATTCTGAGGAAGGTCCGCCCATCTTGATATTTTAATTAATATCAACTCTAAGGATAACCATTTGCGAAAGCAAATTGCCGTGAGGCAAAGCTCTGAGTTAAAAATCTCTCGGAGATTTTAGCTCCACGAATCTTACGATTCGTTGGTTACAGAAACGACACAGCCTTATCTGAGTTATGAACCCTGAGGGAAACTTAGAAGATAAGGAATTGATGAAACGAACATCTTGGTTGATGCAAGGGAGGCTTATAAAAAAGCCATACCGCTAAGTAAAATGTTGATACAAACTGTTCCTAAATTTTGGGAAGTTTGACAGAAGGTGGCCTACTCCTCACTCTTTTTATTTTTTGAAGTTATTGAATTTAATAATTAACTTTAAAAACAAGATTTCATTTACTGAGTTACGAGGGAGTAGCTCAGTGGGAGAGCACTACGCTGAAGACGTAGGTGTCGCGTGTTCGATTCACGCCTCCCTCATTCCGTAATAGGGTTGAGAGATTTTTCTCTCAGTTTCAAAAACATTTATAAATAACATTTAAGTAACTATATTGTAAAAGATGGTGAAATTTAAAACTGTTAAGAAAAACAAAAAAGCGGCTTTTGAGCTGTCAATAGGAACGATAGTTATTTTAGTTTTAGCTATGAGTATGTTAATTCTTGGATTAATTTTAATTAGAACAATATTTACTGGAGCAAAATATAATGTTGAGACGATGAATAAAAAAGTTGAAGCTGAAATTAATAAATTGTTTGTTGAAGATCAGAGAGCAGTTTTATATTTACCTAATAGACTTGCTGAAATTAAACAGGGGAAAGAATTTGGTTTGGGGTTTGGAATTCAGAATAATATTGCAACCCAAAAATTTAGGTGGCAGGTACAAGTTGCTGATGATCAAATAAGAAGGAAATGTGGAGCTAGTGAGCAGGAAGCAGAAGACTGGATTACTACAGGAAATTCTGGAAGTGTGGAAATTGCAAGTGGACAAAAATATTTAGATATAATAAGATTTAATATTCCAGAAGGTTCTGTTAACGATATTTCAAAATGTATTATAAGATATAAACTAGTTATAAAACAAGAAGACGGAACCACCTTTACCACAGAACCATTTGATATTGATGTGAATTAAGTATAGAAATATTTAATAATAATATAATTCTTGAAGACCTATGGAGAAACGATTAATTAGAAGCGGAGAAATTTATCATCTAATCGGATTTTATGGAAGAATTAATGGAGAGTTTATTTCTAGAAAAGATTATTTAAATGGCTTAATTGATTTTAAAAATAATATTTATGATCCTATAGGCAGTTATGAAAGAAATGATGAAGTTTGGCATGGATTTATTGTAGATATTGCATTTAATAAAAATATAAAGGCAAGAGCAAATCCTTTTGGTAGTGAAGAAGTAAGAATTAGATTTAAGTATTGGAATGATATAGGAAAGCCTCTTCAAATTGAAAAAGCAAAAGAAATAACTGAAAGAAATATTTTTGTAGGGCCTGAATCTGTTTTAGAAGTAAAGGCTGATTAGACACTAACTTTTTATATTCTAATACTTATTAATCTATTGATACAGAAAAAAAGTTTTCTTTTTTTCTGCCCAAAAAATTCCATAAAAAAATACAAGGAATTTTTGATATTAGAAATTAAATTAATAATTATAAATGTAAGAAAAAGCATATGAGCAAGAGCTTATTAGTTCTCGCTTAATAATTAATATTAATAAAAAATTAATTACTAAAAAATGCCACTAAAACTCTACAACACCCTCATTAGAAAAAAAGAAATTTTTAAGGCACTTAAAAAGAACCATGTTGGAATGTATTCTTGCGGATTAACAGTGTATGACTATGGGCATATAGGAAATTTTAGAGCATTTGTTGCTTCAGATATTTTAAGAAGATATTTAGAGTATAAAAATTATAAAGTTAAGAAAGTAGTTAACATAACAGATGTAGACGATAAAACAATAAAACGAAGTGTTTCAGAAAATAAAAGTTTAGAAGAATTCACAAAAAAATATGAAAAAGCTTTTTTTGAAGATGAAAAAAAGATGAATATAAAAAAAGCCAGTATTTATCCAAAAGCTACTAAACATATTAAAGAAATGGTTTCTTTAATTGAAAGGTTGTTAAAAAAAGGTTTTGCTTATAAGTCTGGAGATGGGATTTATTTTAATATTAAAAAATTTAAAAATTATGGCATGTTATCTGGAGTTAAATTAAGTGAATTAAAGGCCGGGGCTAGTGAAAGAATTAAAAAAGACGAATATGATAAAGAAAATGCTAAAGATTTTGCTTTATGGAAATTTTATGATAATGAAGATGGAAATGTTTTCTGGAATACTAAACTAGGTAAGGGTAGGCCTGGCTGGCATATTGAGTGCAGCGTTATGAGCAGTAAATACTTGGGAGAAAGTTTTGATATTCATAATGGTGGAGTTGATTTAATTTTTCCTCATCATGAAAACGAAATAGCTCAATCAGAAGCTGATTCTAATAAAAAATTTGTAAATTTTTGGATTCATAGTGAATGGATGATTGTAGACGGAAAGAAAATGAGTAAATCTTTAGGTAATTGTTATAATATTAGAGACCTAGTTCAAATGGGATACAATCCTCCAGATTTAAGATATTTTTACTTAACAGGAAATTATAGAAGTCAGCTAAATTTTACTTTTGATAATTTAAAAAACTCGCAAAATTCTTTAGAACGACTAAAAAACATTATTAAAGAATTAAAAAATGATAAAAAAATTAACAAAGAATATTTAAAAAAATTTGAAAATGCTATGGACAATGATCTAGATACTGTCAATGCTTTACAAGTATTATGGTCTTTAATAAGAGATGATAAAGCTGAAGGAAAAATTAGGACAATTAAAAAAATAGATTCGATTTTTGGTTTAGATCTTTTAAAAAAGGAGAAAATTATTATTCCAAACAAAATTATGAAATTAGTTAAGGAAAGAGAACTTGTAAGGAAAGAAAAAAACTGGTTTCTGGCAGATAGTTTAAGAGAAAAAATTAGAAAATTTGGTTATAAAACTGATGATACTAAAGATGGGACGAGAGTGAGCAAAATTTAACTTACTAAATCCCTTCTAAATAATTTTTGAGATTCTTGTTCTAAATTAGTCATAATAAATTCAAAAAATACCACTATTTAAAAATTTATATAATTTAAACTCAACTCAAAACTTCAACAACTCTTGCTTTTATATCCGCCTTTCCACCTTTAGGTTCAGCTAGAATTGCATCACAAACAAGACAATGGACTTTTGTAGTCGCTCCTTCAAATATGATTTGTTCATGTTTACAAGATTGACATCTTGTCTTAATAAATCTATAATTATATCTTCCCATAAAAAAATAGATAAAAAGAAGTTTTTAAATATATGGTTTTTAGGAACATGTCTAAAAAATAGCTCAATTTTCTACTAATCTTAGTATATTTTATCTTCAGTAGCCACTAAATTATTATCAATTATATGGGGTTTCATAGAAAATAAAGGTTTAGTGATGATAGAAAATGAATTTAAAATCTTCGTTTACTGAAATTTATCCAAACAAAGCACTTAAACCTTCTGCTGCAGCTTCTCTTTTTTCTTCTTTTTCTTCAGCTGGTTTTTCTTCTTTGCCACTACCAGTCGCAGCAGGAACAGCACTTGTTATAATAGCATTCTCTAGTTCTTTATCTATGTCAATATCTTTCAAACTGACAACAAGGCTTTTCACTTTACTTTCTTCTATATGCACGCCACTAGCTTGAAGAACTTTGTTTAAATTATCCTCATTAACTTCTTTGCCTAATTTGTGCAGTAAAAGTGCACCATAAATATATTCCATTTTTCTCCTGGTTATTTAATCGATTATTTTATTTATATTTATTATTAGTACTATACAAATGATTAGGGTTGAACTTCAGTTTATTTTATCCTCGCTATTCTTTATTTGTTTTATTACTAATATTTTCTTCAGTTTATTCCTTTTCCTATTATTATGCCTTAATAAAGCTTTTCAATTTTTCTGAATGTGAGTTTGCTTTTGCCAAGAAATATCCAATAGTTTCCTTGCAATAATAACTAATTTTTTGAGCAAATCCTAATGCTTTGCTACTAGCTATTCTTAATTCTTGAGCATAACTTTCTGAATCAATTTTAACATTTGTATAAATTTTTTCTTTTTCAACGTCATAAATAGCTATGATATCTAAACCTACTTTAAATGGCTGAATATTTAGTTTTTGGAATAGGGAAGCCGCATTTTGATTTATAGCCTCCCCTTTTCTTATAACAATTTTAGTTTTTTTAATAACTATTTTACCTTCTTGAACCGAAACTTGTAATCCTAAAGAACCTAATTCACTAATAGCGGGCCCTGGAACCAGTTCTGTAGGCCCTTCTTTAACTTCAATATCTTCTTCTGCTATTTGACCAGCCCTTGCAAACACAGAAGTTTTTTTCTTTGATAATAAACTAGCTAATTCAAATCCTTCAAGATTAGAAATGACAAAAGTACAGTCAGAACTGATATAATTTTCTAAGTTACTTATAGATTCTCTTCCAACAAATTTAATTGTTCGTAGCATGATGTTCTTTTTAGCAACTTTAACAATAGCCATGTTTCTTATTGATTTTTTAATTTCTTGGAATTGTTTTGAAGGAAGATTTTTAATATTTGCTATTATCAAGCTCCTAGAATTTAAAATAAGCTTTACTAAACTTTTAACTTCTTTCTCTTTCAGTTTAATTGTTTCTGGATTAACTATCATGTTTATTATTAATTATTTTTATTTTAGGGATTTTTGTATTAGGATTCTTCTATAGGTTAGTTAGATTTACGACCATTTTCCCTTCATATATTCCTCTATACCAATTGTTTATCAGATTAATTTTCATTTTAACTCAACATTAACTGGTTTTGCCATCGTAAGTTTAATTTTAACATTTCTTATATTATCTATTTTTTTTGGCAAAGCATCAACAATTTTTCTATATACAATTAGAGCATTTTCAACTATCTGCTCATCATTTAAAGACTCTTTAGCTATGCCAATTTTAATGCTAGGCTCCTTAACTTTTATTCTAATACTAAAATTAATTTTATCTACGACTTCTTTAATAGAATTTTCATCTTCTGAATTTAAAACTCCAAGTTGAGGATTAGGCATTTTTCCAACAGGCCCCAAAATTCTTCCAAAGGTTGTAGCAATAGCCGGCATTAATTTAGCATTAGCAATAAAAAAATCATAACTTCTAATTAATTTTTTAATATCTTTTTTTTCTTTAAACTTAAGAAAATCGTCTTTTTTAATAACTTCAACTAATTTATTTTCTTTTTCAAAAAAACCAACAATTTTTTTGTCTTTAATTTTATTCGGAACCTCTACAAAAATAGTAAAAGAAGACTTTTTAGCATCAAAATCTTTTAAATTTACAATTAGGTCTATAGTCTGGTCAAAATTCCTTTTTTTATCTCTTTTATTTTCTTGTTCCTTAATTTTTCTTACTGCATCAAGGAATTTTTCTTCTTCTATCATTTTTATTGATATTGTTAAATTTAATTTTGATTGATAATCTCAAAGATAATTGAGCGGGACTTCAAAAAATTTCGCTCTTGGCTATCTTGTGTTTAATAATCACAAGAGCAAAATTTTTTCTCTTGCTCTTATATTGTTACTAACAATTATTTTATGTCAGAAATGAAAACTACATCCTTCAGGATGTAGTTATATATTTTTACTGTTTTCATTTCTGAGCATGTCAGGAACAAAGTTCCTGAGCACTCTCAAGAATCATAGATTCTTGAAGTCCTAAAAACAAGTGCCTGAAATAAAAAGCATTTTGCTATCTTATAAAAAATTTGAAAATGCTTTTTATTTTCACAAACCCACACTTTTAAGTGTGGATGGCACTTATTTTTTTGATATTTAAAACCGATATAGTTTTATCTTCTACCTATGCATCTAAACTCAAAGAAATACTGAGCTAGATGATGTAGTTTGATATTTATTCAATAAAAAAGGAGTTTTTAAAGTTATCGCACGTTTTGGATTGTAGCATAAGCGGGAGTTATTTAACTAAAAAAATTAAAATTCTTTCTCCACCTCCCCCAAATACTCCTTAACTCTCTCAACTATTTGAGGCATGACAAATTTTTCTATATTTCTCTCAAAAATCTCTTTTAAAGAATTATGCTCTGTTAAATAATACATATTAATTTGCTTATCAACTAACATATTATCAATCAATCTTTTTAACTGCCTTCTTATATTTGATTCTGCAAGCCCTTTATTATCTAAACTATATTTTTTTCTTACTGCTTCAACTCTTTTTCCAATTTCTTCACTAGACAATTTTTCTTTTTTCTTGTTTGCCTCTATTAAAACCATTAAAATATCAACAAGAACGTCTCTTGAATCTCCTAACTGCAGTAACCCTAAAGATAAACAAACTTTTCTAACTAATTCTCTTTTTTCCAGTCCAACAGGTCTTTCATATTTTCTTAAAGTTATTTCAGCTAATGGGAGGTCTTTCATTTTTTATAAAGTAAATTTAAACTTCAATGTCTATT
>JBBSYY010000025.1:0-1541 GCA_038044985.1 Nanobdellota archaeon
AAAAACAAAAATAAAATTAAGATAAAGAGGATAAGATTAGAATTAAAATGATAAAGGGGTTAATAAGAGGGTTAAGCAAGGGAATCGAAATTTATTAGACAACAAAAACTTGTTTACCATCATTAATGATTAAAACAAATAAGGGAATAACCTAAAATAAAAAATGTTAATAACAAATAAACTGGGTATGAGGGGTCTCGCTTATCTTAATCCAAATACTAAATAATAAAACAATTACTAAACTAAATAAAAATTATCAACAGTTAATAAACAGAAAAATTAATTAAATATAAGACCAGAAGAAGCAAGAGAAGTCTCGCTTATTTAAGTTACCAAAATAATTAATCAAACTAAAAATAAGATAAACTAAAAATTATAATGACAAAAAATTTTAATAAGGAAGAAAAAACTAAGCAAGCGAAAAAAACAATTTTCAATTCTTGTTTTAGGATAACAAAAAACTTTGTTTTACCAATTTTAATAATTTTAATAATCTTATTCTCAATAAATTATGTTTCAGCTTATAAAAGATTATGTTTAGGTTATGGAGAAAGTCTTCCAAACAGCCAAAATCCGATATACACCTGTTGGCATGATTCTTGCAGACTTTGTGTCAGCGATACTAATTACCCGACTCATCCTGCAAGATGCAATGATATTATTGGATGCGAGACTCTTGATGGGAATGTTATAGACAGAGAACCTCCAGAATTATTTATCAACTCTCCTGTTGACGGAAAAGTTTACGATAGCAGTCTTGTTTTGTTTGATCTTGTTAGTAATGAACTAGCTAGTTTTTACTATATTGATAACTTAAACGGACAGGGAGAGTGGAAGAGGTTAGCAAGTAATGTTAAATCTTATTTCAGGGAATTAAATTTTAAGGATGGTCTAAACAAGATAACAATAAAAGCTGTTGACAGAAACGAAAATAAAGTTGAAAGAGCTTTAAGTTTTATTGTTGATAGTAAAAAACCAAAAATAAGAAAGACTTCTCCAAGAGCTGGTTTTACAAATGGTGTTTTTGAGATAGAATTTGCAGAAGAAAATCCAAAAAGCTTAACTTTACATTATGGTCTTTGGAGTCTTATGGCTAGTCGGCCCGGTTTTATTACTAAGGACCTAGATTTAGAGAAATGTAAATTTGAGAAAGAAAGATATTTTTGTCAGATTTCTCCTGATTTGAGTAATTTTGATGGTAGGGAAATTGAATACTGGTTTGAGCTTACTGATATTGTTGGAAATCATGTTGAGAGCAAGTACGCTAAGTTAATGGTTGATGTTACCACACCTATAATATTAAACCCAGAATCATTTTGGTCTCAATTTGATAACAAATATATTTATTTTGATATCATTATTGACGAAAAGAACTTCTATAGAGCATCTTATAGCTATTATGACGGAGAAAGAATTAGAGAGAGAAGGATTTGTTCAAGATTAATTGATAATAGATGCACTAAAAAATTAATTTTTAAAACAGGAAATTATGTTTTAGACATTATGATAGTTGATAAGGCAGAAAACTCTATTTCTAAAAA
>JBBSYY010000026.1:0-2102 GCA_038044985.1 Nanobdellota archaeon
GTTTTTATTAAATAATTCCATTAAATAATAAAAATCAGAAGTATTTATTTATTGTGATTAAAATTCAAAAAACTGTTTATTAGTTATTATCTTAGATTGATTTAGAGAGAGATAAAACATGTTCTAACATAGAACACTTAATAATAGCTTGTCTTTTTTCAAAATTAATATTTGGATTATTATTTAAATCCACTTGATCTAAGAGTCTTCCATCATTATCTCTTAAACTTAGTAATTTAACTGTTGTATATCCTGTTTCTGGGTTACTTAAATGCTCCTGACTAAAATATCTCGCTCTTTCAATTGCTTTTCCCATTGCTTCTTCAGAATTATCCGCCAAAATATTTTCAGTCTTCTCTATATAATCTGGATATTTAACGCCAAACCCCGGAGAAACTCCTCCATCAATTCCAAAAACTGCTTGATATTCCATTTTATTAATTAATTAAATCAGTATATAAAAATTTACATAATTTTCATCTTTTTTCAATTGAATGTCTTAACATAATATTTTTACCAGTCATTCTAACAATTTCTGTTGCCGCCTCTAAAGCAGACCTAGTTAATGATTTATAAACCTAGTCGTCCACAGACTTTATACCTTTAGGAATAGGGGAATTTACATATCTATAAATATTATCGTCACTTTCTCCTTTAGATCCAGCCCTCACAATTATTTCATAATTCATTTTTCTTATAAAGAATTATACTTTACTCTTTCAACTCACTTATTCCTAGCATTAAAAAAAGCAATCCTATCATAATCACAAACCAAATTAATCCACCTTTAAAGAATTCCCAGGCAGCGGTTCCAAAATTCCAAAAACTAGGCCATTGATAAGAAAATCCCCAAACTAAAACAGCTACAACAATTAATATTAACCCTACTAAAATTTCTGTCCATTTATTCATCTTGATACTATAAAAAAATCATTTATAAATATTTATATGGTTTTTTGTATTTGTTTAAGTATAATTAACGCCATAGTGAGAAAACTTAATGATATGTTAAATTAATATTAACTAACGAATAAATAAGAGACTATTTACCGGTCTTCTTTGATCTCTCATTGATGTTTCATCTTAATAACATCGATCTATAAAATAGGTATTGTTTCTGTTATCGATAGATGTAACGAAATTTATGTCTTCTATCACAATTTTTTATTTTTTAAGTTTGTAAATCAAAAAAACAAGTGCAACCCACACTTTTAAGTGCTGGTTTGTGACGAGCACTTGTTTTTAGGACTTCAAGAATCTATGATTCTTGAGAGTGCTCAGGAACTTTGTTCCTGACATGCTCAGAAATGAAAACAGTAAAAATATATAACTACATCTTAAAGGATGTAGTTTTCATTTCTGACATAACAAACAATTAATTTTAAATACTACTGTTTAACTATAAAATCATAAAATATAATAATAGAGTATTATTTTTTGTAAATAAAAATGGAAATAAAAGAAAGCCTGATTGAAAAAGGAGCCTTAATCGAAGCAGAAGAAGAACAAAAACAACTAACGAAATTAGATATTTTAAAAAAAGTTAGTTCTGGAACTGAATTAAGAAACAGTATAAATGATATAGTCAGAGGTAAAATGGGTGCTATTATTGTTTTTGCTAACCAAAAAGTTTACGGTATTTTCCAGGGGGGTTTTAAAGTTAATTGTAAGTTTACTGCCAAAAGAATAGTTGAACTTGCAAAAATGGATGGGGCTATGATTCTTTCAGAAGATTCTAAAAAAATAATTTATGCAAACACTTTACTTATACCAGATAATAATTTATCAAGCTCTGAAACAGGAATTAGACATCAAGCAGCAGAAAGAACCGCAAAACAAACTAGGACCCTAGTAATTGCTGTCTCTCAAAGAAGAGGAGAGATAACTATATTTTATGGAAATCATAAATATGTTTTAAAACCAACAGAAGACCTTTTAAGAAGAGCGACAGAAACATTGCAGATTCTTGAAAAACAAAGAGAGATTTTTAATGAAATACTTACTAATTTAAATGTTTTAGAGTTAACAAATTTAGTTTCCATTGGAGACGTATGTAAAGTTCTTCAAAGAATAGAGATGATAAAAAAAATGTCTGCTATAAT
>JBBSYY010000027.1:0-13505 GCA_038044985.1 Nanobdellota archaeon
TATTATTTTGTTGTTAAGAGGCATAATAAGCATTAAATCACAAAAACAACTCTTTTAGTCCCCAAATTAAAAGTATAATCCAAATTATAAAAGGAAGCAATGTCTTCTTAATCAAATTTTTATCCTTATAGACTTTGTCTGCAATGTTTGAAATTTCTTTAGAAAAAGGTAAGATACCTACCGCAGTTAACAAGCTTAAAAATAACATAACTGCTAAAATTTGTACAATTGTTAGTTCTTTAAGTAGAAAATATAATACGATTAATGATAAGATCAAGAAAATTAATATTTTTAATTTGGATTCTTTATAAACCTTTTTCACTACATTATCTAGCCATGTCTTTGGATTTATTAAAACAACAATTATTTTTATACCCGCAATTAGTATAAAAATTAGCGCTAAAATTTCAATAGAGGTTCCTTTGAATGCCATTTTCTCAATTTATATTTTAATTATTTAATCTATTTAAACTATTTGTTTTTTAATAATAATTTTACAGCCCGGATTATCAGCCATTCTATCTCCTGTCTGCTTATTTTATTTTAACATTTCATAACCATCTTTGGAAATTTTAACAATATATCTTTCAACTTTATCAACGTAAACATTTTCTGGAATGGTTAATAATTGGACATATAGCTGTTGTTCATCTAGTTCGGCTATTCTTAATTCTAAAGGAAAATTACCAATTTTTTTATCCGTATCATAAACTTTTATCTTCCCATTAATTGTCTCTTTTTCTAATAAAGAAATCTCTTCATCAGACAACTTTATTTCTAATTCCCAACCAACTGAAGAGGCTTTCATGATCTTAAATATAATTGATTTATAATATAAATATTTAAAACTAATTATTATATATATTTTAAAAGAATGGCACTAGATTATCTAATAGGCAGAATAGAAAAAGTTTATCTTGAAGGAAGCCACTCTAGAAATTGTGCAATAGGAATTATGAATAAATTAGAATTTCTTGTTTCAAATGGAAATAACTATCTTTATAAAGAATGTTTAGTAAGATTTGATTTAAAGATCAAAGGTGGTTTTACCTTCCCACTTAGTAATTTTTTAACAACAAAAATACCTAATAATTTTTTTGGTTTAGATTATAATAAATACGTATTGGTTGGTTTGTGGCAAAATTCAACGCCCATGAGCTATATTACTCCAAAATACACTCAACTAGAACAACATTTTGATTGTGGAAGAAAAGATTATTATTTCTTTTTTCCAGAAGGTCGAGATGAAGTTGTAAAGGTGAAAAAAAATGATATAATGGAAATAAGAAAATCTTCGATTAAAGAAATAATTAATAGATTACCTGATCCAGAACACTCTTGCAGATTAATAGTGGTAGAAAACAAAACTAAATTAGAGGAAATTAAAATAGAAATAATGAGAAGTAATCTTTATCCAATAGGATTAGAAGATATCTGTAAAGAACCTTATAATAATCCAGGGATTTACACTAGCTAAAGATAAAAACATTTTTAGTCTACTCAACATAAATACCTGGTTTTCCAGGTTTAGCTTTTAATGATTTATTTTTTGGGTCATATTTTTTAGAGTCGTTAACTGAAAATACTTTTAGATTAACTCCTAGTTTTTCTGATAGTTTTTGTTGATTAAAAAAAGCAAGTTCATTTGGTATCACATATAAGTAAATAGTTGAATAAGTATCTTGTTTCACTCTAATTATTTTTATTATATTATTTATATCATTAAAGGTATTTTCAATAATCTGATCCTGTTTTTCCAGATTTTCATCGATTTTAGTTTCATCTGCTTTAGGCCATTGTTGTAATGACAAAAAAGATTTATTGCCGATTTTTTCCCACAATTCTTCTGTAATATGGGGACAGAAAATACTTAACATTTTCAGAAAATTTTCAGCGTCTTTTTTACTACACGATTCTCCTAAAAAAACTTCAAATAACTCTCTTAATTTGATTACAGCTAAATTGTATTTAAAGTTTTCAATATCATCTGTAATAAGTTTTATTGTTTTATTAACGACATGTTCAAGCCTTTTAGTTGATTTAGAATTTTTTAGTTTGTCAGAGTTTAATTTTGAGAAATGATTGACTATTTTATTTACAAATCTATAACCTCCCTCAATTCCTTTTTCACTCCATTGTATGTCTTTGTCAGGACTGGCAATGGAAACTAAAAAAAATCTTGCTGTATCTATCCCATATTTTTTTGAAACTTGTTCTGGAAGAACAACGTTTCCTCGAGATTTTGACATAACAAAACCGTCCTCTCCGTGCAACATCCCCTGATTGAAAAGTTTTGTAAAAGGCTCATTAAAATTTAAAAGTTTTAAGTCTCTCAAGGCTTTTGTAAAAAACCTTGCATAGATTAAATGCATACAAGCATGTTCTGCACCCCCAATATACTGATCAATAGTCATCCAGTATTTTATTTTTTTTTGGTCAAATGGCTGTCTGTTATTTTTTGAATCACAATATCTTAAAAAATACCAGCTTGAATCAAAAAAAGTATCCATTGTATCTGTTTCTCTTTTTGCTGATTTATTGCACTTAGGGCATTTAACAACAAGAAAATTTTTATTAGTTGATAGAGGATTTCCTTTTCCAAATTTTACTTTTTCTGGAAGTTTAATAGGAAGTTGAGATTCTGGAACAGGAACTATCCCACATTTTTCACAATAAATTATAGGAATGGGAGTTCCCCAGTATCTTTGTCGAGAAACAAGCCAGTCTTTTAATTTGTAGTTAATAGATGATTTAGCTAGTTTTTTTTCTGATAAATATTTAGTAATTTCATGAATAGCTTTCTTGTTGTTTAGATTGTTAAATTTTCCTGAATTAACTAAAATTCCTTCTCCTGTATATGCTCCAATTTCACCGACTATTTCTTTTAATAGTTCTGGGAATTTATCTGTTCCCATTTCTTCCATTGTATAGTGCCCCCTGCCTTTTAATTCTACAATATTCCCTCCTAATGCTTCTTGAAATATTTTTAAGCTTTTTTTACCACCCTCTTCTTCATTGTCTGCTGTAAACATTAGAATTCTTTTTACTCTAGATTTAATTGTTTTATCAATCTCATAATCATAAAATAATTTTTTTACTTCATAGAATTCTTTTTTTGCTGAACCATCTGCTATTTTCCAAGGAGCTACAAGTATCAATTTATTTATATGTCTTTTTGTATCCCCTAACCACCTAACTAAAAACGCAGACCCACAACTATGTCCTATTAAAATAGTATCTTCATTAATAATACTTTTCTCAAATTCTTTTTTCCACGCATTATAATCTGGCATCCAAGGATTAGGCATTATGGGGGTATATGTTGGAATTTCTCTTTCTAATAATTCTTTTTTAATATATGGTATCCAGTGTTTGTCATAAGTTCTTTTTTTAGAATTATTTTCATCGTGACTAGGGCACCCATGTACGATTATACAATTTATTTGTTTTTGTTTTATCACGGTTTTAATCTTTATATTATATTTCTTCGCGAATTCAAAATCTCTTTGGTCATGGGCTGGAACAGCCATTACCATCCCGCTTCCATAATCCGCTAAAACAAAATTTCCTGCATAAATAGGGACTTTTTCATTATTAATAGGATTTATAGCATAACTTCCTGTGAATACTCCTTCTTTTTCTAAAATCTCTTTTTCACTTGTTGATTTAATTTTTTTTAAGAACTTTTCTACTTCTGGTTTTTGCGTTTCAGTCACTAATTCAAAAAGTCTTGGGTGTTGAGCACTTATAACTATAAACGTAACTCCGAATAGAGTATCTGAGCGAGTTGTAAAAACAGGCCATTTTTCTCTGTTAATTTCAAAAAAAATTTCGGTTCCTTGGCTTTTGCCTATCCAATTTTTCTGCATTATTTTTATTTTTTCAGGCCAGTCTAGTTTTTCAATGTCATCTAAAAGTTCATCAGCATATTTTGTTGTTCTAATAAACCATTGTTCTAGTTGTTTAAATTCAACTTCGGTATCTTCATGCCTCCAACATTTTCCATTATGGACCTGTTCATTCGCTAAAACAGTATCACATTTTTTGCAGAAATTGACAGCAGCTTTTTTTCTGTAAACTAAGCCGTTTTCTAAAAATTTTAAGAAAAAATACTGGTTCCATTTATAATATTCTGGAGAAGAGGTTTTTATTAATCTGCTCCAGTCATAACTTAATCCAAGAGATTTCTGCTGTTTTATAAAATTTTTAATAGCAAGTTCCGTAAATTTTCTTGGGTGTTGTTTTTCTTTAATGGCGGCATTTTCTGCAGGCAGTCCAAAAGAATCATAACCCATAGGATATAAAACATTAAATTTTTGCATTCTTTTAAATCTAGCATAGACATCCCCTATAGTATAATTAAGAGCATGTCCCATATGCAATCCAGAACCAGAAGGATAGGGGAACATTTCTAAATTATAAAATTTTTTACTTTTATTTTCTTTAACATGAAAACATTTAGACTTTTCCCATTTATCCTGCCATTTTTTCTCAATTTTCTTGAAATTTATTTTTGTTTGTTTCATGTTAAAAATAGGGTAGTTGGGTTTAAAAAATCTTTGATAAATAACTAAATGTTAATCTCTCAAAAAACTAAACTTTTATTAATTAAGCTAACTATCATATTAAAACAAGTCAAAATAAAAGATGAAAAGGCTATTCAAATTTAGATACCCAAAACTGACAATTCTTATACTAATGATAATTTTGGCGTATTCTATGTTTAGTAATGCTAATGTGCATAATTTTATTAGTAAATTGGGAAATTTAAGCTATCTCGGAACTTTTATTGCAGGAATGTTTTTTGCATTTGGATTTTTAGCTTCTTTTGCAGTCGGATTTTTTCTCACAGTTTCTACAAAAAATATTTTTTTAACGGCAATTATTGGTGGTTTTGGGGCATTAATTTCAGATTTATTAATTTTTAGTATAATAAAATCTCAATTTATTGATGAGTTTAGAAGACTGGAAAAGACAAAAATTTTTTTAGAAATAAACAAAATCTTTTCTCAAAGTTATTTTCATAGAATTAAACTATATCTGATGTATATTTTTGCAGGAATTATTATTGCTTCTCCTCTTCCAGATGAAGTCGGAGTAAGTATGCTAGCTGGATTGACAAAAATAAAAACATCTATTCTCGCAATATTAAGTTTTTTATTAAATACTCTTGGGATATTCATTCTATTATATTTAGGAAGTTATCGATAAAGTTATTAATAATTAAATTAACATGCCATACCACTTTTCCTTTCATGTTCATAATTAACGAGGTTATGTTTAAACTACACAAAACTTATTAACTTCTTTTGGATTTTTATTATCTAATTAAATGATAACCTAAAAATAATAATAAATTAATAATCATAACTCAAGCTTAACAAGAGGGCTTTATTAATGTTAAATCAAAGGGCTGATATATAAAATAAAAGTAATTGTTTACACGATATAAACCATAAAACACTAAATGTTCAATATTATAAACTTTTAATTATTAGATATTTTAATAATACTAAAAATAACTATGGAAATCAAATACGGAATAAAGGAAATCCACGAAAAAATAATCTCAGCTTTAAGAAGAAGAGGGCCTAGTTTACCAATTCAAATGGGAAAAGAATTAAACATGAGCAGTTTATTTGTTTCAGCTTTTCTTTCAGAATTAGTTGATGAAAAGAAAATTAAGATCAGTAGTTTAAAAGTTGGTGGTAGTCCTTTGTATTTTTTAGAAGGTCAGGAAGAAAAACTAGAAAACTTTTATAATTATCTACATCCAAAAGAAATAGAGGCCCTTCAATTATTAAAAAAGGATAAAATTTTAAAAGATTCTGAGCAAGAACCTTCAATAAGAGTTGCTTTAAGAGCAATAAAAGATTTTGCAATAGGGTTTATGTTTAATAAAGAAATTTATTGGAGATATATGTTAGTTTCTTTATCAGAAATAGATGGATTAATAAAAGCTAGAAAATATATAGTCAGGCCATTATCTAAATCAAGTCCAATGGTTTCTAGAACACCCGAAATTCCAATAGTTAGTATAGCTAAAATTGAGAAAAAAGAGAAAATAAAGGTTCCTAAATCTATGGTAGATACTTCTAAAGTTAGGACTGATCTACTAAGGTCTGTAGCTCAAACCACTAAACCAATCAAGATTAATAAACCGCTAGCTCAAACTACTCATGAGGCTAATCCACTAATAATCCCTAAAACAAAAAAACAAAAATCTAAGTCCGAATTTGTCCTAAATGTAATAAATCTTTTAAATAAAAATAATTTTAATATTATTGAAGAGAAAGACTATAAAGAAAAAGAATATAATTGTGTCTTGCAAATAAAATCAGAGTTAGGACCAATAAACTTTTTGACGCAAGCAAAACATAAAAAAACAATTACAGAGAATGATTTAAAAAAACTTTTAAGCAGCGCTCAACTAATGCATCTTCCAGCATTAATTTTATATATTGGAGAAATTGGAAAAAAAGCAGAGGAGTTTTTAGAAAAATATAAATCTGTTTTAAAGGCAAGGAGGATTGAGTGATTACCTCTCATGACATTGCCAAGCACTACTCTGATTTTTTTGATGGTTTATGGAAAAAGGCTAAAAATTGGAAAACAGCTAAAAAATAAAACCTTTATACTATCTTATAACAAGTTTTTTAAACACTAAAATTAAGGTAATAGTATGGGAAGAATAAAGTCAAAATTAATCAAAAGAACAGGAAAATCTTTACTAGGTGAAGTAAACAATTTTACAGATAATTTTAAGGAAAATAATGAAATCCTTAGAGGATTATTTCCAAGTAAAAAAATAAGAAATCAGATAGCCGGTTATATAACTAGAAAATTAAAAAGCAAAAAGCAGTAAAAAGCCTAGAGATAAATAGTAAAATAATAAGTTAAAACCAAGCATTTAGTATACTAGAATTAATAATCAAGTAATCAAGTTGATATCAAGTTAACTAGAAAATGGAAGAAAATACAGAAAACAAAATAAATCTTAGTGAAGAAGAAACTGAATCAGATGGTTTAGATCATGATTTTGAAAAACTAACAGAAATAAAGCCAGCCAAAAGGGATTTTGGAAAAGATAATACTATTTTTATTGGAATAAAACCGTTTATGAACTATGTTACCGGGGTTGTTATGCAGTTTCAGAATAAAGGGCAAAATGAAGTTATAGTTGGCGCAAGAGGAAAATTTATTTCAAAGGCAGTAGATGTTATAGAAGTTGCTAGAAGAATTTTTTTGAAAGACGAAAATATTAAAGTCAAGGATATTAAAATAAGCAGCGAACCATTTGAGAATAAAGAAGGTAAAAGGATTTTTGTTTCTGCTATTGAGATTAAATTAGAGAAGTAATGATCGGATATAGTAAAAATTTTTGTGCCAATCCTACAAAGAGCCATTAAGCGAGTTTTACTACCTTTGATGATTCTCTATACCTTTGATGTATCAAATTGGTTTTATTAAAGAAACTTTCTATGGGAAAAAATCAAAACCTTTATAATCTTTATAAATAAATATTATTAAGTTTATTTTGATAGAGAGCACCTTATCAATTGAATAATAAATTAAAGCTGACTAAACTATAATCATGGCAAATTATGGACTAGAAGAAGGACAAATAGTTTTATGTACTGTAGAAAAAATAGTTGGAACTACTGTATTTGTTGAAATAGATAATAATGGAGATGGTACAATAACGACTTCTGAAATAGCTCCCGGAAGAATAAGAAATCTTAGAGATTATGTTGCTCCTGGAAGAAAAATTGTCTGTAGGGTTTTAAACATCAGAGACAACAAAATCCAATTATCCTTAAGAAGAGTAAAACAAAACGAAAAAAAAGAACTTTTAGATAGAATTGCAAAGGAAAAGTCTTATTTAGCTATGTTAAAAACAATTCTTGGAGAAAGCTCGGAAAAAGTTATTAAAAAAATAACAGAAAAATATTCAATGACTGATTTTTTTGAATTTTTAAAAGAAAATCCAAAATTATTAGAAGAATATGTAGATAAAAAAGAGGCCGAGAAAATATTTAAAATTTTAGAATCAAAAAAAGAAAAACCAAAAGAGATTAAACAAGTTTTCAAGCTTTCGAATTCTTCTCCATCTGGAATAAAAATAATCAAAAATATTTTAGAAGAATCTTGTAAAAGTTCTAATTGTGATATTAACTATATAGCAGCAGGAAAATATAGGCTGTCTTTAATCGGAAAAGATTTTAAAAAACTAAAATCAGAAACGCATAAAGTATTAGAAAATATTGAAAAACTTGCTAAAAATCAAAATTGCTATTTTGAGGTGCAGAAGGGTTAAACTTAATAATTTAAAAAACCTGTTAGATAAAGCATTGACCTTATAGATTTAATCAAACTATCATTTAATTATTTTATAATCAGGCTATATAACTAACACCTAAACGTTATTTTAAAACAACCTCCCCTGTTCTTCATGTTTTTCAATTAAAGGTATTCCATAAACACCATCATAACCTGGCCTGACTTTTATTTTTCCCTGCCCGTTTTTAATAATCAGCTCTAACAATAGGTTATTTTTTATAATTTGCGCTAATTTTTCTTTTTCAGTTCTTAATAAAATATTAAATTCATTTCCAAATTTTTCAATTAATTCATTATAAATTTTCCAAGAGGACTTGCTTGCCATAGCATTTCCTATAGCTAAACTTATTAATTCATGCAAAGGCAGTAAACTGTAATAAGGTTTTCTTTTCTCTAATTCTAAGGAAGTTTCTTTTTTTATTTTTTCTATTCTATAATCTACCCCAAGAATTAATTGTTTGTTGCAAACAGGACATATTTTATTTAATTTTTCTGTTTCTTTTGGACTGCAAGAAAAATTACAATCTCTATGGCCATCGAAATGATACTTTCCATATTCAGGCGGAGTTTCAATGGTTGCTTTTAAGCCCCTCCCGGTTCTAATAGCTTTAATGATATTGTCATAACTTAATTCTTCTAATTCAAAAATAGTTGCCTCTCTTCCTAATCTCCAAGGCCAAAAAGAATGAGCATCACTGAAACTCACTATATTAACATTTTCATTTAATTTCCATAACATTTCTGGATCAGCAGACATTCCAGATTCAATTGCATAAATCTTATCAACTTGATCTTGAAAACATTCTTTTAAAGAATCAAAACCACTCTGGCTACCAAACAAACCAAAATAAGGGGTCATACAATGAGCAGGGATTATCTCAATTTTATCCTCAATTTCTTTTAGATCTTTAACTAAATCTTTACACGAAATACCAAAAATAGGCCTTCCATCATAATCCAATCTTCCTTTACTTCCTAGGTAACTAATTATTTTATCAGCAATATTTCTGTTAGGAGCAAAAATTAGCAAATGAACTGCTCTTCTTTTTCCCTCCTGTGAAAACATTAAACTAACCTCTGTCTGCCATAAAAATTTAAACCCTGTAGAAGTTCTTAAAATTCCTTTATCATCTTCTTGTAATTTTTCATCAATTTCTTTTCTCCATATGGGGTGTTGAAAATCTCCAACACCTAATAAATCTAATCCTTTAATTCTAGCATATTTCTCTAAATTTTCTATACTAATATCTTTGCTAGTTGCTCTTGCATATTTAGAGTGAATTTGTAAGTCGGCAAAAACAATTTTTTTTGTTTTTGAAGAGACTAAAAAATCGTCAAATTTTTTTGGATCGGCAAAAATCTCAATCATTAAATAAAAAATGCTAAATAGTTTTTATAGATTGTGGTAATTAGTTTTGTTCTTAATAAAAATGCCAACATTTATTCATCACTTCAAAAACTTCACTAATTGAAAAATATCCCCTGAAAAATAAGTTATATTTGAGACAGTAATTTGAATCAAAGCTAAAAGCCACATAAATAAAATCCAGTTAACAGCTAAGGCCCACGTTAAGTCATATTCTTTTCTAATTCTAATCTTATAAAAAACATAAATGTTTGCAAAAACCAAATAAATGCTTATCAAAAATAAAAACCTCAGGTCAGAAACTATTCCAACAATATGAATTTCAGCTATTTGGTATTTATCAAGCTTACTATAAGCTTCCATATCAAATTTAGTAACTCCTAATTTTTTTACTCTAGGATTATAAAAATTATGAATAGTTTCCAAAAGATTAAGTTTATAATTATTAGCAACCCCATACTTATCTAATGTTTTTTGATGGGCTTTTTCATGAAAATATGTAGAAGTCTGAACTAAATAAGGCAAAATAAAAAAAATTGTTATAAAAAGAAATGATGCGACATAAAAAACCTTCCACGCCTCTTTTTTAAAACTATCTTTTATTTTCATATGCTCTTTTTTAATTTAGATAATTATAAGTATCAACTATTTAATATTAGAGTTTTAAGTCAATAAAATAAGTGTTTAATATATTAGTTAATAAAAGAAAAGAGTTTATAAATATTTCATGGCCTTTTTGTTCGCCAAAATGCTTAAATCAATTTGATATTTTCTAGCTTTTTTAATCTTTCTTCTTTTAATACTATAATCTTTCTAGCTAAAATATCTGCATCATTAAACGTAAAATTTAATTCAGGATTATTTGCATAATCTTTAAAAACATCTAAAAGTTTTTCTTCATCGCCATCGTTGTAAATAAAAAGATACATCTCTAAACATTTAACAACATTTATTCCAATCGCAACAATATTGGTTTCATTATACATACTCTATTTAAAATAATGTGATTTTTAATTATTACTCTTCATCACAAACTCCTTTCTCGCTTACAAAAAACACACACTCATCGTCTGGCAAGTTAGGAGAATCAATTAATTTGGCTACTCTTGAACTTTTCCTGCTTTTTCTTAGATACAATCTGTAGGTTGAGGCATGTCCAACTATATTCCCGCCAATTGGTGTTGTAGGATCTCCGAACATCATTGCAGGATTAGCCATTACCTGATTAGTTACATAAACCGCTAAATTAAACTGTTCTGCTATTCTCATTAGATTATGTATATATTTGTTAAGTTTTTGTTGCCTGTCTGCTAGCTGCCCTCTTCCACTAAACTCTGCTCTAAAATGAGCAGTTAAACTATCAATAACTACTAATTTTATTGGCTCTCCATTTTTAATTAAATCACTAATTTTATCTACTAATAAAATTTGATGATCAGAATTAAATGCTCTAGCAACTAAAATATTTTTTAAAACGCTGTCTGAATTCAATCCCCTTGCGTCTGCAATCTGCTTGATTCTTTCAGGTCTAAAAGTCCCCTCACTATCAATATAAACTGCTTTTCCTTCTACACCCCCCCTTTCAATAGGCATTTGAACATTAACAGCTAATGTTAGTCCTAATTGAGTTTTTCCTGATCCGTAAGCGCCAAAAGCTTCTGTAATTGCTTTAGTTTCAATACCCCTTCCCCCTAAAAGATTGTTCAACTGTTCGCTTCCAGTTTTTATATAGGAAACTTCTTTTCTTTTTTCAACAAATTCTAATCCATCTTGAAATCCTAAATCCATCATTTTTCTAGAAGCTTGAATTGCTTTTCTTGCAACACTCTCTCCCAACCCAGAAATTTCAGACAAATCTGTAGGGCTTAAAACAGCAACTCCCATTAAATCAAAAATTCCAGCAGCTTCTAACTTTTCTACAGCAGCCGGCCCTATTCCAGGCAAATCAGAAATTTTTGTTTTTTTCTCTTCGCTAATTTCTGTTTTTTCTTTTGATTCTTCTTTAACATCAATTTTTTTCTTTTTTTCTTTTGCCATATAGCTCTTTTCCCCAAAAGTATTATGATACAGAAAACAAACTCCAACTTTAAAGCGGGAGTTCTCTCGTCGTTTGTTTTCTGTCTAAAAAACTCTCAAAAAACCGCGCCCTTTAAGGCGCGGATATACGCACGAGTTTTTTTATGTTGGGATTAACAGTCTTTTTCAAGTACTAAATTAATAATTTCCCATTTATTTATCGATTATCTATATTTAGTTTATCTTAACTATCATGATTTATGAATCTTCATGTATGATTAACAGGAATATATAATCTTATTTTCTTTATAAGTATTACCTAAATTTGTTATATATGTTGTAATAACAAAGAGTTTTAACACATAGGATTTATTTTACTTACTTAACTTTGTTGCTTAGATTATAAAATTAATAGTTTCATTGTTGACATTCTATGTATATCTATCGCCAAATACCAAAAATAAATAAGATAAAGAACAATAAAACATTAATTACTATTAACCCTAAAAATAAAACATCTTCTATTTTGCCTCCAGTGGTAATCGGCCCATTAGCTTCCCATTTAAAAGGCCAAAATGGCCGTATTCCATTTTTTGTAAAAGAATCGGTTATTAAATGAACAGAATAACCAATAAAAAAACCAAAGCTGGCAACTGGCCACCAAATTGCAATTATACCGACTAAAATAACCGCAGTTGTGAAACTATGAATAAACCCTCTATGTTTAGTAACAGATTGCAAAGGACTAAAAGCTATATTACTTCCGTATTTAGAATGAGGATTATCCAAATCAGGAATAATTGTTGCTATTAAAACCATTACTACAAAAATTAATTTATTATTAACATAGTTAAAAAAAATTAAAATCATAAAAACTGCAAACATAAAATGAGTTCTAATTAACATTTTATTCTTCAACTTTTTATAAACTAGATTAAATATAATATATAAAGTTATTTAGATAAAGTTATTAGAAAGTAAAGTTAATAATGTGACACCCCCATGTCCTAAAAGGGTCTGTTAGATAAAAGTGAATTATATCTTGCTAACTTCACGTTATCCCTACTATTTTATATCAATAGTATTAAAATCAAAAAAACAAGTGCCATCCACACTTAAAAGTGTGGGTTTGTGAAAATAAAAAGCATTTTCAAATTTTTTATAAGATAGCAAAATGCTTTTTATTTCAGGCACTTGTTTTTAGGACTTCAAGAATCTGTGATTTTTGAGAGTGCCCAGGAACTTTGTTCCTGACATACTCAGAAATGAAAACAGCAAAATATATAACTACATCCTAAAGAATGTAGTTTTCATTTCTGACATAACTAATTGATAAAATTAAGTTTAGAAAAATAGAATAGATCATGTCTATTAATATTAAACCTTAATCACCTCGAACTCGAGATTATTTTTTATTAATTCGATAAATCTATTTTCATCTTCTAAAATTATAGTACCGCCGGCTGCATATTTATGCCCCCCACAATTACCTCTTCCTAATATCCTAACTATAGACTCTAAAAGCTGTTTAAGATTTCTAGAGGAATTTCTGCCAACAATCCTTGCAGAGACTTTGATATCGTTGTTATTATAAGCCATTCCAATAATTACAGTTCCTTCTTTATAAATAGAAGAAAAGGAAAGTATTGAAGCTAAAGTTCCAATTAAAGTATCTTTTACTTTATCTTTTGCGTTTATTATTACATACTCTCTTCCATTTATGTTACTGTTGTTTTCTATATATCTTAATCCAGAAATTATTTGTTGTTTATATTTAATATAA
>JBBSYY010000028.1:0-7543 GCA_038044985.1 Nanobdellota archaeon
CGTGGTTTTTGAGAATTCTTGACATAAAATTAAACCAAATTAACTAATAAAATGTATAACAATTATCAACTCAAATAAGTTTTGGCTATAAGTTAGAGTTACTCATAAAAACTATTGCCAGTTTAATAAAATAGTAAATAATTTAATAAACATTAAAAAATTAATAATTGTAGCAGTATTAAGAGAAAATGGCAAAAGCATATGCGATAATTTCCGGGAAAGGAGGAGTTGGAAAAACAACGAGTGCAATAAATTTAGCAACTTCACTTAATTATTTAGGTGAAAATTCAATTGTTGTAGATGGAAATTTAACAACTCCTAATGTTGGGATACATTTAGGAGCCCCGGTAGTCCCTATAACCCTTAATCATGTTTTAAAAAATGATGCTAAACTCGAAGATGCAATTTACGAGCATGAATCTGGAACAATGGTTCTACCAGCTTCGCTTTCTTTAAGAGAAACTGAAAAAATAGATGACAAAAAATTTTCAGAAATAATAAAAAAAGTTAAAAAAATTGCTGATTTTATTTTTATAGATTCTGCTGCAGGAATTGGAGAAGAAGTTAGTTCCATCATCTCGGCTTCTGATGAAATCATTATTGTAACAAATCCTGAAATATCTGCAGTAACTGATGCGCTTAAAGCTGTAAAACTAGCTCAACAAAAAAACAAGCCAATTAAAGGATTTATACTTAATAGACACACTGGAAAATCTCATGAGATGAATGTTCAAAATATAATAGATATGCTAGAGATTCCAATTTTAGGAATTATTCCAGAAGATGTTTTAATCAGAAAATCTCAGTATATGAAAAATCCAATTATTTATACGCATCCAAAAAGTAATGCTGCTAGAAATTACGTTAAAGTCTCAAGAAAAATTCTTGGAGAAAATCTTGAATTAGAAGAATATAAAAAAACAGGCTTATTTAGAAGATTTTTAAGGAGTATTGGGTTTAAATGATCTTAAAAATAAAAAATCTTTTAACTAATGTTTACAAATGTTTATATCAAAAAAACAATGGGGAACCACGCCCTAAAGGGCGTGGTTTGTAAAGCCCCTTGTTTTTAGGATGCTCAAGGAACAACCGCATCTTAAAAGGTGCGGTTTTAGTCAAGTTCCTTGACATAATCAAGAGTTAGCAAGAAAAGTTTAGGAGCTCAAAGTTTAGATTAATTATTAATAGTAAAAACCTAAAATCCTATCATAAACAACAAATTTTTAAAAACTAATTTTATTAGATAATAAAATGGAAACAATCCCTTTCAAAGACTGGCAAAAATTAGACTTAAAAACAGCTGAAATTTTAGAGGTAGAAGAAATCGGAGGAAGTGATAAACTTTACAAATTAAAAATAGATTTAGGGACAGAAACAAGAATACTAGTTGCTGGGTTAAAGCCTTATTATACAAAAGAAGAATTAGAAGGAAAAAAATGCATTGTATTCGCTAATTTAGAACCAAGAACAATTAAAGGAATTAAAAGTGAAGGAATGATATTAGCTGCTTCTAATGAAGATTTTAGCGAGGTTAAGTTATTACAAGCAGAGGGGGTTGTCGAATTAGGATGGAAGGTGAGTTAATAACTTTTTTAATATTAATAAATTTATTATAATTGCCGCAAGAAAACTATAATTTTTAATTTGTGGATGAACTACTGCAATCTTTTTCTATTATACTGTACATAATCTCAAAAAACCCTAAAATCAAAAACATAATGATCCACTCTGGGCTTATAACTTTTTATTTTTTTAGCTAATAACAGTTCAACGTCAAATCCTTTCTCTTTCCCAGTTTTTTTAATCTGATTAAAAACTTTATTAATATCTTCTTTTTCTTTATCAGTATTAACTAATTCTTCATAATGTAAAACTCCTTTTTTTTTAATTATCTTAAATGCCCATGGAAGAAATTCTTTTGGGGGGGGTAAATAACCCATTATAACTCTATCTGCTTTAACTCCTTTTTCAACTAGCTTATCAATCTCTTCTTGACAGTTTCCATTAATTACCTCAACATTACTAATATGATTTATTTTTATATTTTCTTTTAAAAAACTAAAAGAAACGGGATTTAATTCTATTGAATAAATTTTTTTTGCCTTGGCCAATTTACCAATAGGAACACTAAAATAACCAATTCCTGCGAACATATCTACTACAACTTCATTATTTTTTACCTGTCTTGCTATTCTAAGTCTCTCAGAAACATTTCCCTTTGCAAACATAATTTTTCTAATATCTAATTTATATTTACAATTATTTTCTATATGGGTTGTTCCTGTGTTTTCATTTCCTGCAATAACTTCTATTTGAGGCTCTCTAAACTTTCCTTTAATTTCTCCAAATTTATTGCAAACGCTTCTAACTTTACCTGTTTTAAAAATTTCTAAAGCCTCTTCTCCAATTTCTTTTTTAAATTTTAACAAACTACTATCAAGATTAAGAATAATTATATCTCCTATCTTTTGATATCCTGAAGGTAATTTTTCCAAGCCTTTGTCTAGCTCTTTATTCTTGCCTTTTAATTTTTCTTTTAATAAGTTTTTAAATTTCATGAAATAAAAAAATTATCTAAACTTATAAATGTTATTGTAAAAAATTCATAGAACTAAGCTAAGAGCAAAAAATTACCCTTCTTCTAGACTGATTTTATTTAAAATAAAATCCGCTCTTTTTTCAACACTCATAAAAGGAACTGTAATAATATTGCTATCATAACCTATCTTTTCATACATTTTAATTATATCGTCATGAATTTTCTCTGCTTCTTTTATAGTTTCTTTTCTTAGATCATCTTTTTCATAAAAATCTAAAAAATCTAAAATAAATATTTTTTCGTATCTAAATTTTTTAGCATATTCGAATTTATCTTTTGGTATCTTATAACTAGCTAACACATAATAAACAAAAGTATCTCCTAATCCTCTATCTGAAAATGCTACCTCTTGTTTCAACTTACCATCATTTCTTGACCCCATTCCTAATTTATCATCATTTTCTGAATTACGATTAATTTTTTTATTTTTTCTGTTGTTTTCTCTTTCATTTTTTTCTAACTCTTTAATCTGTTTAATCTGAAAACCAAGTATAGCATCCTGAAAATCCTTTTTATTTATCTCTAAAATAGATTTTTCTTTAAACCTTTTATCACTCTGACTAAGTTCTCTAGCAGCCTCTTTTAAAACATTAAAACCTTTTTTTTCTAATTCGTTAACTACAGAAGTTTTTCCAACTCCCGGTCCTCCAGAAATTACAAAAATTTTTGGCATTTTTTACTAATCTGCTTTTCTTATCAATTCAATCCTCTTTATCAATCATTAATATTTTGATAATTAAAACCTCTATTTATTAAATTATTAATTAGTATTCATCTAGAAACTTTCTAATTCTTTTAATAATAAAGGAAATTTTTTAACTCCCTCTTCTCCTGAAATATGGCCCATATTATGCAAAATAATAACTTTTTTATTAATTTTCATTCTTCAAACTATCATTATTTTTATAAAAATTTAATTAGCAATTTATTTTTATTTCTTTATCACTAATAAAACATATCTGATTCTCAGTTTCTATTGATAAAACAGCTTTTTTTTGTTTTTCTAAACCATTTATGTTTATTATATAATAGATTTCTTCACCTGGAGAGAGGACATCGCAATAATTTCCATATTTTTTCCCCTGCATCTTTATATCAGAACATTTTTTTCCAGAAATTTCCCATAAACTATTGGAAGGATCAACAGAAATTCTCATTTTTTTTATTTTCGCGCTATCAAAATTTCTTTTTATTTCAATTTTAAGCTCATCATTGTTTAAATAACAAATATTATTCATTGAAATTGAGCCCATAAGATTAAAACAAGAAAGTTCAATAGGAGATTTTGTTATTAAATTTTTATTTAAATTCCAGATTATAATTATTGCAAATAACGTGATTATTATTAATGAGACTAATGCTAAAATTTCCGAAATTCCTTTTTTAGATTTTTTATTAAACATTTTATTTAATTCTACAAGATTCTGCACCGACATCATAAATTTCAACCTCAAAAACCTTTACGCTTTCTCCATTTTGCCCTATAATCTTTAAAATTTCTGCTTTTTCTGCTGTTTTAAGGTTAGGAAGAATTACATAAAATTCAGTTTCATTTAATCTAATAGCGCCTCCTTCAATTATTTCATTGCTGAAACTGTCAGTAAATAATAAAATAGGGTCAAAGGCTGTTGAATAAATAATTTCGCCTCTATCAGAGACAATATTAACTTTATATTCATAATCATCAATAATAGCTTTAGGATAATATCCTTTTTCAAGAGTTTTATTTATTAAACTAAAATTTCCATTTTTATAAGAAATTTCAAGAAAGATATATTCTTTTTTTAGATGCGAATCTGCAGATATGGTCATTAAAAGAATTAAAAAAATTAAAAAAATAATTACAAATATAAAATAAATTTTTTTATCCATATTTTTCCAATCTTTCTTCTATTAATAATGTATTTAATTTTTTATATTCATCTGAGTTAGAAATTCTCATTAAAGAGTTTTCACTTGACCTCTGATAATTACTCTTGCTGCAACCTTCAAAACAATCCTCTAGATTATTAAAATCAGAACATTTTTTTCTGCAGTTTTTTGAACCACTCGGGATTGTCGAGGGAGTATATTCGTCTGCTAAATTTGCAAAGACATGTCCAAATTCATGCAGAATAACATTGGGAGGATTATTTATATTTAAACTAATTAAATTTATATAAGAGCTGCTTCTTATTTTTGAATATTGATTTGATAAAACAATAATATAATCATTAGGACAAGAAGAAGATTTTTTTAATGTTTCTTTTGAATAACAGAAAATAAAATCTTCTATTATTTTACAATCAGCCGCTCCAGCATAAAAAAAATTAAACTTGTTTTTATGATTAATATAAGGTTCTGAACTAAGAAAAAAATTAATATATTCATTTAATCTATTTTTGTTAACACCATCTGTAAAAAACACGACGTCTATTTTATTCTCTCCTTCATTCTCAATAATAATACTACAATTCTCTCCAATCTCAGAAATTTGATAAACCTTCCAATAAAAAATGAAAATAAGTATACCAATTAAAGCAATACCCATTAACATAATCAACGAAACAATAACCCATTTTTCCATAAAAAATAAAGATAAACTTATTTAAAAAATTATGTGTATATCAAAACTTTTTTCGTCTTATCAAATCATTTAGAGTTTTGTTTAAAACCCAGAAAATATAGTTTTCTGAAGTTTCTGTATCAAATTCTCTTCATCACAACTTTCATAGTTCCGCTATAATTTCCGTTAGGAGTATCATCAACTGGTTCAAGTACGACAACTAAAGTCCTACTTTCATTAAAACCTAAAACAAAATCACTCGAGGAAATATTTACAAAATCATTTACATCCTCGCTAAAACTAATCAAAACATTAATATTAAAGGAAAATGGATTTACAATAGTTACTTTCCTTTCAACAAAATTTCCTTTCATAACAGTGCCTAATTTCAAAGCATCTACATCTACATTAATTCCTATAATTTTTTTATCGGTAACTTCAAAAATCACCGGAATTTCTTGAACATGAACTACATTATTAGTATTTATAGAATATCCTATCACACCAAAAAATCCAGGATTAACGAGATATAACAAAAAACTTAATAGTAAGACAACAAAAACTGAAACAGCTAAAAATATTTTTCTATTAGCCTTAATATATTTCTCCATATTAATTTTATTGTTAGATTTTATAAATTTTCCTACTGTAACTTAACCTGTCTTTGAAATTGTTGTTCCTGCTTGTCTTCCTTCCTTCTTTTCCACAATAAAAATAAAATAAAAAATATGCTTATTAATAATAAAATAACTAATAAAATCCATAACCACAAAAACTTATTACCCCCCTTAACTATTTCGATTCCACCTTCACTTACTTCAATTATATTCAATAAACCATCTCCTTTAACAGAATCTGAATCATAAAAAACTTCAACATTCAAAGCTAGGATACCTGAACTTCCTCCTACATTAAAAACAGATTGAAGAACTTTCTCCTCTCCAGGAACTATGCTAATTTTTTCAGTCTCTAAACTTGCTGATTCTCCTCCATCTTTCAAAAGCTTAATTATAGCGTAAACGTCATTCAATATAGTTTCAGATTCGCTTTTTATAAAAACTCTAATATTACTATTTTCTCCTTTTTTGACACTATCTGCTATTATTTCCAAGATCTTTAATTTCTTTTTTATTGCATATTTTTCATTGGTATATTCTCCAGGAACATTAACTAAAATTCTAATCTCATTTCCTGCTCTCACAGCTAAACCTTCCCCGCCTCTTATAAAAGGCCTAGCACCAACCCTTAATTCATGAATCCCTCCTTTACTAAACCCTTCAAGAAAGTTTAAGCTAACTTTTAACTTTTTATGAGTTTCATTCTCAGTAAAAGAAAATTCTGTTTTCTCAAAACTAATAATTTTAGTGAATTCATTTACAACATCTTCATCTAAAATTCTTAAATTTGAATATATTTCAACTTCTCTTGATGTTTGAGGAGTATTACTAACAGTCATTTCAAAACTAGTACTTAAATTTGGTTTGAAATCAATCTCAACTATTCCCGGAGAAACTCCTAAGCTAAAAACAATAGGAATTACCATTAAAAATTCAAAGAATATCAAAAATAAAAATATTTTTTTCATTGTCTATCTAAAACAATATCCTTTTTATAAGTTTCTAGTTGGTAGTAATCAGTTTTATATTATTTATCAATAACAATTAAATTATCTAAACTATTACTTATATAACCTTGTTTTATATCACAAAACCTTCGGTTTTTAACCCACACCTTTAGTGTGGGTTTGTCAAACAAAAAGCATTTTACAAAATTAAGATTGGATAAAAAATGCTTTTTGTTTGCTGGTTTTGTGATGCCGAACAAAAGCAATTTACAATCTATGAACATAATAAAAATTGCTTTTGTGAGTTAGAGAAATATCCTACCAACTCCTACCTAAAGGCGAGCAAAAGCAATTTACAAATTTGTATAAAATAAAAATTGCTTTTGGGGGTATGAGATTTCTCTGAGTTTAAAAAGTGTGTCTTATACCAACTTAAAAAAAGAAATTAAGCTTGAGATCCTATAATAGTTACTGTAGTACTTTTAGCCCCTGGTGGTTCGTTAGGAGATATACGTATTAGTATATGAAGGAAAGTTTCATCATTAGGATCATTAAATTCAAAAGAGTTTATAGCTCTTGCTGCAAGTGCTGGTGATTTAGGAATTACACATATAGTATCTGTAGGATTAGGTTGAGTTTTACAAGGAGTAGTAACTTCATCAAAACAACCAACTGTAGGACTATTAGCCAAACAAGCATCAACATTTGCGTATCCTCCAGTACCATTACCATAGGGAGCTGCTTGATTAACCCAAAACTTTAATCTACTATTTGCATCTGAAAAAAGTCCAGGACTTTCACTAATATCAACATTAATCTTAACATTTCCATTATT
>JBBSYY010000029.1:0-26982 GCA_038044985.1 Nanobdellota archaeon
CTTCTGAAATATTAGCTATATCTCCTTTTCTAAATGGTCCTAATTCATTTCCATCTAAATCTAAAAATTTATCGGTGTTGTCTATAAAAACGATTAATTTATTTTTCGAGACCCCACTGTTTCCTTTTAAAATCTCATTTATTTTTTTGTCTCCCTTTTCTATAAATTTCATTATTCCATCAAAAATATCTTTCTCGACAGCTAGCATATTTTCAAAATCTCTTTTGCTAATTCCCGTCTGAGCAGCAACAAACGCGAGTTCTAAAATTTTCTTTTTTCTTCTTAACATCAACTCTTTAAAAATAGCTATTGAGTTTTCAAATTGCTTTTTTGTTTTTAAAATAGTATCAGTGAAATCATCATCTTTTTTATTAGCTATTTCTCTTTTATCTTTCAAATAATCTGCAACTTCTTTAATAAAGTTTTTAGGAATTGGTTGTAGTTGCTCACTATAACGCTCTTTTCTTAACGCATCATATAACTCATTGTATGTTATCATTTTTTATAGATAATTATACCTCTACATTTAATAATAAAATAACTACCGTAATAATCTCTAATTAGAAAAAAGTTTTTTATAGCCATAAATTTGCTTCCGTCCCATTTTTGTTTTAACATTTTTTTTAAAGTTTTATTTTGATAAACTTTTCTAAAAAGGTTTCTTAATTGAAATTAAAACTTAAAAACGGTTTATAATGATTGTTGTAGTGAATTAATAAAAATTAGTATTATTAATGGCGATAAAGTTAATATATTAAAACAATGTACAATAAAAATATATTAAGAAAAAAAGCTAGAGAAGAAAGCTAAATGATGAGGTTGGTATTGGTTGTTAAGAGCAAAGATTTCATGAAATTATTCTAATCCAGTATTTTTCATAAAATCTTTTCCATAAAATTTCCCCAAACTACCAATTCTAGCTTCTATTTCATTAAATCTATGCGCATGGTCTTTTTTTTCGTTGTTTTTTAAGTTCTTCCCATCATAAACTAAAACTGGAACTGGATGAGAACTATGGGATTTAAGTTCACATGGAGTTGAATGATCGCAGGTAATAACAACCTTCCATTTGTATTTTAAAGACATTTCTTTTAAAAAACTAAAAAACTTTTTATCTATTATTTCTATTAAGTTAATTTTTTCATAAGGCTTATTGTCATGTCCGGGAACATCAGTTTCTTTAAAATGTATATAACAGCCATTAAAGTTTTTATGATGCTTTCTAATTATTTTAATTGAAAAATTAATTTGCTGGTACAAGGAATTATAAAGGTTTTCATAGACATCTATTGTTTTTAATTCTGGAAGCTTAAAAGAAAAATTTTTCATTTTAGACAACTTAGCTATTCCTATTTCTAGAGGCATTGGATTTATTGACACCCAATTTTTATAAGACTTAATTTTAGGTATTTCAGTAGAAGCTCCTCTTGTAAAAAGCATGTTTGCTTGAAAAAGACCTTTCTTTTTTCTTTCTAAGTTTATAGGATGGTCAGCAAGAATTTTAGAAGCTTGTCTAATAAAATCATTAAGAACATTTACAGTTCGCATAGAGTTCTTATTGTTGTCTAGTGGCTCTGCAAATTTAAAATAGCTTATTTTTTTTCCTGCTTCTGTCCACTCACTATCTATGTTAGATATTTTATCTGAGAATTTTAAATCCACCCCAGAATTACCTCTTAAAATCAATACTCCTCTATGTTGAACAGTAGACTTAATTTCAAATTTGCAATCAAGCTTAATTTTCTCATTTAAAGTTTTTGTTAAAACTTGAGCCTCTTTTGTTGTTAAAGTTCTTCCCGCCCTTCTATCTATAACTTTTCTTGTTTTAAAGTTTTCAATAGTTCCAAAATTAGTTCTTAATGCTAAATCTCCTTTTTTTAGTTCAAAACCAGCTCCAATTGCTTCATAAAAACCCCTTTTGCATAGTCTAGGGTTATTTCCAAAAACACTAATTAAAGCATTGTCAGAGCCAGGAATTGTTGTTTCATTAATAGGATACATATATCCAAGTTTTCCGTTTTCAGCTAAAAAATCTAAGTTAGGAGTTTCTGCTGCTTCTAAAGGAGTTCTTTCATTAAGAGAATTAATAGGAAGGTCAGCTGCCCCGTCTAAAACAACAAGTATTTTTTTCATAATCACCTTTAATCTTTTAAAAAATAAAGCAACTAGAATATAAAAGGTTTGGTGTTTATGCAGGAATTTTAAGATAAGAACTAACTTGTTTTACAATTTTTTCTGGAAGAAAGTCTCTAACTTTTTGTGTTAATTCAAGAGCTTTTTTTGGTTCGACTTCTAGATTATATTCTATCCCTTTTAATTCAGGATACCATGCCCACTTCAACTTACTGGCAGGCATTTCTAAACCAACTATATAAATTAGCGCATTAGCAATTACTTTTGGAGGGAAAAAGTTTTCTTCAACACTAGTAAATAATTCTCTTTTGATTCCATAAAACTCTGTTCTTTTGATTAAAGTATCATATGATGGCGGATTCATTTCTATTTCACTTTGCGTTTTTATTTTAATAGTAGTTATTTCGTCAAAAAGATTTAAATTTTTAACTAAATCTTCATTTCCTTCTAAAACTTTTTTAGCATTCTCTGTGCAATAAAGTTCTAAATAACTAACTTTATTTTTGGCGATTTGCAAATTTCCTAATTCTAATCTTTGCATAACTTAATAAAAACTATTACCTTTTAAATATTATCGTGATATACTTCAACTATTTTTCTTTAGAAAATCATTAAGCTTCTCAACGACAATATTATGAAGCCTACCTTCTATTGTACAGAGTTTTTTAATTATAATTTTTTCATGAACTGTAAAAATCCTATGAGGTCTAATAAAACTTTTAAATGGTAGATTGCCTTGTTCAAATGAAGATTTTGATATACTGAGATCATTTTCTTGGGGGTTTGATGTAACTAAACAACAAACTTTGTCTGGTCCGTTCAATTTTTTATTTGAAATAATTAAAGCCGGTCTTTTTTTGAATCCAGTTAAATCTGAATACGGAAATGGTATTTGAACAATATCTCTTTGATTAAACATTATTCCATCTTTCGTCTAATTTATTATCCCAATCTTTTTTAAGAACATCTTCTGAGGCTAGCATAGTCATAATACTCTCACTATCCTTATGATTATTTATACTTTCTAGCTCTTCAATTCTTTTTTTAATCATTTTTCTAACAAACTCGCTCCATTTTATTTCAGAATACTTTCTCATTAATTTATAAACTTCATCATCTATAGAGAGAGTTATATTTGTCATAATTAAATAAGTGAAACCACTTATTTAAAGTTTTCTAAATTTTCATAATAATTAAAAACTAATTTCCATAATTAACTTTAATAAGATAAGCATCTTATTTTGATTATATAAGTTAAAGGAGTCTACCTGCTTTAGTTATCAGTTAAATTTGATAATTAAGAAGATATCTCCATCTTTCTAAGATGGAGTGTGCATTACGCTAATTGATTATATCAGAAACCAAAAAGCGTATCGTGCTATAAAAATAATATCAGGAAACTCCACACTTTAGTGTGTAGAGGATGTCATTTAAAAAAATTAATATAATATTAGGAGGCAATTAAAAATACTGAAAAATGTTTGGAAAACTCAAAGAAAAGCTTAAAGGTTGGTTTAAAAGCTCTAAGGAAAAGATAGAAGAAAAAATTGAAGAAAGCGAAGAAACTAAACCAGAGGAAAGGTTATATAAAAAAGCCGATAAATTAGTTGAAAAGACTAAAGAAGAAGTAGGAGAGCGAGTTCCGATAAAATTAGATATTACAAGAGGAATTTATAAACCAGATTTAGAGAAAGTTAAAGAAGAGGCAGAGCATTTAAAAAAAATTATTGAAAAATCAAAAAAAGAAGAAAAAGAGATTAAAAAATTTGAGGAAGAGTTGGAAAGTGTTGATAAATTAATTGAATTAGCTAAACATAAAGAAATTCCCGAAGTCCCTGTTCAGTTTGATGTTGGAAAAAAAAAGTTTGAGCCTGATTTAAAGCAGTTAAAAATAGAAGAAGTTAAAGAAGAAAAATTAGAAAAAAAGCCAGGTTTTTTATCGAAATTAAAAAGCGCCTTTATTTATAAAATAACTGAAGAAGAGTTTAATGAAATTTTTGAGGAGTTAGAAAATTTATTATTAGAAAATAATGTAGCTTTAGAAGCTGTTGATGATATTAAGCTAAATCTTTCAAAAAAACTAATTGGAAAAGAAATTAAAAGCCAAAATTTAGAAAGTGAAATTAGAAATGAGTTAAAAAAAACTTTAAACGAACTTTTAATAGAGCCAGATAACCCTTTGGATATTATCAGAATATCTAAAAAACCCTTTAAAATTTTATTTTTTGGAATTAATGGAACAGGAAAAACAACTTCAATTGCTAAAATAGCTTATTTTTTAAAAAAAGCTGGTTTTTCATTGGTGTTAGCTGCAGGAGATACTTTTAGAGCCGCTTCTATAGAACAAATTTCAGAGCACGCAAAAAAATTAAAAGTTCCTTTAGTAAAACAAAATTATGGAGCAGATCCTGCTGCAGTTGGTTTTGATGCTATTAAATATGCAGAAAAAAATAAAATAGATGTTGTTTTAATAGATACTGCTGGAAGGATGCATACAAAAACCAATCTTTTAAGTGAAATGGAAAAAATAGCAAGAGTTACAAAACCAGATTTAAAGTTATTTGTTGCAGAATCAATAGCTGGAAATGACGCTGTTGAGCAGGCAAGAACTTTTCATGAAAAAATTGAAATTGACGGAACGATATTAAGTAAAGCAGATATTGATGAAAAAGGGGGAACAATAATTTCTATAAGCCATGCAACTAAAAAACCTATTTTTTATTTAGGAACTGGACAAAAATATGAAGATTTAGAACTTTTCAATAAACAAAAGTTTATAGAGAGTTTGTTGGGTTGAAAAACTCTCGTGGGAGTTTATTACTTAAGGTTCATAATCTTGCGAACAAAGCTTGTTTTAGTAAACTATATTACAAAATTGAGGAAAAATAAATTGTTAGAAATAAAAAAATCATTATCAAAAAATGATCCTAGGGATTGAATGTACTGCACATACGTTTGGAATAGGAATTGTGGATAAAGGAAAAATATTATGTAATATTAAGGATAGTTATACGACTGAAAAAGGAGGAATAATTCCTATTGATGCTGCAAAACATCATGTAGATATTGCTGAAGTTATTTATCAAAAAGCTTTGAAAGAGGCCGGAATTAGCGAGAAAGAAATAAAAGCAATAGCAATTTCAAATGCACCTGGACTGCCTCCTTGTTTAGTTGAGGGAATGAAATTTGCTAAGAAAAAAGCTTTTGGGTTAGAAGTAAGTTTAATTCCTGTTAATCATTGTGTTGCTCATTTAGAAATAGGAAGGATTACTGGAATTAGAGATCCTGTTTTGCTTTATGCTTCAGGAGCAAATACACAGATTATCGCCTTTGCTGGAGGAAAATACAGAGTTTTTGGAGAGACTTTAGATATTGGAATTGGAAATTTTATTGATAATTTTGCAAGAACCGTAGGAATTGGTTTTCCAGGAGGACCAAAAATACAAAAAATTGCTGAAAACGGTTCTTATATTGAATTACCTTATTCAATTAAAGGAATGGATGTTACTTTTTCAGGAATGCTGACTAAATTAAGACAGATGTATGAAAACAATAAATATGAATTAAAAGATCTTGCTTTTTCATTGCAAGAAACTGCTTTTGCAATGTTAGTAGAGGCTGCTGAGAGAGCTTTAGCTCATACTGGAAAAAAAGAGTTAGTTTTAGGAGGAGGAGTTGCCTGTAATACTAGATTACAAGAAATGTGTAGAATAATGTGTGAAGAAAGAGGAGCGAAATTTTTTGTTCCTGCGAATGAATTTCTTGTTGATAATGGAGCCATGATAGCATTTACTGGAGAATTATTATTTAACAGCAGACAGTATGTTAAACCAAAAGATTTTGATAAATTAGATATTCAGCCAAGACAGAGAATTGATGAGGTTGAGGTGACGTGGAGATGATTAATAACATTCTATTTCTAACAAATTTATTTTCTCAAAATGCTTTTCATTTTTTGCCATCAATCTTTTTTTATTTTTTATTGTGATAGCAGAAAGCAAAGGATTATAATTTATAAAGCCTCCAACCAGCAAAAAGCTTTATAAACCTCTTTCTTATCTTTAAATTATCAAACCAATGAACTAAATTATGTGAGGTTAAAATGGTTTCTGTATATGAAATAGTTGAGAAAGCAAGGAAAACTGGAAAAATTGATAAAGGTACAAACGAAGTTACGAAAGCTATTGAAAGAGGAGTTGCAAAATTAGTTGTTTATGCAAAAGATGTTAATCCCAAAGAAATTGTTCAGCACCTGCCTATTTTGTGTAAAGAGAAAAAAATTATTTGTGTAGAAGTAGATAAAAAAGAAAAACTAGGATTTGTGGCTGGATTAAATGTCGACTGTTCAAGTATAGCTATAATTAACCCTGGAGATGCTGAAAAAGATCTTGAGAGCTTTGTAAAAGGACTGAAAGAAAAATAAAAAATTAAATATTTTAATTTTATTAACTTATAAAACCGACGAGCTAATTAACCGAGTGGTCAAGGGAAATTAAACAAGTAAGGGAAGTTCCAGCCTCAAAAAATCAAACTCAGAGAACTCTCCTACCTTTATTTAGGAGTTGGTAGGATATTTCTCTAACTCACAAAAGCAATTTTTATTATATAAATTGTAAATTGCTTTTGCTCGGCATCACAAAACCAACAAAACCGAAGGTTTTGTGATAAATATAAAGTTATTGATATTAATAATAATTAATAAAGAATAAATTAGATACGATTGGATTAAATAACTTATGATTAATAAACTTGAGAGATTGAGCGAGATAATGAGCAGTTCGATGGTCAGCGAGACCATTTATTATATAAGTATAATCATTAATAAAAATAATCAAAATCAAACAAAAATCTAAAAATGGGAAGTAAAACACGAAATGTAAGAGAGGGCCAAGGTGGTGCAGTTAAAGGAGTTGGAGGCATATTAACAGAGATCGCTGTGCCAGCGGTTGTTGAGTCTATTGTAGGAAGGACGGGGGCAAGAGGAGAAGTGACGCAGATTAAGTGCCGCGTTTTGCAGGGTTTTGATAAAGGAAAAATTATGAGAAGAAATGTTAAAGGACCCGTAAGAAAAAAAGATATTTTAATGCTTAGAGAAACGCAAATAGAAGCTAGAAGAATGAAGTCTAAAGTTATGAGGGGAGCTTATTAGAATATTTTTAAAATAAAAAATAATAAGTGAAATAGCTCAATACCCTGAAAAGCTTAGCTCTCTAAACGTCAAGATTCAGTTAAAAACAAATAAGTTATTAAAATAATTTAATATTAATGAAATTAAAAATAATAATGATAGCAATTAATTAAGAGAAAATAGTGGTTTATTTTAACTAGAAGTCATCTAATCAAATTTTAAACCCAAAGAAATCTCCTACCTTTAGGTAGGAGTTGGTAGGAGATTTCTTTGGCATCACAAAACTAATACAAACCCACACCTTTAGGTGTGGGTTAAAACCGAAGGTTTTATGATATTATTAAAGTGGATTCATATTAATAAAATATAACTAAAACCGACCGAAAAAAATAAAAAATGCCAACTTGCACATTTTGTAAAAAAGTTTATGAATTTCCAAGAGGTTTAACAATATTTACTATAGATGGTAAAAGTATTTATTACTGTTCTAGTAAATGCAGGAGAAACGCTGCTTTAAAAAGAGACCCTAAGAAACTTAAATGGGTTAGGAGAAGAAAAACCGAAGAGGTTAAAGGGGAAATTAAAAAATAGATAATAGGATTATTATCTTCTAAATGTCTTTGACCATAATGATTGTTTCTTTTTTTCTATTCCTGGTTTTTCTTCTGTTTTCTTTTCTTGTAAAGTTGAATAAATTTCTTGTATTGACATAAAATAAGTTTGAGCATCGGCTATTAAAGAATTAACACCATTCAAACTTTCTATATATCCCCTATTTGTAAATTCTTCCCCTCCAAGATATTTTCTTATATCTTCTACTAAATTCCGAAGAGGTTTAATCTTATCTAAAAAAATATCTAAATAATTTATTCTTATCGCATCATCTAATTCAGATAATTTTGTTCTTTCAATTAATCTTAAACTTCTAAAGATAGTTCCCCCTAATACATTATTATCTTGAGCATCTCTAATAAGATTATCTACTCGTTCAAAAAATAAAGGATTTGTTAAAGAACATAATCTATTCATAAATTCTTTATAAACTTCTCTATTTAGATTATCCATTATTGGTTTATAGTCTTCATCGTAACAAACCACTATTTGAGGAAGTTCAATATAATTTAATTCTTGTATCAAATTATTTGCAATAATACTTTTTTCAGTGCCTATTTGACAGTGTAGTTTTACTGCTCTTCCAATGATTTTGGATGCCCATAATCTTTCATTAATCTTTTGGCAATTTTTTCTACTATTCTTGGATTGTTATCAACAAAATATTGTGCATATTCAGCTACTCTTTCTGGAATTAATCTTGAGTTCAGTTCATGAAAATAGCCCCTACCAACATAATATTGAGTTCCAGCTTGTATGACTACATCTGCCATTTTTTCTTCAGACTTATCTAAGGTTTTTTCGTTTTCCATGTAATACTTATGATATATTTATATATAAAATATCTTATTTATTTTTTTATCATAATAACAAGATTTATAAATATAATGTAATTATGATATATTATGAATAAAATTTTTAAATTAGATACTAAAGATATGAAAATACTAGCAGAGCTTGATAGAAATGCTAGGCAATCTAATTCCCAAATTGGTAAGAAAGTTAGACTATCAAAAGAAGTTGTAAATTATAGGATTAATAAGATGATAGAGGATGAAGTTATAATAAGATTTCATACTGTTATAAATTATTTTAAAGTAAATATTGTAAAATTTAAACTATATCTTAGACTAACAAACTTTAATAAAGATAAATTAATCGAAATAGCAGAATATTTTAATGAACATACCAAAACGGAATGGGTCGCTTTAACAACCGGTAGATGGGATTTAATCGTTGGATTCCTTGTTAAAAATATAAATGAATTTGATGATGAATTACAAATTATTTTTAATAAATTTTTTGAACATATACAAGAAAAGGCAGTGACTGCTACTCTATATTTAGCTCATCAACCAAGACTATTTTTAAATTCTTTAAAGAACCAAAATTTTAATATCGTATATCACACAACAAAAGATAAAGAAGAACAAATTGATGATCTTGATTTACAAATACTTAAACTAATCACAAATAATGCTCGTATGTCCGTAATTGATATAGCTAATTTTATAAAAACAACTGCTAGAATCGTACAATATAGAATAAAGCAATTAGAGAGAAAAAAGATTATTTTGGGTTATAAGGTACATCTAAACCCACAAAAAATGAATAAGATATTTTGTAAAGCCTTTTTTTATTTAAATGTTACAAATAAAAATAAAATTGAAGAATTTATTAATTACTCTTCTCTATTGCCTGGAGCAATATGGCCTCAGAAAATTTTAGGTAGTTGGGATTTTGAGATAGATTTTGAGTTAGATAATTATGATACTTTTCAAAATATAATACTTCAGTTGAAAGAAAATTTCTCAGAAATTATAAAAAATTATGAATTTTGTATTGCTTATAGAGAATTTAAATTAGATTTATTTCCCGAGGCACATAAAACCATCTAATTTTTACGTTTTTAAAATTCTCAGATACGATAAAATACTAGAAATAGAATTACTTTATTCTAGAAATCAACTCTTCTTTGACTTTCCTCTTTTTTTCTTCTGAAATTGAAAACAAATTTTTTTCAACCATCTTTTCTGATATTGTAAAGATATAATTTAATTTTATTACATATCTTTCCGTCGATAAAAACCTTTTTCTCATAGAAAGGTTTTTAAATATAGATGACTTAAAAACGCTATAAATCCGGCAAATTTCTGACTGAGAAATTTATCAAAAATCAGTTGAGAATTAGTCAAAACTATCTTAGGTACTACAAATTCAATTTAGGCATCACGATTATGAAAATAGAAGAAAAACATAAATTGAGATTAAGAGTAACTAAAATTATTATAAATAGCAAGCTTGATATTTATTAGCTATATTATTAATTACCAAGAAATTAAATTAAAATTGCTATAATAAATAAACTAAATGAGAATAATTAATCCTTAAAAAATCCGTAACATTTATGTTGCGGTTATCTTTTTATGCGGATTTTTTGGGAACCCCAAAACCAAAACGAACCGCACCCCCCAAAAATCTTTTATGGATTTTTGATGGCCATCAAGAATGCAATTGCAAGCATTCTTGAGGTTTTAAGGCGCGGTACACCCAGGGTTTTGTGATTTAACAAAAATAAGTAAATAAAAAAAATGAAACATGGTAGATGAGAAAAAAGTTAAAGAATATAGTGCAGAGTCAATAAAAGTACTTGAAGGTTTGGAAGGGGTTCGTAAACGCCCGAGCATGTATATAGGCTCAACTGGAAAAGACGGCTTGCATCATTTAGTTTATGAAGTTGTTGATAATTCTGTTGATGAATCTTTAGCTGGTTTTTGCGATTTAATAGAAGTAGTTATAAATAAAGACAGAAGTTTAACTGTTATTGATAATGGTAGAGGAATTCCTGTTGAAAAACACCCTACTTATAAAAAATCTGCAATGGAAATTGCCTTAACGAAATTACATGCAGGAGGAAAGTTTGAAAAACAGGCTTATCAAATTTCTGGAGGGTTACATGGAGTTGGAGTCAGTGTTGTTAATGCTTTATCAAAAAAATTAATAGCTAAAGTTTATAGAAATGGAAAAGTTTATCAGCAAGAGTATAAAATAGGAAATCCTTTATACGATGTAAAAGAAGTTGGTAGTTGTGATAAAAATAAAACAGGAACAGAGATAACTTTTTATCCAGATGATATTATTTTTTCTACAACAGAATTTGATTTTGGATTTTTAAGGAAAAGATTACAGGAGCTTGCTTTTTTAAACCCAATTAAAATTATTTTAAATGATGAAAAAAACAACAAAAAAGAAGAATTTCATTATAAAGGTGGGCTAATAGAATTTATTAATCATATTAATAAAGCAAAAGGAGTTTTACATAAACCTATTTATTTTAAAAGGCAAGAAGATGATACTGTTGTTGAAGTCGCTATACAATATACCGAGGGTTATAATGAAAATATTTTTGGTTTTGTTAATACTATTAATACAACTGAAGGAGGAACACATATCTCTGGATTTAAAACAGCTTTAACAAGGACCCTTAATGATTATATTGAAAAAAGAGGAATGTTAAAAAATGAAAAATTGACTGGCGATGATACAAGAGAAGGACTAACATCAATTGTAAATATTAAAATGAAAGAGCCTCAATTTGAAGGACAGACAAAAACAAAATTAGGAAATTCTGAAATGAAGGGAATTGTTGATTCAATGGTTTATATCGCTTTAACAGAGTTTTTAGAAGAAAATCCTAATATAGCCAATAAAATTGGACAAAAAATTATTGCATCAGCAAAAGCAAGAGAAGCTGCAAAAAAAGCTCGTGATTTAGTAAGAAGAAAATCTATTATTGGTTTTTCAGGCCTTCCTGGAAAATTAGCAGATTGTTCAAGCAAAAAAGTTGAGAAAACTGAACTTTATATAGTTGAAGGCGATAGCGCGGCTGGCTCATCAAAGATGGCAAGAGATAAAGAATTTCAGGCTATACTGCCTCTAAAAGGAAAAATTCTTAATGTAGAAAAATCAAATCCTATTAAAACTCTTAGTTCTGAAGAAATTTTAAATTTAATTACCGCTATTGGTACTGGAGTTAAAGAAAACTTTGAAATAAGTAAATTGAGATATAATAAAGTTATTATAATGACAGACGCAGATGTCGACGGGCAACATATTATGACCTTACTTTTAACTTTCTTTTTTAGATACATGCCAGAATTAATTGAAAATGGGAATGTTTATGTTGCATTAAGCCCTTTATATAGGATAAGAAAAGGAAAAGATCATTATGTTTATAGTGATCAAGAGCTGAAGAAATTAATTGACAAGCTAGGAAAATCAGATGTTCAGAGATTTAAAGGATTAGGGGAAATGAATCCAGAACAGTTATGGGAAACTACTATGGATCCTAAAAAAAGAATTCTGAAAAAAGTTACTATTGATGATGCAGTTTTAGCCGACGAGACCTTTTCAATGTTAATGGGAGATGATGCTGGGCCAAGAAGAAAGTTTATTGAAGTAAACGCAAATATTGCAGAGGTGGATGTTTGAAATGATAATTAGTTTATTCTTGAGCGGATTAAGCGGAAATAATTAATAATAAATCATATCCGCAACAAATTAAGATAAAACATTAACAAATTTATAGACGAGTTAAGCAAAAACAATTCAATTAAAAAATATAGGTTAATGATAAATAAAGAATCAACAAAACTTTAAAATGGCAGACGAAGAAAATAATCCTATTGATATAGAAGATAATAATAAAATAATGAAAAAGAAAGAAGATAGCAAAGGTATTAACGGAAATGGCAAATCTAATGGAAATAATATTGAAGTTGAGCATCTTGACAAAACAGAGTTGAATTTAAAAGATTTAAGTGAAGACAGAATTTTGGGAGTTGAGATTAGCAATGAAATGAAAAAAGCTTATATAGATTATGCTATGAGCGTTATAGTTTCAAGAGCATTGCCATGTGTAGAGGATGGATTAAAGCCAGTTCATAGAAGAATTCTTTATGCCATGAATCAGATGGGTTTGGAAAAAGGAATGACAAAAAAAACTGCGAGAATCGTTGGAGATACCATGGGAAAGTTTCATCCTCATGGGGATGTTGCTATTTATGATGCTTTAGTTAGGATGGCCCAAGATTTTTCTTTAAGATACCCCCTAATAATTGGTCAGGGTAATTTTGGTTGTTTTACTGCAGACACAAAGGCTAAATTAACTGATGGGAGAAATTTATCTTTTATAGAATTAATAGAAGAAAATAAACAAGGTAAAAGAAATTTTACATTTACAATTGATGAAAATGGCGAGATTAAAATTGCAGAAATAAAAAATCCTAGATTAACAAGAAAAAATGCAGAAATAATGAAAGTTGTGCTGGATAATGGCGAGGAGATTAAGTGCACATTTAATCACAGATTCATGTTAAGAGATGGAGAATATAAAGAGGCACGATATTTGCAATCTGGAGATTCATTAATGCCCTCTTATTTCAGATTATCTACAAAAGAAGACGATCTAAATGCCGTAGAATATAGTATGATATTTCAACCTAAATTAAATAGTTGGAGTTTTGTTCATGTTCTCTCAGATAAATGGAATCTTGAGAATGGTATTTATTCTGTTTCAACTGGAAGAATTAGGCATCATGTGGATTTTAACAAGTTAAATAATAATCCTGATAATATAAGGAGAATGCACTGGAAGGAACATTGGCAGACACATCATAACTTTACTTCTCAAAAACATAAAACAGATGAAAATTATAGAAATAAACTTGCTGAAGGAAGAAAGAAATTTTGGGGTAATGAAGAAAATAAGAAATCTTACTCAGAAAGGTTAAGCAAAAGAAATATTGAAAATTGGAAGAATCAGGAATATCGCTCTGAAATGAGTATTACTTTAAGCCAAATTAATAAAAAGTATTTGGCTGAACATCCTGAAAAGATTAATGAATTTAGCAAGAGAGCTTCAATAACTATGAAAAAGCTTTGGCAAATTCCAGAATATAAACAATTATTTCATGAAAAGATTGTTGCTACAAATGAAAAAAGAGAAACTAATTTAACTGGAAAGGTTAAATTTTTGAAAATATGTAATTATCTTAATAAAAATAATCTCCCAACAACTAAAGAAAACTTTGAAAAAATAAGGATAGAAGTTTTTGAAAGTAAAAATCACACTAGTTGGGATAAAGGCATAAATAAATATTATAATAATTATGAAAATTTATTATCATGTGAATTAAATAAAAATCATAAAGTTGTTCGTGTTGAATTTTTAAAAGAATATGCGGACGTTTATGACTTAACAATTGATAAGACTCATAATTTCACACTTGCTTCTGGAATTTTTGTTCATAATTCTATAGACGGAGATGCAGCTGCAAGTATGAGGTACACTGAAGCGAAATTAGGAAAATTAGCAGTTGAATTATTACAGGATATTGATAAAGAAACAGTAAATTTTGTAAGTAATTTTGACAATTCATTAGAAGAGCCAGTTGTTCTTCCTGGAAAATTACCTAACTTATTAATTAATGGAAGTAGCGGAATTGCAGTTGGGATGACTACTAATATTCCCCCCCATAATTTAACTGAAATCTGCGATGGAATAATGGCTGTTATTGATAAACCAGATATCACAACAGAAAAATTAATGGAAATAATTAAAGGCCCTGACTTTCCTACAGGAGGACAGATAGTTTCAGAAAATTTAAAAGAACTGTATGAAACTGGAAGAGCAAGTTTTGTTATAAGGGGAAGGGTTAACACAGAAGAAAAATCAGGAAAACGGTTAATTGTTGTTACAGAAATTCCTTATCAAATTAATAAGTCAGAACTGGTTAAAGAAATTGCAGAGTTAGTTAGAAATAAAAAATTAACAGAAGTAAGTGATATTAGAGACGAAAGTGGTAAAAAAGGAATAAGAATTGTAATCGAATTAAAGAAAAGTTCAGAGCCAAATTTTACAATAAATAGATTATATAAATCAACAAGATTACAGTCAAGATTTGACGCTGTTTTAGTTGCTTTAGAATCTGGAGTTCCTAAAACCCTTACATTAAAAAGATTAATTTTAAGCTATATTAATTTTAGAAAAAAGATTATAAGAAAAAGAACAGAGTTTGATTTAAAAAGGGCCGAAGCAAGAGCGCATATTATCGAAGGTTTGTTAACAGCTCTAAAAAACTTAGAGCAAGTAATTGAACTTATTAAAAAAAGTAAAACCGCTAGCGATGCCAGTGAAAGTTTACAGAAAAAATTTAATTTAAGCAAAAAACAAACAGACGCTATTTTAGAAATAACTTTAAGACAATTAACTGCTTTAGAAAGAGATAAATTAGTTAATGAGGAAAAGGAATTGAGAGAATTAATAATTAAGCTAAAAAAAATTTTAGACGATGAAAAAGAAATTTACAAAATAATCAAAATAGAGTTGCAAGAACTGAAGAAAAATTATGGAGATGAAAGAAGAAGCAGAATAATTAAAAGTGTGAAAGAAATTGAAGAAAAAGATTTAATACAAAAAAAAGAAGCAGTTATTACAATTACCGAAAAAGGATATATCAAAAGAATGCCTTTTAAGGCTTATAATGAGCAGAAAAGAGGTGGAAAAGGAGCTATTGGAACTGAATTAAGTTCTGAAGATTATGTTAAACAGTTAATAAGCTGTTCAACCCACGATACTTTGTTGTTATTTAATTCAAGAGGGCGGATTTTTTGGTTAAAAGCTTATAATGTTCCTGAAACTCAGAAATATGCTAAAGGCCAGGCCATTGTTAATTTATTGAGTATAAAAGAGGACAGTATTACTAATGTAATCGCTGTAAAAGATTTTAAAGACTGTTTATTTATTGCAACTAAAAAAGGTCTAGTCAAAAAAATAAAGTTAGAATTATTTTCTAAAACAAGAAGTACTGGAGTTAGAATTGTTAATCTTCCTCCGGATAATAGCGATGAAGTTGTTGGTGTTAAGAAAGTTCTAAACAATCAAGAAGTAATGTTAATAACAAAAAAAGGGCAGGCAATTAGGTTTAATTGTAATGAAGTCAGAGAAATGGGAAGAGCAAGCTATGGAATTACTGGAATTAAACTGGAAAATGACGAAGTTGTTAGTTTAGAAATAGTAGAAGATGTAAAAAATACACTATTAACAATAACTGAAAAAGGCTATGGAAAAAGAAGCAGGATTGAGGATTATAGGTTAACTAGAAGGGCTGGAAAAGGCGTAATAAACTTAAAGATTAATGATAAAACTGGCGATGTTGTCGGAACAACTAGCGTTTACGATAAGGACAAATTTGTAGTTTCAACAAAAAAAGGAATTGTCATTAAAACAAGAGTTAAAGACATTAGAGTAATGGGTCGCGCGACAAGCGGGGTTAGAATAATTAAACTGCAGCAAGGAGATAAAGTTAGTTCTATAGCAAAATTGGTTGAGGATGAGATTGAAAATATTATTGAGGGTGCACAAACCGAAAATAATAAAGAGAATTAATAAAAATTAATATAATTTATCAAAAGAAATTTAGGACCCCTGCCACATCTCTTCTCTCTCTTCCCAGATTATTAATTTTAAATTTGTTGGATGTTCTATGGTAATATCACTAAAAGAAACTCTCTGAATTTTATCATTGCTATTTTTAAATTCGCCATTTGCATTTTCATAATGTTGTAAGACATAAGAATTTTCCGGATTTCGGTCTAGTTTATTTGAAATTTTTTTTACTCCATAAGGAACATCTGGAAGGGTCCTTGATATAAGAATTTGTTGATTGTGAAACTTTGTTTCAAAATCTCCTGAGAAAAATACTAAATCCTGTCCTCCAGCTTCTAGATTATTAAAAGTTTTTAAAGCATAACTTTCAATGTCATGCCCGTTTAATTCTAAATCATGCTCATTAAGTTCTATTGATTGTCCTCCAAGGGATGATATTTGTTTTCCTGTTATTTTGTTTTCTGATTTAAATGAAATAAAATATTCTGTCATTGAGGATGGTTCTTCAGGAATTTTTATTATTTTTGTTAAATAAAGAGGCAGTTTTAGTTGAAATTTTTTTAATAGTAATGACAAGTATGCTTGTGTTGAAATAGGAGTTGTACGCTTTCCAAATAGAGAGGCAGTTGTTCCACTATGTCTTTTAGGAGGATTATCTGGATCATCTCCATCAATTCCATTTAATTTTAAAGTTGTTTCATCACTTACTTTTGCAGCTAGTTGTTCTGGTACAATAATGTTAGCATTTTTTATATTCATTTCGTTATTTTTTCCTTTTGTGTTTACTTCTGCATCTTTTTCTTTGTTATTTTGAGATACTAAAAGTTTTGGATTTCCTTTTCCGTCTTCAAGAGCTAAAGCTGCTTCTCTTGCAAGTGTTGCTTTTGTTCCTCCTTGGCTATTTTGTGTAGCTGTTGTTTGTCCTTGTCCATTACTTCTCATTTGTTGTGCAAATTGTTGAGCGATTGAACCTAATATCTGCAGAAGTTGTTGTAATTCAGATCCTCCTTGACCTGCTTGTCCAGGTTGTCCACCACCACCAAATGCTCTAGCATGAGCACTTGCAGGATTGCCTGGTCCAGTTTTTGGAAATTGAGATGGATTTAGTCGGTTTTGAGGTATTTGATATTTTAATTTTTCAATGGGGGTCCATGTTAAAGTACCTCTTCCAATTTTTGAACTTAATTTATTACCACCAAATGTAATTTCCGCATTATTCTCATTTAGAAATCCAATCTTTTCTTGGGAAAAAACTTCTTTTCCATTAAAATCTAGAGAGCCATCTGTTTTTAACTTAAAATTTGCTGGATTATTATTAAGCTTTAAGTTTGGGTATGTTTTTTTTATATATTCTATTTTTTGACTTTCTTTTGCAGTATCCCAATTAGTTTCCATAAATTGTTTGTCTTGTATCAAGTTAGTTCCTGTGGCTTCTGGTCTTGGCTGACCTGTTGTTGGGTCTATTTGTTCAAAAGTTAGTTTTTGTTGAGTTTGATCCCAATAAACTGTTGTGCTTCCTTCACTTCCAGTACTAGAACCACAGCTTGGACCACTACAAGGTTGCCCAAAAACTAATCCAACAGACAATATTATTAAAATACTTATTAATAATAAATAGATTTTCATTTTCTTATTTAATTTTGATATTTCTAAATTCAATAGAGTGAGATCTCCTCTACTTTTTTCGTTTATGTTTTTTTGCATTTTATTCATTATTATAATTATTGGTAATATGATTTTTTTAATTTAGTAGTCTAGGATATTCTTGCTTGCTGACTTTTCATACCTTTATTACTAACTATTACCATTTTTATTAATTATATTTCATCTAATTTATATTACTTCTTATTTAATCATATCTTAATTAGTAATCTTAATTTAAGAGCTTGGACTTCTCTTGCTAGACAAACTAATCTTTCTTCCTTTATTTTTAGTTAAAATTTTATTTATTATCTAATTTAGGGTCGAACTACTCTCGCTTACTAATTCTTCTAACTTTTTATTTCTACTTTTTTATTTACTATTATGATTGATTTTCTAATTTATATTTATTCAAAAACTCAAATATGTAGGGTTCGGACATTGTTCTATTTTCTAATAACATTACTAAAGTCGTGTCTTCTTGGAAAGCTATAAAATCTACATATAATTGTCTTTCTTTTGCCAGCTCCGCTATACAATTAATACACATTAATTCTGGATTTTCTTTATGGGAGTTAGTTATGTATTCTGCAACTTCTATTATCTCATTTAAAGAAGAGTTTAAATCTAAAGGATATTTATTAAGTTCAAAGTCTATTTTATTTCCTTTATGCTCTATTTTAACTGGAAGGTTAGTAGTAAAAGTTGCTTTTCCAGGAGTAATTATAATCCTGGTTTTTGGTTTTGAATACTCTAGCTGAAAATTTTGGAATTTTATTTTATCTAGACAGGATTCAATATTACTGTCAACATAATTTGATAATTCATTCTCAATAGTTGATTTAGATGGCATTAAAATTTGTCCTTCATAATAATAGTAGGGAATAAAATTACTTTTCATATCAAAATAATATCTTGGTTTATTATAGTAACCTCCCTGAATTCCTATTGTAATCAAAGAGCTTTTTGAAGTTTCTTCGTGACATTCTATAACAAAGTTTTGAATGTTTTTAATTGAAGGTTGTAGGCCTGTTTTTTCAAAATACTCTCTTCCTAAATTTTGTTTTTGCGAATAAGTTTTTACATAAAAGACTATAGCTATAGTAATAATTATTATAGCGAGAATGATAAATATGGTTGTTTGCGCCGCGCGATTTGGTTTCTTGAAAAATAAATTCAAATGAGAATTAGAAGTTTCTGAATTAGGTGATGTATTACTTTTAGGATATGTTTTTAAGTTTATGGCCGAGTTTAAGCGAGGACTCGAGAATCTAGACTCTGGCGATTTTGAATATTTATCAATAGAGTTCAAATGTAATTTCCCCTTTTTCATTATAGAGCTAAGAATAAAAGATATTTAAATGTTTCAATCTCATCAATCAATTAATTCTGATTTAGAAAATTTTATATAGCTAACAATTCACAATGTTATATGGCAGAAACAATAAACATGGAAAAAATGTATATGGAGCTTTTAGCTTTGAAAAAGGAAGTTCAATTCATAAAAAATCGCATGATTGATATAGATTTAATTATGACTTCAGATGAAGAGGTTGTATTAGATGAAGCTCTCGAAGCGCACAAGAAAGGAAAAACTAAGAGATACGAGGATTTAAAAAAAGAATTAGGTGATTGAAAATGTTTAACGTTTTCTTAGGTCCTAAATCAGAGAAATTTCTTAAAAAAGCTGAAAAAGAAACAAGGACCAGGATTTGGAAAAAATTAGATGAATTAAAGCTGAATCCGTTTCCTCAAGAAGTTGTGAGAGTGGTTGGAAAAAGAGGAAAGGCATTTCGTATAAGAGTTGGTTCTTACAGAATACAATATTATGTTTTTCAAGACAGGCAAGAAATTGTTGTTTTTGACGTCGATAAAAGAGAAAGGGCTTATGATTAAAGATTTTATTCAACTATCTTTCTGTTTTGGACTTTAACTTGTTGAGGACGGTATTTTGATTCAAAGCCCATTTTTTTGTCTTGAGATAATATTATCAAGCCCTCATTTATATTTATTATAAAGTTCTTTCATCTTTGTTGAACTTTGATATCCTACTTCCCTGCCAACTTCCTTACCATCTTTTAGAAAAATTGTAGTAGGATATCTAGAAGTACTATACCTAGTAACTAAATCCGGATACTTATAAATATCAACATCAACATACGGATATCCTTGAATGCTACTTTGAGTAATATCTCGTTTCATCGCATCACAACCAGGACAACCATCAAATCCGAATTTAATTGCTACAACTTTATTATCAGAAGTAATTTTTCCAAGGCTATCAAATCCAGAAATAGGATTTCCTCTTAAATTTCCGTTGTTATAAAAAATATCTGGCAATATTTTAATAGGCAGTAATTGTATTTGTTCAGTACTTCTAGTTTCTGCATTCGGAACATTAGTTGTAATTGTTTCCTTATCTTCTACACTTTCTATTACAACCTCGCCTTTATTAGTTATTAAATCTGTTGTGCTTTTTTCTTCAGTAGAAACTTTCTCGTTAATTTTAGTTGCTTCTTCAGTTACATCCTTTTCAGTGGCAGTCGCCCAGTTTCCTTTTTCTGTCGATATTTTATTTGCTTCTTCAAGAGCATTTTCAACTTTATCACTAATATGAGTAGGAGTAGTTCCATCTGCTGTTTGTCCGATTCCAACTCTTCTCTCATTATCAGTAAACTGAGTATTTTCTGTTATTCTTTTTACAAATTCTAACTTTCCATCTCTTTCAACAAATTGATTAAGCTCCCCTTTTGCTGTAGGATTATAGCTATAATAACGATCATTACTATCTTTTGGTTCAATGTCAAAAGTATCCTTCGATGTTGTTAATTTCATATCATCTGAAACTGAAAACGAAACCTTTCCATTAAGAGTAGTTCCTTTAATATCTAATCCTCCTGGCGAAAGAGTTAATACAGAATTAGGATCTATCTTAAATTTATTATTAGGATCTGCATTATATTTATTAATAGTTTCTTGAGATAGTTCTCCGAGAGAAACAACTCCGTTTTCAATATCACCGACATATACTCCTATTCCTTTTCCATTAACTTTAGCTTGCATATTTCCTTTTAAATTAAAAACATCTTTTTCTAAAGGAGCAACAAAAGCATATCTATATAATTTATCTGCGGTTTGAGGACCTTTAGGATGCGGAAAAAATCTTTGCTCTCCTATTTTTACATAAATGCCTTCTTTTCCAGATAAATGTCCTGTTCCCCAGGTTTCAATTTTACCATCTGAAGCTATCTCTACCTGTCCTTGTTTTGGATCTAATCCAACTACAACTTTTCCTCCTTCAAATATTTCTTTATTCAAGCCAGAAACTTTCCATTCATTTTTGTTTTCTGATTTTTGAAGGTAGCCTTCTTGGGTCATGATAGTATTTCCTTTGACCCCCCCACCTGTAAAGACTTCCGCTGTTTTATAAAAAACTCCATACTGTCCTTTTTTAGGCCCCTCTACTATTTCTTTAAAAATTATTTTTTCTAAATTATCTGGAAGATTTTTTTCTGAAATGAAATATGTTTTATCGTCTTTTTTTAATGTCCAAACAGGATTGCCATCTTTTAGCTCATATCCAAATGCTTTTTCACCAAAATCTACAAGTAGCTCAATAGTTTTTCCCGTTACAGTTTTCATTAAAGTTTGAAACTGCTCTTTATTAAGAAGTCCGACTATTTTATTTCTTGACTCAATATCTATCTCATCTTTGTCTTGATTATACAAAGAGTCCCACAATTTCCTGTATCTTTCTTCTATTTTATTTGGTTCTGAATCAAATGCTTTGAATGTTTGCTTAATTAGCTCATCATCCTCTTTTATAACAGAAGAAAGAAATTTATACTCATCATTTACATTAGAAGAAGAGTCAAGAGCCCCCAAAAAACTCTTTGTCGTCTCTTCATCTTTAAACACAGCTTCTCTTAGAAACTTTTTGTGGGTGGCATAAGGAATCTTTTTCCCCGAATCATCATAAATAGGGGGGTCAATTGTTATTCCATTCCAAATAAGCAGTTTTTTACTATCATCAAGAGCATTGAACTGTTCTCTAAACTTATTGATTGCGCTATCATCTCGCAAAATTTGTGTAATATAATTACTAACTTGAATATTAGATTCAAGATTCCAATCTTCTATTGCAGGAACCCTAAGAGAAATTTGATTATCTGTTTGTCCTAAAACTACAACAACATTTAATATTATTATAGCTATTAAAATAAAAATGCTTTTTTTTCTAAGAGTTAATCTTATCCCGCTTGCTAGGCTTCTGCTCAGTTTATTTGTTTTTAACATTTTTATTAATCCTAAAAAAATCCACTATCTTTAGATAGTGGATTATTTGTAGTGGATTTTTTGGGAATCTCAAAACCCAAACAAACCACATACTTTAGTATGTGGTAAAACGCAGGGTTTTGTGATTTATCTTTATTTTTGAAAGTTAGTCAATGTTGATTATAAGACTCATCATCTCTTACTTTTTTATTCTTACTATTTTCTGATTTTTATATCTCTCTTATACTTTATTCATTTTAAATTTAACTGATAATTATTAAATTAAATAAGCTAGACACTCACGCCTTTAAGTTTTTTTATTATTGATATCATTAGTTTTATTATCAATCTTCATTTTTATTTATTGTTTTATATTTTTTAATTATCCTGGTTTAGGAGCTGTCTCATTTAAAATTGTTAGTGGAGAAGCTTCTTTTCCTGTATATTTATTTAAAAATTCAAAAGAATATGGTTCAGAAGAGGTATGGTTCTCTGAGATTATAACCAGCATTTCATTGTTTCTGAATTTTAAAATATCAACATAAAGATTATCTTCTTCTGCCAGTTTTCCAACACAGCTTACACAATACATGGCAGGGTCGTCTTTATGGGTTTCTGTAATAAAATTAGCTACTCCTAAAATTGCATCTAACTCAGAGCTAATTGTAATAGGATGCTCTTTTAGTTCAAAAGTAATATCATGATTATCTTTTTCTATTTTAATTGGAAGATTAATTAAAAAATTAACATCTTTTTCTTTAATTGTTGTTTTTGTTTTAGGTTTTTTAAAAGTTATTTCAAAATTTTGGTAATTATTTTGCAAACATTTATCTAGATTTTCATTAACATAACCTGATAATTCATTCTCAATAGTTGATTTAGATGGCATTAAAATTTGTCCTTCATAATAATAGTAGGGAATAAAATTACTTTTCATATCAAAATAATATCTTGGTTTATTATAATGACCCCCCTGAACGCCAATTTTTTCTAGGGATTTTTTAGAGGTTTCTTCTGAGCAGTCTAAGATTTTTGTTTGAATGTTTTTTAAAACTGGCTGTACATCAGAACTAGAAAAAAATTCCAGACTAGCAGTCTTTTTGTTTTCATTTATAAAATAAACACTACCAGTTATAGCCCCTGCAATTAAAATAGCTAAGATTATGAAGATGGTTGTTTGCGAGCTTTTGGACTCTGGCAATTTTAATAAATTAATAACAGAGTTCAAGGGCGAGTTTCCTCTTTTTTTCATTATTAATAAAAGAAAATACTCTTTATAAATTTAATTAATCTTTTTTGAAGATATTAAAATGGAGAGTTGAATTATTTTATTAACTACTAGTAAGTTATTACAAACCGAAAGGTTTAAATATTACTAATTCTTATTTACATAATGGCATTAGATAAAGATATTATTGAATCATTAGATCATGAAATCATAGATATAGTTACAAGGCTAAATGAACTTCCATTTTGTAACACATTGTATTCGTGTGGCGGTCACCCAGAAACCGATAAGGCTGCAACACCTTATATTACTATGAAATATAATTCTAGAGATATTTCCAGAGCGAGTTCATTGCATAGATCTTTATTAAAAAAAGTTCCTTATATATATTTTAGAGTTTTGCCTCAAGAATATAGTAATATAGACTTTGAAGAATTAATAGGCAAAGAAGATCATTCGTTAACTTATCTTATGGATTATGAACATACAAGAGAAAATACAAATGAATTTTGGGAAGGATGGAAAAAAGTTTTGAATGATTATGATAGTAAGCCGTTTTAAATTAAAGCTAGTTTCATCTATTAGTTATAACCACGTAACAGTTACAACAAACGAAAGGTTTAAATACCACCTTTACTTATGAAAAATAAGTAAATTGATTAAATAATAAAAATAAAATGAAAACACAAATAAAAAACGGATTAGCTGGATTATTGACGGCTGGAGCTATTAGCTTAGGAAGTTTAGTTGGATATCAAGAAACTTCTACATTACAGGCTTCTAATTATGCCATTGCTCAAAATGAGGGAAAAGCTGTTGAATATTATGAGCTTAAAAGACCAAAATATCATCCTTCTATAGAAGATTTTGAAAAACAATTAGAAAAAGAAATTGGGTCTTTAGTTCCGACTTATTATGAAGTTGTAAAAGGATTTTTTATTAGAAATGAAAAAGACAAAGAACTTTTAAAAGAAAAATTTCTTAAAGTTAGAGAAACTCCAAAAGTTGTTCAAAATAATAAATATTATAAGGAATTTTCTAAACATCTAGATTATCATTATAAAAACCAAGAAAAAGAAAGATTCATATTTGATGTAAGCGTTTCTGATTTAATCAAAGATAATAAAACTAATAAGGATTTAAAAGAACATTTTGGGTTTACCTTCAATTTTAAAAATCCATCTGAAGCTGACAAAGCTGCGCTTTTTTTAATGTGGACGGTTGATAAGAAAAGAGAGAAGATAGAGACTAATAATAAAAATCTTTTATTTAGAGTTTTAGATGATATAAATAGCTCTGAAAGAATGCCAACTAAAAATTATAGAAATGAGAAATTTTTAGAGTTAGGGGCCCCATTATATGATGCAGATTATGAAAGGTTATTGGATATAGCTGATAAAAGATTAATTGATGTTGATGGTAAAAAAGTAGAGGTTATACATGAAGGAGCAGAACCAATTATAACTAATTTAGACCAAGAAGCAATTAATAGAGCATATAGCCATTCTCCACCATTACCTATTTTTATCTCAAACTCATTTGATTTAAAAGAAAATAAAAAAATAAATTTAGGAATGATTTTACCAACATATCTCCCAAATAGAGAAAAAATAAGAAACGGCAAAATTGAATTATATAATCCTAAAGGAGAAAAAATAGTAGATTCTGATTTTAAAACTGATAAAGAACTTAAGACCGGAGAAGTTGATCTTGAAAGAGTTGTTAGAGATAATGGACTTGGAGTTTATAATGCAGCATTTTTCCTAGATAATAAATGCTGGACAGTTAGACAGTTTGAGGTTGATTATGAGATGCCTGGACTTGGACCCCCTTCGCCTTAAAAAACCTGTTTAGATAATTGTTTCTAGGAAATTTATAACCATGTTTTAAAATTTGGTATATTTATTAATTGATACTAATATTTTTATATTTAATCATTAGATTAAATATTATTTTTTTGTTCTATGTTTTTTGAGATATTGGTTTTTAGAAAGATAATTACTATTTTTTATTTCTAAACATTTTATCTAAAGGAGAAGTATCTGGGTAAAACTCTCCTGTGGGTCCACCGAAAAATCCCCTAGCTTGATCATTAAGCGTCATTCTAAGACCTATATATTTCTGTAAAGATGCTTGTTGACTTGAGGTTACTGGAATTTCAAAAGATTTTCTACTAGGTATTTCTACTATAATTGATGGCAGGATCTCTTTAGAACCAGAAATTCTATTTATCTGATAATCTCTAAATAGAGCTGTTGACTTCCCATCTATATCAATTGTAACAGGAAAATAAATATCAAATAAAAGTTCTTTTTCCTTAATAAAAACCTTTGTTCTGGGATTTCTAAACTCTAATTTAAAATCCTTTCCTTCTATATTCTTGCAATTATCTAACTCTGCATTAACCGCTTTCTCCAATTCTTTTTCTACAATGATTTTAGAAGGATTTAAAATTTGTCCTTCATAATAATAGTAGGGAATAAAATTACTTTTCATATCAAAATAATATCTTGGTTTATTATAATGACCCCCCTGAACGCCAATTTTTTCTAGGGATTTTTTAGAGGTTTCTTCTGAGCAGTCTAAGATTTTTGTTTGAATGTTTTTTAAAACTGGCTGTACATCAGAACTAGAAAAAAATTCCAGACTAGCAGTCTTTTTGTTTTCATTTATAAAATAAACACTACCAGTTATAGCCCCTGCAATTAAAATAGCTAAGATTATGAAGATGGTTGTTTGCGAGCTTTTGGACTCTGGCAATTTTAATAAATTAATAACAGAGTTCAAGGGCGAGTTTCCTCTTTTTTTCATTATTAATAAAAGAAAATACTCTTTATAAATTTAATTAATCTTTTTTGAAGATATTAAAATGGAGAGTTGAATTATTTTATTAACTACTAGTAAGTTATTACAAACCGAAAGGTTTAAATATTACTAATTCTTATTTACATAATGGCATTAGATAAAGATATTATTGAATCATTAGATCATGAAATCATAGATATAGTTACAAGGCTAAATGAACTTCCATTTTGTAACACATTGTATTCGTGTGGCGGTCACCCAGAAACCGATAAGGCTGCAACACCTTATATTACTATGAAATATAATTCTAGAGATATTTCCAGAGCGAGTTCATTGCATAGATCTTTATTAAAAAAAGTTCCTTATATATATTTTAGAGTTTTGCCTCAAGAATATAGTAATATAGACTTTGAAGAATTAATAGGCAAAGAAGATCATTCGTTAACTTATCTTATGGATTATGAACATACAAGAGAAAATACAAATGAATTTTGGGAAGGATGGAAAAAAGTTTTGAATGATTATGATAGTAAGCCGTTTTAAATTAAAGCTAGTTTCATCTATTAGTTATAACCACGTAACAGTTACAACAAACGAAAGGTTTAAATACCACCTTTACTTATGAAAAATAAGTAAATTGATTAAATAATAAAAATAAAATGAAAACACAAATAAAAAACGGATTAGCTGGATTATTGACGGCTGGAGCTA
>JBBSYY010000030.1:0-4365 GCA_038044985.1 Nanobdellota archaeon
AAGAAGATAATTTATGTGGAGAAGGAAGCATATGTAGTCTTGGAAAATGCGTTGAAATAGCTTGCACTAAAAATTCTGATTGTGGAATCGATGGATTTATAGATAATCCTTTCTGTCAAGCCAACGATGTTTATCAAAATTTCCAGAGTTTTACTTGTTTGAATCCTGGAACATTAAATAGTTCTTGTAGCATTAATATTAATTCTAAATTAATTAAGAGCTGTCTTTCTGAAGATGTTTGCAGTAATGGAGTTTGTATGGATGTTGGGTGTCATAATGATTCAGAGTGTGATGATAATAACCATCTAACTTTTGATCAATGTACAAATCCAGGAACTAGTGCAAGTGATTGCAAAAATATTCCAATAAATTGTGCGTCAGATGTAGATTGTGGCGTTGACGGATTTGTAGGAAATGAAATGTGTTCTGATAATGATGTAATAAAGAATTTTCAGGATGCTGAATGTAATAATCCAGGAACGACAAACTCATTCTGTACATTAGATATAATGCCCAAAGAAATTAATAAATGTGAATTTGCATGCGTTGATTCTGGATTTTGTATATCATGTAATGAAAATTCAGATTGTAATGATAATAAGGAAAATACTCAAGACACATGCATAAATTCTGGAAAGATAGATAGCTTTTGTAGTTATGAACCAATAAAATGCATGAATAATAATGATTGTAATGATAATAATGGTCATACTTTAGATATTTGTAATAATCCAGGTAAAACAAATTCTTTTTGTTCTTATCAAGATGTTGTCTGCTTAACTGATTCGGAATGTGGCAATAACGGATTTGTTGGAAACTTATTTTGTGATGGAAGCGGAAACAATGACGTATATCAGAATTTCGTTGAGTTTAGTTGTGAAAATCCAGGCACAGCAAGTAGTTCTTGTACTCAAACAATAAGTTCTTTATTAGTAAATGAATGTTCTGATATTTGTTCTGATGGTGTTTGTATTGACGTAGTTTGTAATAACAACTTAGATTGTAGTGATAATAATAAAGATACTGTTGATGTCTGTGTAAATCCCGGAAAGATTGATTCTCATTGCAGTCATGAAGAAATTGCATGTGTAAGTAACAACGATTGTGGGACTAATAGATTTACAGGAAAGCTGTTCTGTCAGGGAAAAGACTTATATAGAAATTTTATTGGGTTTAGTTGTAATAATACTGGAACAGAACAGAGTTTTTGCAGTAGTAATGTTAACGCGAATTTTATTTCTTCGTGTAGATATGCTTGTTCGAATGGAGAATGTATAAGATGTAATGATAATTTAGATTGTAATGACAATAATAAAAATACTGTAGATATTTGTAGATTTGAAGGTAGTGCAGATAGTTTCTGCGATTATCAAAATATAATATGTAGCAAAGATTCTGATTGTGGAGCTGATGGATTTGTAGATGTGCCTTTTTGTGAAGAGGGAAATGTTCACAAAAAGTTTAATGATTATACATGTTTAAATCCTGGCACTTCAACAAGCAGCTGTAATTTAGAAACAACTTCTGTTGTTGTTGAAGATTGTAATGAAAATGAAGTTTGTAACAATGGAATGTGTGTAGAGGTAGCATGCAGCACAAATTTGGACTGCAATGATAATAATAATTTAACTTTTGATCAGTGTTTAAATCCAGGAACACCGGCAAGCAAGTGTATAAACACTCCAATAAATTGTGCATCAAACGTAGATTGTGGAACAGATAAATTTATAGACGGCGAATTCTGTTCTGACAACGGCGTTTTCAAAAACTTTAAAACTTTTACATGTTTAAATCCAGGAACTACTAGTTCAAGTTGTAATTCAGAAATAGAGCCTAAGTTAATTCAGCAATGCACTCTAGATCAAACTTGCTCTAATGGAATGTGTTTAGAAGTTATGTGCAAAAAAGATATAGATTGTGGAGAAGACAAGTTTATTGGAGATAAATTCTGCAAAGATGGAGAAGTTTTCCAAAATTTCAAAGTTTTCAGCTGTGTAAATCTTGGAAGTCAAAACAGCGAATGTCTATCACAAGTTGATCCTATAATTATAGAACAATGTAATTTTGAATGTTCTAATGGAAAATGCATTGAACAAATTAAATGTAGCAAAGATTCTGATTGTGGAAATGATGGATTTGTAGATAGATTATTCTGCCAGAATAATGATGTTTATCAAAATTTTAAAACTTTTAAATGCAATAATCCAAATACAGTAGCTAGTTATTGCAGCAGCAATATTAATTCTCAATTAGTTCAAATGTGTGTTTCTGGAGAAATTTGCAGTGAAGGGGCTTGTATTCTACCAAAAGAATTATGCGAACAAGTAATTATTTATGCACAAGAAGACCCACAAATCGATGATACAACATCATTTTTTAATAGAGGGGGCTTAAGAATTCATAATCAGAAGCAAAAAAACGACAGATATATATTTTTAAATAAAGATATAATTGTAGTATCTGACCCTAATGGTTATATTAAAGAGCTTATTTATACTGGCAAAGGAAACGAAGAAAATTCAAAACACAGATTTGAGGCCTTTGTTAGAGATATCAAAGGGCAAAATATAGAGCATATCCTGATAACAGACACTTTAAACGGCCATAGAAGAATAACTAAAGAATTTTTATTTTCTGACAGAAACGCAAAATCTGTTTTTTGGCCTGAGGATACAAGGTTAGGGCAGTACGGAAAACTTTACGCAACTTTTTGTAGTAACTCATAAAAATTAATACAAAATATTGTTGTTGCAGGAAGTAACATAATTGTTTTAAAATAACTTATCTAATTATAGCTTTTTAGAAAAACAATATTTAAAAGCGTTGTAATTTTATAATGATAGTAAAATGGTGAAAAAAACCTTAGTATCGCTCTTATATCTTATTTTAATTCTTTTTTTAGTTAGCTATGCTTCTGCGATAACTGGAAGCATAGGAAACGCGAGAATGGTATTAAGAGTAACTGCTGGAGATGAAATAGAAAAGTTCATTCTAGTTAAGAATGTTAATGATGTTCCTGTTAATATTGAGCTGACTAAAGGCGGAGATTTGGCTGATTATATAGAAATTAAAGATAATAATTTTATTCTTGCTCCTAGACAGGACAGGAAAGCTTATTTTACAATAAATATAAAAGAGTCGGGTACGTCAGAGAGTAAGATAAATGTAAAATTTTCGCCTGAAGAAAAAGGAAATGGTGTTGGACTAAGCTCAACTATTATTGTTATTGCAGAAGGGAGCAAAAAGAGTTTTTTTGATTTTTTTACTGGAAATAATGAAGAAGAAAATATAGATGAAAATCAAACTGTAAGCTTTGGATTAACAAACGAAAAAACTGAAAATAACGAAATTCAAGAAACACAAAAAAAACCAATTTTTAATATTTTAATGGTATATAGCTTGATTACTTTAGTTTTATTTGTAGTCCTTTTAATGTTATTGGTTTATCTAAAAAATAAAAATAGATATAGAAAAGGTGAGGCAATTAAATTAAAAAATGGTGTGCAAATGAAATGAGAAAATTTGTGCCATTCTTAATGCAGAAAAAAAGTAAACCCCTACATTTAGTCAGTGGACGTTGCTTCGCAACGTCTTTTTTTCTGGCTCAGAAACTTCGAAGACAGAAAAAGTTTCTGATTTTATTTTTTATAAGTATCTTACTTTTAGTAAGTATAGTTTTAGCCGCCGATATTGCTTATGTTGTAGGAGATTCTTTGAATCCTTCTTTAAGTGAAAGATCTGTAGAAGATTTGCTAAATGAAGACGGACATAACCTAATAATTTTAGATAGAGAAGAAGGGTTTAACGCAGACGATTATGATCTTGTTATTGTCTCTGATAGTGTTGCTGATATTGGTAATGTTTTTGACCATAGATATCACAAAACTTTGTTTTTAAGCAACAATGCTGCTGAAAAAGAGGGATTTGGTTCTAGTTTAGGTCAGACAAGCGGAGTTATCGTCAATATTAAAAGAATTGATTATATCACACAGGATTTTTCTTTAGGAAGTTTAACGGTTTATCCAATAATAGGGAAAATTAAATATTTATCTGGATGTTTGCCAATTAATGGCAAGGCCTTAATTTCAAAAATTTCCTCTAGCTCAAGGATAATTTTGTTGGCTTTAGACAAAGATTCTTTATTGCTAGAAGATGGAGCATGCACAGAAAGAATAAAGCAAATTTTTGAAAGAAACCTATATTTTGGAATAACAGATGCTGAAAAATGGAATGAGAACTCTATACAATTATTTAGAAAATCTATTAGTTGGTTATTAGAGCAAGAAGACAATGATGGAGATGGCTATTATATAAACTTAGATTGTAACGACGATAATCCTAATATCCATCCTGGAGCAGATGAAA